>CAZUAH010000304.1:0-16058 GCA_964617665.1 uncultured Pirellulaceae bacterium
GATCACGGCATCAACAATCCGCTACAATCACCGCATCCCGGCGGTCTGTTGGTCGGGTTCGTCGACGGTTCCGTACAGTTCATCTCGGGCACGACCGACGTTGCCGTGCTGCTGCGAATCGCCATCCGCCGCGACGGCCAGAATGTGCAGATGTATTGATCCTGTGATGATGGACTTGGAACCAGTCTTCGAATACGTAGTGGTGGCTTCCAGCCGCCATTGAAAAAACCGAATATCGCCGAAAACGTGGCGGCTGGAAGCCACCACTACCAAACTCGACCGCGGTCCTGCTTTTGAAGACTGGCTCTCAGAGCCCACCGGTCGGTCGGGTTGTACTACCCTGGATCGCTCTGCCCCGCTGCCAGCAGCCGGGCCAGCGAATTTGCCAAACTGTCCAGGGCGCCTTTGTCCGGCAACGTGACGGTTAGCTGCTGCTTGCCGGTTTCATCTTGATTTACGCATTCGGACAAACGGTTCTTCAAATCGACGGACAGTTGTTTGGATGCTTCGGTTTCGCGATGGTCGGCCATCAGTTCCCCGAGGAAGTTGAACGCGGCACCCAGCAATTCGCCGCCGGCCGCCGCAACGCGATCGCGCCGGGCGATAAATTGGGCTTCGCGCTCCCGCTCGGCCTTGACCGATTCGTCCACGGCTGCTTCCGGTTTGGCGCCCAACAGTACCTCCAGACGCCGCTTTAGTTCCTCCATGCCACTGACCAAGTCCACTGCATCGACGTCAGAGTTGACATCCAAGGCTGCCAACGCCAATTCGTGTTTGGCGGACAACGTGTTCAATAACTTATCTTCGATCGTGTCCTCGGTCACCAGCACAAACACCTGCACGGGCCGCCGCTGGCCCATACGATGCGCCCGGGCGATTCGCTGTTCCAGCACCGCGGGGTTCCAGGGCAGATCGACGTTCACGATGGTATTGGCCGCCTGCAGGTTCAACCCCGTCGAGCCGGCGTTTGTGGTGATAAACAACTTGCACTCGGGATCGTCTTGGAATTGATGGACGAGTTGTTGCCGTTTCTTCTGCGGCACCTTGCCGTCGAGCCGAACGAAATCGACACCGCGCTGTTCAGCCAGCGGTTCGATCAGGTTCAACATGGTCGTCCATTCGGAGAACAAGACGGCTTTTCGGTCCTCTTCCGCGAACAGTTGATCGAACAGTTCGTCCAGTCGGTCCAGCTTGCTGGAATAGGCGGGCTCCTGCTTGGTGATCAGGAACGTCGAGTTGGCGACCATGCGGCACATCAACAGCGCCCTCTGCAGTCGCAGGATGTCCATTTCCGTCAGGTATTTCTTGTTGATGATGGTCTGCACGACTTGCGAGTGGGCCGCGTGCACTTCCAACTGTTCGTCGGTCGGCGGGATGCGGACGATTTCCGTGGTTCGCGGCGGCAGTTGCTTCATGACCTGGCCGCGCGTGCGCCGCAACAGAATTGGCTTCAGGTTTTCGCGCAAGTGGTCCAGATTCTTGTAGCCAAGGACCTTACCGTTTTCGTCGACGACTCGGTGCCGGTTAAAGAAGCGGAAGGCCGGCGCCAGACGCCGATCGTCGATGAATTGAACGACTGAATACAACTCGTCCAACCGGTTTTCCAGTGGTGTGCCGGACAGAACCAGGGCGAACGGCGACCGGAGGCTCTTGACAATGCCACTGGTCTTGGCCGCCCAATTCTTGATCCGTTGTCCTTCGTCAAGGATGATCAAGTCCCACTTGACCCGTTCGATGGAAAGGATGTCCCGCAACACCTGTTCGTAGTTGCAGATGGTGAAGAAGCAATCGTTATCGTACTGTTTCGCCCGATCGGCGGCGGCACCCACGACCAACTGGCAGTCGCGGCCGCTGAAGCGGTGGATTTCGTTGCGCCACTGCGATTTCAACGACGCGGGACAAATTACCAAAACGCGCTGGATGTCCGCCTCGCTGGACAGCAGTTCCGCGACGCCGACGCCCTGAATGGTTTTGCCAAGCCCCATGTCGTCGGCCAAGACCGCCCGCCCGGCCCCGACGGCGAAAGCGATGCCATCCAGTTGGTAGGGCAGCAATTCGGCTGTCAGTAACTCCGTACGAAGCGGATGGTTGGCCGGGTCCTTGCGGATCTCGGCCACGCGGTCTTGGATCCGATCCTGGAACAGTTGTTGTTGGATGTACTCTTCCGCGTCCGGCGTGATCGTGACCTCTTCTCCCAGCCGCTCCAAGCGACCGACTATCTTGACGAGCTCGTGCACGTCGTCGATCGCGCGATCGCGGATCGGGCTGACGATCTTCGCGACTTCGGCCGATGCCCGACCGGGGACCTCGAACGCAAGCGACAGTTCCTGTCCGTAATTCATGTGCAGCAACAGTTGATCGCACTTGTACGGACGTCGCCGTACGGCTGCGGAGAACCGGCGTTTGACCTTCTCGAGGGCGTGCATGATGTGTTTGCACGTGCCGATCCGGTTCGAACGAAAGTCCGGGCACGAACACGAAGACTGTCCCAGTTCGCCGCCTCGCAGCATCAGCCGGTAGGTCTTGCCCGATTCGGCGCTGGTGATGGTGTACTCGGTCCACGGCTTCGAAGGGTCGGCGGACCGCAGCTTCATCTTTTCCGTTCGGGCTCGCTCCTTTCGCTCTCGAACGGCACGCCGCAGAAGCTGTTCCTCGTTCAAGCACTCCAGGGGCAACTCTTCTTCCGGCGGTTCCGCCAGACCAAGCGGTGTCTTTTCTTCAAGAATCAGCGAGAATGCCGCTCCCACCTTGTCGTTCGCGGTATTCGATGTGTTGCAGCGCCATTCGATCCGCCGCCGCGCACTGTCCTCCAGCCGAATGGTGACGACCGTTCCGGCAGCATCGAAGAATCGCAGTTCAAACCGTTTGTCGTTCAGCCGCACTTGGCGGTCGATGTCGATCTCGTGCTTGCCGCCTTCGATGATCAGTTTCGAGCCCTCTTCGCCCAACAACTTGCAGGCTAGATCGAAATTGAGACGGGAAAGCTTGTCCCGAAGGGTAAGTTGGCTACGTTTCTTGGTCGCCATCGGCGTGCCTCCATTCTGAAGCAGGGCATCCTGCAGAAAGGAAGGAAAGAGAATCGCAAGACGGCATTCAGTTTACCCAAATCGGCCAACGCGCCAACTGGAAGGGAAATGACCAATGAACAAACCCCAATGACCAACGAAGAAACACGGCCAACAGCATGCATTGGTCATTGGGACTAGGGCCTTGGTCATTCATCCTTTGACCACGCCGAGGGGTCTCATTCGGGCGACTTTCGAGGCCAGGTTTGCCTTATGGACCACGTCTACGACGACGTTCACGTCCTTGTACGCATCGGGTTGCTCTTCGGCTAGGCCGCGCCAGCTTCGAGCGCGGGCGATGACGCCTCGTTGTGCCAACTCTTGATCGATGCGCCGTCCCTGGGCGTGCTTAATGGCGGCCGAGCGGCTCATCCTTCGTCCGGCACCGTGACAGCAGGTGCCGAACGATTGCTGCATGCTGCCTTCTTGTCCAGTCAGTACCCAACTGGCTCGGCCCATGTCGCCGGGGATGATCACTGGCTGGCCGATTTTCTGATACGCCTCCGGCGTTTCCGGATGATTTGCGGGAAAGGCGCGCGTGGCACCCTTTCGATGTACCCACACTCGGCGTTCGCGGCCGTCGACCGTGTGCATCTCGAATTTGGCGATGTTGTGGGCCACGTCGTAGATCAAGTTCATCTGCAATTGTTCCCAGTTGCGGCCGAATACCGCTTCAAAGCTCTCGCGAGCCTGCCACATCAGCAGTTGACGATTGCACCAGGCGAAATTCGCGGCCGCACACATGGCTCCCAGGTACTCCTCGCCCTCTGGGCTCTCGATGGGAGCACACGCCAATTGGCGGTCCGGTAGGTCGATACCGTACTTGACTGCTGCTCCGCGCAGGTTTTTCAGTGCGTCGTCGCAAACTTGGTGGCCAAGGCCTCGCGATCCGGAGTGGATCATCACGCAAATCTGGTCTTTGTCCAGGCCCATGACATGAGCCGCATGATCGTCGAACACGGCATCGACTACCTGGATCTCCAGGAAGTGATTGCCAGAACCCAATGTCCCGCACTGATCCGAACCACGTTGCAGTGCTCTGTCGCTGACGAAATCCGGAACTGCCTCGTCCAGGCAGCCGCTGGCCTCGGTGTGAGTCACATCGCCGTCGGTCGCCAAGTTGCGTTCCCGGAGAAACGGAACACCCTTCGCCAGAAGACGCCGTAGTTCCTTCTTCTTGTAGCGATACTTGCCGCCACGACCAGTTCCGGCCGGGATGTTGGCGAAGAGCCGATCCATCAAATCGTGCATGTGCGGCTTGACGTCCTGGTAGAAGAGGTTCGTCCGCACCAAACGGACCCCGCAGTTGATGTCGTAGCCTACGCCGCCAGGCGAGATGACGCCGCCTTCCGCCGGATCCGTCGCACAGACGCCACCGATCGGAAAGCCATAGCCCCAGTGGATGTCCGGCATCGCCATGCTGGCCTGCTGAATGCCTGGCAGGAAGGCTACGTTGGCAACTTGCTCCGGAGCCTGATCGCCGCGGATGTCTTCGATCATCTGCTCGTCGGCAAAGATCAGTCCATCGACGCGCATACCGTCTTTGTAGTCCTTCGGAATCCGCCAGCAGCAGTCGCTCACCTGCTCAAGCGGTCCGCCATAGTCGCGTTTGGTCATCGTTCGGACCTTGCCTTGCGAGGGGCTCCTCTTGTCTCTGGGGTCTCTGGGCCTGCCACCCTTCGACTTCTTGTGTCTTCGGTTTTTCGACATTTCAGATATCCACAATTACTTCCGCCAGCCAACCGTCGTCCACTTGTTCCACTTTCAGCCCATGATAGGTGATCGCTTTGACTTCATGATCCAACTCATGCCGCGACGGATCAATGGGTTCTCCACGGCACGTTGCCCGTAGCCCTTCTTCCGTCAAGCTGACTGCGAAATCGGAAAACAACAGACGGTCGGCATCGTACGTGTACAACAGTTCGCCAAGCCAGTCGAACAGCAGGTAATCATCCTCTTCGCCTGCGATGGTATACTCCTTCTGCTGGACGCAACAAACGTCTTGAAGGTTCACCACCAAAATTGAGAATAGAGCCCGAGCCGCCTCGATGAACAGCGTCTGTCGATCATCGGCCCGAATTCTCAGGCCCAGATCGGCTGTGTGGTCGAAGATCTCAAACATGGTGATCTGTATCTTTCTGAAACACTTTCATGTTCGCCTCGCAACATGCCAGCGAATGGTCGCCGTCGGGCAAAACCTCGGATTTGCCGATGACAAGCACGCCACCGGCTATGATATTCTTTTCAATCCGCCTGAGCATCTGCTGTTGCGCAGGTTCGTCAAAATAGGTGAAGACGGAGTTGCGACATAGGACAAGGTGAAAGGTCGCGGGTTCGCCGCTTTCGCCAACCGGCGTCTCGTGACGAATGTCCTGCTGCTGGAAATGCACGCGACTTTGGATCTCCGGAACCAGTCGGTAGACGGGGCCCTTGCGCTGGAAACAGTCTGCAATCCACTCGTCTGGAAGATCCTTGACCGCCGTGTGTGGATACTCGGCTCGCTCGGCCCGGTCGAGCATCGTTTCGTCGGCGTCCGTTGCGAGTATGTGAAAGTCCAATTGTGGAAATTGCGCAGCCAGGTGTCGGCACCAGATGATCGCCAGCGTGTACGGTTCTTCGCCGGACGCACAACCAATACACCAACATCGTAGCTGACGATCGTTGCGATCCAGAGTCATGGCGGCCAAGGTCGGAACGACTCGGTCGCCCAAATGACGGAAGACGGCTTTGTCGCGATAGAAGCGAGAAATAGAGATCCGGCAGAACGAGTCGAGCATGCTCCATTCGTCCGGAAGCGATTCGAGGCGATCGCGATATGCAGCCAGATCGTCGAGTCGCAGTTGCGTCATTCGCTTGGCGATTCGCTTGCGCACCTGGCGGCGCACCTTACGGAATCCTCGCCAGCGCATACCCATTCGCGGCAAACACCATTGGAGAAACGCGACACATTCGGCATCGGTCATGCGTCAGTGTTTGGCCTGCTTGCCCGACAGCTTGGACCCGTGTCGGCCGACCAGCCAGCGGATGTGTTCTAGAACCAGACGCATATACCAGCGGGACTTTGGTGGCGTGCCTTCACCGATGGCAGTGTTCATATAGAGGGGCCTGACACCAGGGGCAGTTCCGTCCGCCTGCGCTACGTTGTCGATCTCATTGTCCAAGAACTTTGCCATCCGCTCCGAGAAATCTCGACGCGGTACTTCCGCCCGCGTAGCAAGCCGACGAACAACGGGATCATTTTCACTAACCGCAATCTCGCGGAGTACCGCCCAAGCCCTCAAGCGGCGAAGTGCCCTAACAACTTCCTTGCGAATGCAAACATCGGGATCGTCGCGCAGCGCGGAAATTAAGGAGGTCGTGTAGCGATTGCCTATCCGCCCCAACAGCCAAATTGCCAACCGCCGCGTATCCAAGTCGCCGTACTTGACGCACCAGACTAGACCGGGAATAGGTCGCTTCGCTTGAATTGCTCGGAAGTCCTTCCTCAGGGCAAGCAACATGCGGAGATCCATGCCCGTGTCTGCTTTTCCTACGAATCGCCCGAGGAGATGGAAGAACCGTTTGACCGCGTGATCCGGAGCCCACAATAGATACTTCTTCTTATCATGACGGAACTCAGACGGCCCGAGCCCGTCCCGAAACCGAATCCGGTAGTGGGGCAAGACCTCTGGAGTTGGCTCCCTTCGAACGGTGACTCGACCATTCGCCTGCATCGCCAGATTACCTCTGATTCCCACGAGGGATGTGTTTCCGGACAGTCTCCAACGGATATCCCTATGTGGATTGTACCAACGTATTCCCGTCGCGGTGGTTCGGAGTGCCCAAATTCCTGAACACTTCTCGTCTTTGCCCCGATGCGCACCACGAACGGCGGATGGGGCCCTCGTGCGGCATCGGGGCGAACCGGTGGTCAAATGAACACATGCAGTCCGTTTGTCTCACGGTTGACAGCCATCGGTTGGAGACTTACGATGATGCGTTTGCCTTGAAATAGCAGGCACTCTTGACCGTTTCGTTTGCCGAATACACACAAGTAAGAGCAATGGCAGTACCAAAACGCAAACACTCGAACTCCCGAACGGGCAAACGCCGTTCGCACGACGCAAAGAAGCCGAAGCAACTGACCAGTTGCCCCAAATGCAGTACGGCAGTGCCCACACATGTGGTCTGCCCCAACTGTGGTTACTACATGGGGCGAGTTGTTGTGGAGTCTTCGGAGGAATAGTCCTTGAGCAACGTCGCCTTTCTGTTTCCCGGCCAGGGCGCGCAGACCGTAGGCATGGGCAGCCAATTGGTGGAGAGGTTGCCTGCTGCGCGAGATCTATTCGATCGCGCTTCGGCTGTGCTGGGATACGATTTGGCGAAAATCTGCTTCGAGGGCCCCGAAGAGGAACTTGACTCGACCGTCTACAGCCAGCCGGCGTTGTTCGTTGCAAGTCTGGCTGCGTTGGAGATGTTGCGGAAAGAATCGCCCCAAGTGGTGGAACAGTGTGTGGCCGCCGCGGGGCTGAGCCTTGGTGAGTACACCGCACTGGTGTTCGCGGGCGTGATGGATTTCGAGTCCGGTTTGAAGGTCGTTCAAAAACGCGGCGAAGCCATGCAGGAAGCCTCCGACGAAACGCCTAGCGGCATGGTCAGCATCCTGGGCCTTGATCGCGAGAACGTTGAAGGGCTTTGTGCCCAGGTCCGTCAAGCGGATGAGATCCTCCAGCCGGCCAACTACCTGTGCCCGAAAAATATAGCGGTATCGGGACACAACGAGGCTTGCGAACGCGTTGCCGATGCGGCGGATGCAGTAGGTGCCATGAAAGTTGTTCCGCTGGCTGTAGCCGGTGCCTTCCACACGTCGATCATGGGTTCGGCCGTGGAACGCCTGACGACGGCTCTCGCGGACGTGCCCATGGCCAAACCGAGGATTCCCGTTGTTTCCAACGTGGACGCTCAAACGCACGACGACCCCGAAGAGATTCGAGAATTGTTGGTGAAGCAAGTCGTCTCACCGGTCCTTTGGGAGGATTCGATGCGACTGTTGTTGGGCGAAGGGATCGACCAGTTCTACGAAATCGGTCCCGGCCGAGTACTTCGGGGCTTATTGAAACGGATCGACCGAAAAGTCCCCTGCGAAAGCGTACCGGCCTAGCACCTTCCATAGAAAAAGCCCTTTCTCAACGATTACGCAACGAGGAGACAGTAGATGTCTGAAGAAACGCTCAATACACTCAAAGCCGATCTGTCCGGTCAGGTTGCTGTTGTTACCGGCGCGGCCCAAGGTCTGGGGCAGAGGATCGCGATCACGCTGGCGGCCAACGGCGCCAGAGTGGCATGCCTGGATATGTCGAAGGAAGGAATGGACGAGACGATCAAAGCGATCACCGACGCAGGCGGCACGGCTGAGGCCATTGAGTGCAACGTGACGGACCGCGAGCGGGTCGACCAGGTGATCGACGATATTGTCGAGAAATGGGAGAAGATCGATATCCTTGTCAACAATGCGGGTATCACGCGTGATACGCTTCTGCCAAGAATGAGCGACGAGGAGTTCGAAAGCGTCATAAACGTAAACCTTCGTGGAGCCTTCCTTATGATGCGGCCGGTATCGCGCTACATGATGCGGGCTCGCTACGGTCGGATTATCAACATGGCAAGCGTGTCGGGAGCCCGTATGGGAAACCCGGGACAGACGAACTATTCGGCGTCAAAAGCCGGCCTGGTCGGCATGACGCGGAGTCTGAGCAAGGAACTGGCCGGACGAGGGGTAACGATCAATGCGGTCGCCCCGGGCTTCATCCAAAGCGCCATGACCGATGCATTGGGCGACGTAGCCAAAGACGAAGCCAAGAAGCGCATCCCGGCCAAGCGGCTTGGAACTGCGTACGACGTGGCTGCGGCGGTGCTGTTTCTGGCTAGTCCGGCTGCGGCATACGTAACGGGCCACACGTTGGTGGTAGACGGGGGTATTACCGGCTAGGCTTGACCTGCTTTATGGAAATCCTCTATCTTTTGGGGTTTACGCACCAACACTTCTGTGAAAATCCGACGGGAAAAGCTGCGCTATCGCAGTGCAAGCCTCGAGTATCGAACCATTTAGGAGGAAACCAAGGTGTCTTCAGTCGCGGAACGAGTCACTGATATTGTTGCCGAGCAGCTCGGCGTAGATAAAGAAAAAGTGAATCCGGAGACTCACTTCATCAACGATCTGGGAGCCGACTCGCTGGATACGGTCGAGCTGGTCATGGAACTGGAAGAAGAGTTCGACATCAACATTCCAGACGATGCAGCCGAAAAGATCGAAACGGTGGGCCAAGCCATCCAGTTTATCGAAGAATCCCAATCATAAACGCGCGTGGGCTTTGGCTATGAAACGACGCGTTGTCGTTACCGGGCTGGGCGTCGTCACGTCGCTCAGTTGCGAAGTCGACGATCTCTTCAACAGGCTGCTTGCCGGTGAAAGTGGCGTGCACCCGTTGCGCTTGTTCGATTGCACGGACTTCAAGGTCAAGTTCGCCGGCGACGTTTACGACTGGGACCCGGGAGAATACATCCCCCGGAAGGAGACCAAGCGGATTGACCGGTTCACGCAATTCGCGCTGGTCGCCGGCATCGAGGCGGTGAACGACTCGGGGTTGGATTTTTCGAAAGAAGAGTCCTTTCGATGTGGCGTCATCCTCGGATCGGGTATCGGAGGTCTGGGTGAAATCGAGACCCAGATGGACCGCTTGCTACACAAGGGTCCGGATCGCGTTTCGGCGTTCACAATTCCCAAGCTGATGCTGAACGCCGCAGGTGGAAACCTGTCGATCCGCTACGGCATCCGAGGTCCCAACTATACGGTCGCGACCGCTTGCGCCAGCGCCACCAACGCCATTGGCGATGCGTTCAAGACCATACAGTACGAAGACGCCGACGTGATGATTACGGGTGGCACCGAAGCGGCCATCACACCCATGGGAGTCAGCGGTTTTCAGAACATGAAAGCCCTGTCGCTGCGAAATGACGACCCTTCGGGTGCCAGTCGGCCGTTTGACGCGGATAGGGACGGCTTCGTCATGAGCGAAGGCGCTGGGATTGTGGTGCTGGAGGAATTGGAGCACGCCAAGGCACGCGGTGCGCGGATCTATGCAGAGGTGCTCGGTTTCGGAGCCAGCGGCGACGCGGGGCACATCACGCAGCCCGATGAGCAAGGACAAGGGGCGGCCAGGGCGATGGCCAACTCGTTGCGTGACGGCGAGCTGAATCCAGATCAGCTTGTGTACATCAATGCTCATGGCACCAGCACACAATTGGGAGACAAGTCGGAAACGCTTGCGCTGAAGCAGGTGTTCGGCGAACATGCCAAATCTCTCACGATTTCCAGCATCAAAAGCCACCTCGGCCATTCGTTGGGCGCCAGCGGCGGCATCGAGTTGGTGGTTACGGCCAAGGCCATCGAACTGGGCGTGGTGCCACCAACGATCAACCTCGACACGCCCGACCCGGACTGCGATCTTGACTACACGCCCAATCAGCCGCGTGAACGAGATCTCACGATGGCCATGAGTAACAGTTTCGGGTTCGGGGGCCACAACGCTTCGGTGATCATTGGCCAGTTGCGAAACGGCACACCGTAAGCTGGTACTCATGAATTACTTTGCCCATGGTCGCTTCTTTGTAGACGATCCGTACTTTCTTGTCGGTACTGCCGTCCCCGACTGGTTGAGCGTCGTCGACCGCGAGATGCGAGTGAAATCGAAAGCGGCACAGCCCTATCTGGACCACGAAGACGATCGCGTGGCGGCTCTGGCCGCTGGGATCGTGCGTCATCATCACGACGATCGTTGGTTTCACCGAACCCGGGCCTTCGCGGAATTGAGTCCTCAATTCACGGCAGCCGTCCGCGGCGTACTGCCGGAGGATGACGGTTTTCGCCCCAGCTTCCTAGGGCATATTCTCGTCGAGCTACTGCTTGACGCAGAGCTTATTGCCGAAGCACCCGCACATCTGGATGCGTACTATGCGGCATTTGAACAGATCGACGTGCAACTCGTCGCTGACACGATCAATTCCATGGCAACTCGCCAATCGGAGCGTTTGGCCGGTCTCATCCCGCTGTTTTGTCGTGAGCGGTTCTTGTACGATTATGTGGATGATGAGAAACTGCTTAGGCGGCTGAATCACGTGATGCGGCGAGTGAAGCTGCCATTGTTGCCGGACCAGTTCCTTGACATTCTACCTGGGGCCAGACAGGATGTGCGCGGGCGTCGCGACGAGTTGCTGGCTGCCTCCGAAGATCATCCAGACGAACAGGAGAAAGAAACATGAAATTCGGTATGAATCTATTGCTATGGGCAGGTGAATTGAGCGACGATCTGATGCCCGTGCTCGAATCGCTGAAGGGCATGGGATTCGACGGTGTGGAGCTGCCGCTTTTCAATACGGATTTGGATTACGCTGTATGGGGACAGCGTCTGGACGACTTGGGACTAGAACGGACGGCGGTGACCGTGCGTGGCGAAGAGGACAACCCCATCAGCCCGGATGCGGCGGTTCGCGCCAGGGGAATCGAAAACACCAAGACAGCAATCGACTGCTGCAAGGCGGCTGGTGCAACAACGTTGGTTGGTCCCTATCATTCGGCTCTGGGTCTCTTCAGTGGTCAAGGCCCCACCCAGGATGAATGGAAATGGGCCGTGGACAGCATGAGACCCGTGGCCGAGCATGCCGGCGAAGCGGGCGTGACGTTGGGCGTGGAGGCATTGAACCGCTTCGAGTGCTATTTCCTGAACACGCACGCAGATTCGGCCCGATTCGCCCGCGAAGTCGATCACCCCGCCTGCAAAGTGATGTACGACACGTTCCATTCCAACATTGAAGAGAAGAATATTCCTCAGGCCCTACGCGATTGTGCGGACGTTCTTTGCCACGTCCACATATCGGAAAACGATCGTAGCACGCCGGGCACCGGAAATGTGCGTTGGGCCGAGAACTTCGACACACTGAAAGAGATTGGCTACGACGGATGGATGATGGTCGAAGCGTTTGGGCTGGCCTTGAAGGAACTTGTGGCCGCCACCAAGATATGGCGTCGGATGTACGACACGGAAGAACAACTCGCCCGAGACGCTTTGGCATTCATGAAAGCAGAAGTCGCCAAACGTTGGTAGGACAGAGTCCCGAATGGGACGATCCAATTCCAGCCGAGCCCCGATAGGGGCGGTCCTATGTCAGCCCAGGGTGATGCGACGTGAGAGAAGCGAACGTCGCGCAACCCTGGGTTTGGAGGACGATTGGAACCCAAACCCCGAAGGGGGTGGCCCTAATCGTAGACGAGCCCGAAGTTAGGGCGGCTCTGTTGGGCCATCGCTATCAAGCATGCGCACCTCACGCCTCCTCATCGCGCTAGTCCTCCTCGCTCTCTCGCCCCCTGTCGGTGACTCCGCTGGCGCCGAAGCCGATAGCCAGAGACCTTTCTTCGATGCCAGAAAGCAGCGCACGCAGTATGCCGGCCCCGGTCGTGACAAATCTACGTCCGAGGATGAGATCGAAGAGGTACTGATCGGCTACTTCGGTCCCAATGATCCGGACGATCCGGTCGGCGGGGATTTGTGGAGGGCCGCTCAATTGGCCCTCGGCCAAGCGAACGGAAACGGCGGCTATCGCGGCAAGCCGTTCCGGCTGGTGCCGGCGTGGTCCGAGAATCCGTGGGGTACCGGTGTGAAACTGGTGGCTCGACTGGCCTACGACGATAAGGTCTGGGCAATCATCGGTGGCATCGATGGCCCAACAACGCACTTGGCGGAACAGGTCGTCGCCAAGGCCCGTTTGCCGTTAGTGAGTCCCATCAGCACCGACAAAACAGTGAATCTGGCCAACGTCCCATGGATGTTCTCGCTGGCACCCGGAGACCACTTGCTGGCGCCCGTTCTGGCCGCCGAAATAGTAGCTCGCGCTGACGACGGACAATTCGTGATCGTTTCCGGCGACGATCACGATTCACGCCTGTTAATCGTCGAACTGAAGAAGGCCCTTGCCAAACATCGCGCGGTGGCGAAACGAGAGATCGTATTCCGGCAAGGCACAGAAGAGCTTGATCGCATCGTTGCCCAACTGGTCCAACTCGAACCCGAAGTCGCAGTCGTCATCGCAGACGCCAACGACTCGGATCGGATCGTCACGGCACTCCGGTTAGAAGAGTACGCAGGACCCATCTTCGGCGGTCCGACAATGGGACGGCGACAGTTTCTGGAGAAGGCAGGCGACCCGGCGGAAGGAGTTGTATTTCCGAGTATCTGGCAGACCAATGAAGCGTCAAGTAGCTTCGTGAAGACCTACCGGCAACGCCACGGGCACCCGCCGGACTATACGGCCGCGCACATGTACGACACCGTGAACCTGGTGGTCGAAGCGATTCGGCGTGCCGGACTGAACCGTGCCCGAATCGGTGATGCCATTCGCGAGTTATCTCCTTGGAATGGCGTGACCGGCACTGTTTGCTGGGACGGGCTGGGGAGTAATACGCGTCGCGTCGAGCTTGGAACGATCACGAATCGTCGCGTTGTATCGCTTTCAGAACCATCCGTCCCCCACCCGTCGATGTCGCGTTGATCATCGATTGGGCCGTACGAAACGTGCTTGTAACCGATGTCCGTTCGCCTGAAGGTCACTATGCCGGCCGCTGTCGGCAGCCAACCAGATGTCCGTTGTGTCGTTGGCCCGAATCGCCGGGGTGATAGCGCTGTTGTCGAACAGCCATGATGCCACATGCTGTAATAGAATTCGCTTGGAGCGTGCGGGCAGGACCAACTTGACCGGCATCCGACGCTCGACCGGCACAATGCGCAAAAACGAAGGAAATCGTTCGCAAACGCAGGTAGGCTTCTTGTCGAGAAGTGGTCAGACTATGCGACATGCACGAATCAAAGGAGAATGAACACGATGGACAAGAACCAGCGAGTGGGCATGACGCGGTGTGAATTCGTGGACGCCATCCTGCGGGACCGCAAGCCGTGGGTGGACGTGGCACAGGCGCTCAACATGACCGTGGCCGGCATTGTTGCACACCAGTCGGCGCTCAAAGACGGAGAGTTGCTGAAGATACCGCAATATGTACTGTGAGCCGATTATGAATGAGTCAGTCAACCACTTCGATGACCCTCACGGCCATTTGAAGCCCAATGCCCTCTCCCGAACGGCAAGGCTGCCCAAATCCTTCGCAATGAGAACGTGGGCCAAAAGGCTGGGTATTTGGGTGCTGGGATTCTGCGGCCTTTGGGGATTGCCGCGCACCTCGCTCAGCGCGGATACGGCGGACGCAGAGAACGCAAGCAGGCGACCGAATATTCTTCTGATGATCGCGGATGATATGTCGTGGAAAGACTGGGGCGTCTACGGCAACAAGTTTGTGAAAACGCCGAATATCGACGAACTAGCGCGACGAGGACTCAGGTTTACGAACGCGTACTGCAGTTCTCCGGTATGCCATCCGGCGCGATCCGTTCTGTTGACGGGGCAGGAAACTTGGCGTTTGCGAGATGCGGCGGTTTTCGGCGGGACGCTGCACAAAGACATCGATACCTACGTCGATCTACTGAGCGAAGCGGGCTACGACGTTGCCCATAGTGGAAAAGGATGGGGACCGGGCGCGTTGTCGCCGGGCGGCAGGACCTCGCCGCCAACGGGAAGGAGGGCCAACCTCTCAGCTGTCCTGAGCCGGGGCGGAAATCGGCCATTTTGTTTCTGGTGGGGAACCTCATTGGGGCATCGTGAATTCACCTATCGACCGGATGCTCGTCCCCTCGACGGGATCGAGCTGCCGCCCTACATCCCCGACACACCGGCGGTGCGCAGAGACTATGCCGGATACTACCAGGAAGTCGAAGCATTCGACGCGGAGGTCGGGAAGGTTATAAGGATGCTCGAAAAAGCGGGGGTGGCCGACGATACCATTCTGATTATCACCTCTGATCATGGCATGCCCTGGCCTCGGGGCAAGGGAAGCCTCTACGACCTCGGTACGCGAGTGCCGTTGATCGTGCGCTGGCCGGCGCGCGTCAAGCCCGGCCGGGTCGTCGATGATTTCGTTGGCTTCACCGATTTCGCGCCCACCTTTCTCGAGGCCGGCGGGGTGAAGGCTCCAGCAGGGATGACCGGAAAAGGTCTGATGAAGATTCTCGAATCGGAAAAGAGTGGGATCATCGAGCCGCATCGCGACCGCGTACACATGGGGCTGGAATCACATCCCACGACGGGGCCATTTGACTGGTGGCTCGGCTACATGTCCTGTCGCGCCATCCGAACAACGGAATTCCTCTATATCCGCAATTATCCTCGAGCCGGGCACACGGGCTGGAAGCCGACACAGGCTGGGCCGATCGTCGAAATCATGCAGAAACGAATAGAGACGGACGAGACGGTGAAGCGCGATTACAGGCTTTGTTTCGGACTCCGCCCCGAGGAAGAACTCTATGATGTCAAGGCCGACCCTCATCAAGTAAGGAATCTGGCGAACGATCCCCGCTTCGCCGAGTCCAGGCGGGAACTCAACGACGCCCTTAGCGACTATATGAAGGCCACCGACGATCCTCGGGCGACGGGCCACGGTGAAATCTTCGAACACTATCCAGTCTGGTGCGGTAGAGGAAGCCAAATGGGCGGCTACAACCGCGCGGGGCAGTTGGAATTTTTCGAACAATCTCGATACGCCCAGTGGATGAAAGAAAATGGGCAAACGCCCCAGAATGAAGACGAAGCCAATGAAGAATGAAGATCAATCCGGCATTGATTTCGAAGTGGTGACCACGGAGGGGATCCGGTGAAGGAAGAGTTTATCGGCGACGAGGACGCGAACAAGCTCACAAACAGGGCCTATAGGAGTCCCTGCGTCTGTGGGTAGTGGTTCGCGGTCGATACCCCTTGCCAAAAGAGAGGACGAGAGCGTGGGCGAGAAGACAATCCGACTGGGCGTGGTCGGGATGGGTCCGGCAAACATGGCGTCCACCTTGATGCTCTTGGCGGAAG
>CAZUAH010000305.1:0-16046 GCA_964617665.1 uncultured Pirellulaceae bacterium
ACACGATCGTCTTGACGCCGAGCCTTTCCAGGTTCGTCACCTCTTCCAGGACCTTGTCAATCGGCTTGCACCGGTACCGAGTACCGAAGAGAACGCTGACGTCGCAGAACTCGCAGTCAAACGGGCATCCACGCGATGTCTGCACGGCACCAACACGATAGTGCCGCAACTGCTTCGCAAGACTATCCCAACGCGGCGGTGGAGTTAGAGCAAGATCCACTGCGCCTAGTTGTCGGTACGTATGTCGCTGATTCCCGTTCCGCCAGTCGGCTAGGAATTCCGGCCAGATCAGTTCCGCCTCGCCGATGAACAAATGGTCGAAATCGTTCTGACAGTGTTGCGGTTGAGAAGAAGCCCCCGGTCCACCAATGGCGACCGAAACTCCACGTTTGCGAACTGTCTGG
Source organism: uncultured Pirellulaceae bacterium (assembly GCA_964617665.1). Classification (GTDB taxonomy): domain Bacteria; phylum Planctomycetota; class Planctomycetia; order Pirellulales; family Pirellulaceae; genus JADHUC01. Next base: position 405 of record CAZUAH010000305.1, read on the forward strand.
GCTATCTCCTTGGCACGTGGCAGATGGCCCATAAAGCCCGTGATCCCCACCAGATCGTATTGTCCCAGGCTGGATGCTTCGTCGACTCGACCGTGGACGGCTTCATCCCACAAATCCACCTCGAAGTCGTCCGGAGTTAATGCGGCGACAGTCGCTATGTGCAGCGGCGCCATGAACCTCTTCGTCTTCATGAAGGGGAGTTTCAAATACGACGTATCCTGGGTCAGTTCAAATCCCAGGGGCACGGGCGACACTAAAAGGATTCTCTTCATCGCGTATTCTCCGAGGTGTTGTGCGTCTTCTGATCTTGGTTCAGGTCTTGCTTGCCGCGGCCAAGAGATAGTATTCCGTGTGAAGCGCGCGGCGATATGTATGGTGAAGGTACTTGTCTAGTTCATCGCGGGTGATCGCTCGTGTCAGGAACTCCTGATGGGCATAATTGACGACGTGCCAAAAATGCCGTCTCCAGCACTCTTCCGTTACGTCGACGACCTCGATTTCGCTGAATCCTGCCCCGCGGAAAAGTCCGGCGTATTCTTCTGGACCTGCCACGTAGTTTCTTTCGGTCCGGCTCTCTATCGTTCGTTCGCCTTCGAGGGTCATGAGGATGTCTGAAAGCACCAGACGGCCGCCGGGCTTTAGGACTCGGTGGGCTTCTCTCAGGAATTTCTCTCTGGTGCAGAAGTGAAACGCCGCCTCGACACAGATGACGTTGTCGAACGAGGCGTCTGCGAACTCGAGGTTGGCGGCATCCATCACTCGAAACGTGCAGCCGGGCGCGTTGACGCGAGCGGACTCCAATTGCTTTTCCGAAATGTTGATTCCGGTCGCGTTCTCGGCCGAGTAGTGCTTCAGCAAGTACGCCGTGGTGGCACCCTTCCCGCAGGCCACGTCAAGGATCGTACCTCGCTTGTCCGGCAGGAGATCAACGAGCTTTTCCATCAGATTGTCGCATGCCTGCTTCTGATTCTCGGTCTGCTCGCCCCAGTAGCCGAGGTTGATATAGTGGCTGTCGCCGTAATAAGCGGGCAGCGCAGGCATGGCGCAGATCTCGTCGTAACGTCTGAGAATGTATTGCTGCATTTCTTGAGTGTCTGCTGTAGTCATGATGCATCTCTTTGGTTTAGGCCCATGTGTCTCCCATTAGTTCAATCCAGGCCGGCGTTCTGGTTTTCCGGCTTGCATGCTGTAACGAGTAGGCACTGACGTACAGCGTCTTCCACTTTCAGCAAGTGCCCATCCAGCTTTCTCAGAACATCCGCTTCCATCTCTCCAGAGAGCCCTTTCATCGCGATATACTCAGCTCGATGTTTGCGAAACCCGTTTAAACATGGCGCCGTCACGTCGGCCAAGCGAATCGAGCGAAATCCCACCGCATGCAACCGTTCGCGATACTCGTCAACCGTTTCCACAGGACGCTCGCGGAACAAGACGCGACTTGTGCCAGCCACGGCTCGCAGCACATCGAAGCAAACAAGCCGGCCACCCGGTTTCAGCGCGCGAAAGACATCGCGCAGTGTTTTACGGTTTGTCGGGGTCGAATGAAGTCGTTTGGCCCAGATTGCCACATCAAACGATTCCGAAGGCAGTTTCAGTTTGGGCAGTCTGCGATAGAGGAATCGCAGATTGGGAAACGCCTTCTGACAAGCCCGCCAGTCGCGCTTGGCTTTGGCAACAGCAGTGATTGCATCGCCATGGAAGTGCTTTGACAGATATTCCGTTGTTGCTCCCAAACCGCAGTCGATTTCGACAACGGTTCCGCATTTTTCGGGAACAAAGGCCAGGATTTCGTCCATCAGGTTTTCACACGCGGTGCGCGCATCCTTGATGCCATCCCGCCAACAACCGAAATGGCGAAATCCAGTGCCTCCGTAGAAATGCCCCAGAACCTTTTTCAGGTACTCGTCGTTCCCTGATGCCGTTCCGTTCGTGAGCAGGGCAACCCTAACCGGGGCGACCGGGCCCTGCGCGTTTGAAGTTGAATTGGTTTCGATAACCGGGCTGCGCGAACCCTGCCAGACTTCGAGGCCACCGCTGGGGTTGTGCTCGTACGACCATCCGGCCGATCTTCGAATGGCCACTTCCGGCGCAAATGGGTTGGTAGCACCGACATACAGTCCGTGGGGAGTCGACGCCATCGACCGCGCCCCATAGTTATACGGATTGCCGAAGCCGTTCTGGGTGACGGGAAACCAGCGGGCGCCGTCGCGGGTGCGCCAAAGGTCGAATCCTCCCCAACGATTTACCATCCGGTCGATCTTCTCCGGAGAACGGATCGGAATGTGCTCGGGCCATCGCTCGTGCCGGCTGTATTTCAGGCTCATGAACCAATCGAACGTTCCGACATAAAGCCAGCCTTCGTGTTCGCGCATGGACCAGATATAGCCGGCGAAGCACTTCCCAAATCCCGGTCCAAGGCCGCTAAGCGGCACCTTAAGACCTTCGGGTGTGATTCGAGGTTCGCCGACCAGTAGGTCCCAAGAATCGTCCGGATGAATGCGGAGGATTTCGCCCGCGGCCGGGCCAACTTTGTTGGCAATGTCGCAGCCACCATCCTGGATCCCGCTGCCCACATACAAGCTGCCGTTGAAAGGCCGCAAACTGATCGCGCCTTGATTCAGCCTCCCTCGATAAGCGCCGTGTCCAATCACTTTCTTCCACTTGTAGGGCGGCGTCCCCTCGGCATCGGTCTTCCAGATCTGAAATCCCTCGTTCACGTTCATCGTGCCCGCGTACAGGTGGCCGTTGAATTCGGCCATCTCGAAAACGCTCAGGTTGTTGGTGTCTCCGAAGTGAGGTTCGCATGCGACATGCCATTCCCCTCCAGTCGGATCGGCACTGGCGAGAATGATCATCGACTGTCCGAAGTTGTACGATTTCCTTTGGCCTTTCTTGCCCACGGCCGGCGAGGCAAACAGACGGCCTTTGAAGGGGGTGAATGCCCGGATTCCTCTAGGTTGGTAGACATCGGGGAAGCCCAATCCTTCGTCAGTGGCGACGTGAAAACTCTCGCCGTCCGTCGATGCGAGCATCACGGCCGCGGTCTGATAGGTTGACATGGTCGGCGCATAGAGCACCTCGCTCGATTCGCCGGGTCTCTGAAACGTGACCAGCGTACGGAAGCACACCGACATGGGAACCTGAGCACCGTCGACGCCTTCGACAAGCGGTGAACTAAACGCCCTGGTCCATTGGTTCGTCGGCGGGTGGTATCGCCAGATCTCGGCCCGCAAGTCAATGTCCCACAGGCCCTTGGGGATCTTGACCGGCCAGACTGCGGCTAGGCAGTCGGGACTGTCCTCGGAGCGTTGCCGACCCCGGTAGGCCAGACATGCCCGCGACGTGCCCACGTACAAATGGTCGCGGAACCATGCCATCGAATGCGCATAGGCATTGTATGGATCGCCGAATCCGTTCGCAGCGACCCGGCAAAAGTTCTGCCCCGTTAGGCCCGGACCCGCCGGATCTCGGGCAGCAATCGGAGTTGTCTCGATATGGCTGCTGACCATCATGCGTTACTCGGGATCGTATGCTGTGCCGATCTCTTCCTCTCTCACGGGTTCAATCGGATCTTCGGCCCTGCCCAGCCGCTCGCGCAGTACCAGCGTATTGTGTTCGCCCAGGTCCGGGCCGCGCCATCGGACTTTGCCTCCACTCCGGGACAGGCGAAACGGCATCCCCATGAACAACTTGTCGGACCCACCAACACTGTTTGTGAAGTAGCCTCGGCTTCTCAAGTGTTGGTCGCCGGCTATGTCGGCTACATCCAAAACTGCACCAGCGGGTACGCGATGGCTCTGCAGAATCTGCATGGCCTCGTAGTGCGTCCGCGTGCCCGTCCATTTTTCGATTAGCTGATCCAACTCGTCGTGATTCGCTCGCCTGGCCGCCACGGACGAAAACCGTTTGTCTGTTTTCCATTCCAGTCGGTCCAACGCCTCACAGAATCTCGCCCATTCTTGTTCCGAGCGAACGGTCAGCGTGACCCACTTGTCTTCGCCTTGGCATCGGTAGCAACCCCGCGGCGCGAAGTGGCGGTGCCGGTTTCCCATTGGCAGGGCGTGTTTGTTGTTAATTGCATATTCCAACAAATGCTCGCCAATCAACGCGTGTGTGGGCAACTCCATCTGCGAGAGATCAATATGCTGTCCGCAGCCCGTCTGCTGCCGATGCAGCAAGGCCGTCATGACCGCCGCGGCCCCTCCAATTCCGTTGATAACGTCCATTTCCGGAAACCGATAAGGCCGATCATCCTGGCCGTAGCCCGTCAAGTTCTGGATGCCGCTCATCACTTCCAGCACGGCGCCATAAGCGGGATATGCCGCATAAGGCCCGGTCTTCCCATATGCCGCCATAGAGAGCACGATGAGATCCGGATTGATCTCGATGAGGTTGTCGTACGCGAGGCCCAGTCGCTCCATCACTCCGCCGCGGCCGTTTTCTACTACCACATCTGACTGCCGGACCAAGTCGGTGTAGATCTCGCGGTCCTTTTCTTCCTTCAGGTCCAACGTGATGCTGTATTTATTGCGATTCAGTTGGAACCAGATCGGCTGGTTGTTGTAGACCTCTGCCTTCTTCTGGCCCGCACGAAACAGGCATAACCGCTTCGTGTACTCCACGCGAATGACCTCGGCGCCGAAATCAGCCAGTATTCGCGTACAATGAGGTCCCGACCACGCATGGGTCATGTCGAGAACGCGGATGCCGTCCAGCGGCATCGAAGTTGTGGCAAGGGCGCTACTGGGCCGGACTTCGTTTCGCGACGTTTCGACCGATGCATGGACGGTCTGATTGTGTTCGCCCAACAACGGCGATCGTGCCGACCGCCACGGAGTCCGCGACATCTTGAACGGAGCGCCGCAGTACTTGTACCTGCCAACCGCTGGATGCTCGATTTCGACGAAGAAATCCCTGACGCTGTGCTGAGGCGACTGTAAGACCTCGTCGAAGTCAGCGAGGAATCCAAATGCCAGATCGCGTTGGATGCCGGCTTCAAATACTTCCTTCTTCGTGTGGTTTGCGAGCCACGGCTCGACGCAAGCATTCACTTCGTCGCGATGTTCGACTCGGCCGCGTACATGCCGAAGTTTCTCGCGGAGTAGCCTCGGTTCTTCGAAAAGCTCGGCGCCTTTCGTCCAGCGACGGAACGGCGCGCAGGCAACCGCTGCGTATCCGTCTCGGCAGCGGTGAAGTCCCCACGGCGCGAATGTGTGAGGCCCTCTCCGCGCGACCTTCCCAGTGTGCAGGTGAGTCGTCAGGCTGTTCTCGATGTTCTCTAAACCGCACTCCATGGCGGACACATCCACATATCGTCCGTGGCCCGTGCGTGCACGCTGGAAAAGCGACATGAGGATGGCCGTGTACGCGTGAAGGCCGGCCGAGTACTGTGTGACGGCTGGCCCGCAAGTCAGTGGTACTCTGTCGGGATCGCCACTCACGTACATTCCACCGCTCATGGCGTAGGTTTGGATCTCTTCGGCCTCGTAATTCCGATACGGGCCGGTCTGTCCGAAGTTGGAGATCGAGGCCACCACGAGAAGCGGGTTGATCGCGTCCAAGGAATCGTAGTCCAGTCCCAGATCTGCCATCACCCCCGGCGAGAAGCTCTCGACCAGCACATCCGCACGCTCGATCAGCTTCTTGAGAGTTTCGATTCCCTCGTCCGTCTGCAGGTCCAGCGTGATGCTCTTTTTGCCGGTGTTAAGCCAAAGAAACGGGATACTGCTTTCCAGCCCTTCGTTGCCATTACAAAACGGACCAACGCCACGCATTTTGTCGCCCGTTTCCGGCGGTTCTACCTTGATCACTTCGGCCCCAAAGCCAGCCGCCAACTTCGTACAATACGAACCAGCGATATCCTGCGTCAGGTCGATGACGCGGATTTGCGACAACGCCTGAGGCGAAACGGCCGATTCGTGGAGTTGGTTGACTGTCATGATTCGTTGCCGGTGATCAGTTCAGTTGGGGTTTCCTTTTCAGGTAGCCGAATTCGTCAGACTTGGAGTAGCGATGGATCCTGAGCCGGTGTTTATTCGCAGACCGTCACCTTTTAGAAACGGGCGGACCATACTGACAAACTCCTCGGAACGACTTAGCGGAAAAAAGTGGCCGGCATCTGGGATCACGACGCCCCGACAGTCGGCTAAATGCGATTCCAGCCCGCGCAGCGAGCGCAGCATGGGCGACTTTCCGCCGTAGACGGCAAGCGTCGGATGGGCTATGGTGGCCAGCTTCTCGACGGTAAGTCCAGCTATGTCAGTCAGGTCGTCGCGCGCGGTCGTTGTATTCATCAGTTCCAGCCATCGTGCGGCTGAGCGATTGCCCCCGCCCCATCGACTGAATGGAACGAACAGCGGCGTTCCCTTTAGCTGGTCTCTGGCCGCTTGCCATTTGGGGGAGGCCAGTTGCTCCAAGAGCCAAATGCCGGAGTCCTTGACGTCATCGGGGATCTCGAAACCCAAGTCTCTGAGGCGTTTTCTCGCCTCGGCCCAATTGGGCCAATCTGCCGGGCGCTGGGTCGGCTGGAAAGCCCGGATTCGAGAATCCGCAAGGGTCAAACTGGATGCCCGGCCGGGGTGTCGTAGCGCAAGCTGCAAGGCCACGACTCCGCCTAGACTATGTCCGACCAGATGAGCCCGAGAGATATCTAGATTGTCGAGTAGGTGCAGAAGGTCCTTGGCCATATCCGCGGTTGTGTATCCCGACGGTGGCATCGAGCTGTAACCGTGACCGCGAAGATCGTACACCGTCACGCGGTGGTCCCGAGCCAGTGGCAGCAGCACGTCGAAGTGCCAGAGGGCGTGGTTTGCCCCCAGTCCATGGATCAATACCACGTCGCTGCCTTTGCCGATGCGACGGTAATTGGTCGAAATGCCGTTCAGTTTGACGATGGTCATGTTATCCTCGGGATCATTCGACGTAGCCCAACGCTCGCAGACGCTTGTAGATCTCGTCGTCTTCCTCTTGGCTCGTTACGATTGGGGTAGAATCTCGCGCGAACGCATCGGGAGTATTCGTCGGTTCGCTTACGGTAACGGGACATCGTGCGAGCTGGTCCTCTGTGAACGCTTCGGTAGGAAAGCGTCCTTCAAAGTCGGACGGGATTTCCAGCCCCAAGCTGTATAGGAGCGCAGGGGCGACGCCTAAGATAGACAGTTGCGGCAGAGTCACGCTCTGCTGGATGCCGGGACCCCGCGCCAAGAACACGCCTTCGGGATAGTGCGTTCCTTCCACTTCCGGCCGCAAGCCAACGATTGGCTCCTTGTTCAGAATCGAAACAAAACTGCGGTCGCGCATGACCAGTGTCAGGTCCGGTGCCTGAGCGTTGTTCGAGCCTGGAAAAGCCTCCTCTTTCTTCAAGACCCGTTCGATTACGGGTTCGCCGGTTTCGGGGTGTTTGATCCCTCTGAGTTTCTCGATCAAATCGTTGCGAAAGCTCTCGTACTTCTCTATGGGAACGCCGGCGTCCTTTCCGTTCTTCGCAACGCGGATATAGATGCCATTCGAAGTGGTACTGCGAGCGTAAGCCGTCGTCTTGTCCCAATCTAGCATCACAAAGTGATTGTCGATCAGTCGTTGGGCCCCTGCCTTGTCGCGTTCATCCAGTTGGTCAATCTCCTTCCACTTCAGGTAGCCCTCGCGCTGGAGCCAAGTATTAATGCGTACGACGTAGGTGGACGGACCGAAGCCGTGATCCGACCCCATGAAGATCCTCGCATCAGGCCCTGCCAACGCCGAAATCTCAGCCAAGAATTCGTCCAGCTCCCGGAAGTAAGCGATGCACAGATCGCGCATTCTGCAATCCCATGGAGACGGGCTTTCCGGGAAATAGGTAGGATCGAGCGAAGGCCAAGCAATGTGTTGGATCTTGTCCATGCCGTCGAACAAGACTGCCAACAAATCGCATGGGTGGTTCTTCATCACGTGACGGACGACGTCGAACCACTGCCTTTCCCGCCGAATGTGGAAATCCACCCAGTTTTCGTGCTCTTCTCGTGGCACACCTTTGGCCGCTTTTTTTTCCAACGCAAAGTCCCAAGCCAGTTCGCGGGCGCTGAAGCCCGGAATCGACTTCAATTCCTCGTACAGGTTTCTCGGATACACGTTGCGGCGTAGGTGCTTCCAGGAAACCAGCCCAGGGACAACGAAACCAGATATCTCGGGCGGCGGTGACATCAACGGGAAATTCAGCGACCCGGCTCGCCCGTTTTGTCGGCTGACCATCGACCAAATCGTCTCGCATTGGATGTCGCGAAAGTTGTGAAGCGTGAAATAGTGGTCGTGCTCGCGTTGTTCGGCCCAAATGAAGTCGAAGATGCCGTGATTCCCCGGACTGCGCCCGGTGATCATCGAGGTCCACGCAGGCGGCGTCAGCGGATTGGGCGTCGACAACAGCTCCGCCCGAACTCCATCGTCGATGAATTCTTTCAAGAACGGCATTGCCCCGCTCTCGATCATCGACTCCAACACGGTGAACGTGGCACCATCAAGGCCAATCAGGATAGTAGGCGTCATCTTTGTCATTTCGTCGTATCCAGGTTGCTACTAAGTCAAGATGCACAGAGCCAGTGCAAGGTCTCCCCAGGTTGTGGCAAATGCGTCGCAGCGATCGTGTCGCGCGGCGGCCGACTGCTGCGAAACCGCGTCGGCCATAACGCCGACGGGAATCGCCGTAAATCGTTTTTCGCCCGCCGCTATTTCGATCACACGGACGTTCCTCGGGCTACCTACGATGCCGCGGCCGAACGCCTTACCAATCGCTTCCTTTGCACACCAGGCCGAAACCCACCAGACGTCCGGCGGCTCGCCAATGGACGCAGCCGCATGCTCGATCAAGGATCGCTCCTCGGCGTCAAAAGCTTCCTCAACTACGTTCGGATCGAGGGGCCGAATCGGTTCGACATCAATTCCTATCCCCCGGCACTCGTCGGCTGCCACGGCCACCACGTCATGTCCTTTGTGCGAAACGCTCACGTGCGGAGCGTCTGTGGCCGCCAGCGATGCATACGGCCGTCCGTGTTCATCGGCTTGAATCTCGACGTCGGCCATGCAGACATCCAGCCGGCGATGTACGCGTACGGCGTCTTTGGCCGCCACACGGCCAAGTAGCCAGGAAGCTATGCCAGCGGGCGGACGGCTCAATTCGGCAAACTCCTTGCGCTCGCGTCGGCTCAGAATCAAATGCGACAGCACCAGCGCGTTGAAGCCGGAATCCTCCACCAGACACGAGCCGCGAAAATCGTCGAGACCACAGATCGTGCAGCGATCCGCATTCGGGACGCCATCGAATAACTCGATGAGAGCACGGGAGAAAACGACCGTCTGAGGCGCGATGCGATATCGCCAGAAATGTGCAGGGATGTCCAGTACGCGATCCTTGCGTCCCAGCACACGGAGGATCACTTCGCTATCGTCGGTACATAGTTCAACGTCCGACGTCCAGGAACTCTCGCGACTGTGAATGCGCCCGGACGCTGTGAGGGGGCCCTCCGTGGATCGCACGTCGTAAAGCTCCAGGCGTTCGAATCCGGATGGAAACCCCATGGTCCAGTCATCTTCCGCACCCCAGAATCCAATGACTTGGCCGGCACCGTCGATCAGACTGACCGGCAATTGCAGGTCTGGGCTGCGGCCGTTACCCAACAATGATGTTGGATCGGGCTGCCGCAAAGTGGCCGTCACCTCGCCTTGGCTGACCGCGTCGATGGATCGCACAGACTGGAAGGCGGGCCCGTGGAAGAGGCCCCGCGTATACAAATCCTCCGGTCTCCAACGCGAGTGTTGGCTGGGCTGGACGTGTAATGAAAGACGCGGAGGCTGCGGCAGCGCGGGAGCGAGTTCCAATCGAGCCTCGGCTGCGGCGACCGGCCGGCCCTCCCGATCCGTGTCGTAGACCGTCGTTTTCACCAAGTCGCCGTCGGCAATCGCTTCCACAAGCACTCGCCGCGAAGTGTCCGCCACCGCCAGCCATCGCAGGGCCCGCAGATCGTGGACGGAGGTCACGTGCACGTCCGGCCGCAAGCGAACAGCAGCTTCCGCCATCAGTTCGATGGTCATGGCCAACGGCATCACGGGCAGCGCGACCAACGATGGATCGTTCAACGACACTGTACGCCCGAATGTGTGATCGAGAAGGAACTGGTGCTTCGAGACACTTAGCTCGCATTCGGCCAGTAGGCGGTTTTCCCTGTCGTGTTCCAGAACATGGTCGATCAGCGGAGTACGACATGCGTCGACCTTTGCCTCAACCGTCTCCCTGTTGGCGGTTCGAGGAGTGTCGACGTGTTGCACCGACGGTAATCCCCATTTTTCGCGTGTGACTTGGACGTTTGTAGCAACGTCCTGCGGGATTTCAGGTTCCGCCCGGCTGGCGGGATCTGCGAGGACTCTGTTCGCGTGCCGAAGTTGGCTGACCGGTAATGATCCTCCATTGTCTCCCAGGCGACCGTTGGCTGCGCCAGTCATCACGCGTGTCTGCACCTCCAGGAAGACACGCATCGTCTCTTGGTAGTCCGCGAACGCACGAGATCGCGCGTGGCCGTTTCGCAGCCGTGATGGGGGACGGGCCAGAGAATTGGTTGGGGTGCCGATGTCCGTTGCGGCCGGCAGACTGCGAGTTCGCGGTGCGGACTCATCGTGCTTCTTCGAGTTCTGTAAACGCTGTTTCACCTCTTCGCTGATGAGCAGTTCCGGCAGGTCCAAGCGAAGAACGGGATCAGGCGAAGTCGGCGTCGGCGGCGCGGTCGAGAAGTCGAGAATCTGCGGCTGACGCCGTACGTATAGTGCGTCCAAATCGACATCAACACCATGAGCCACTAACATGCCGACGGCTCGACAAAGCTGTTCGATATCGCCCTTCCGTGGCAGGTCCAAAGGAACGGCTTCGTGAGGTTGCCCGGCCAGGATGTCTTCGATGAACGCCGACAGATTCCCGCGCGGCCCGACTTCGACAAAGACGCGCACGCCCGCATCGTGCATTTGCTGAATTGTCTCGCGAAAACGCACGGGGCTACGCCATTGTCGCACGGCAAGTTCGCGGATCGCGGACGGTTCATCCGGATAGGGCTCGCCCGTGGTGCAGGACCACGCCTCGATCGACGGCGCAATTATCGGCACCGATTGGTAGTATTCGTCCAGAATCTCACAGGCGGGCGCGAATCCGTCTGTGTGATATGCTCGGTCCCACGGGAGCCGTTCGCACAGGGCACCATTTTTCTTCAGTTGCTCGACGGCGATTTCGGTCGCTTCTTCGTCACCCGCGATCACCGTTTGATGCGGACAATTGTCCAGTGCGATCGTCAAGCGTCCTTGGGACTCGTCTACCATTTGCTGGACGGATTCCACGCCGGCCCCACCAACTGTCGTCAGGACAGTCGTGGCAACCAGTTGCGATTCGGTGATCCAGTTCGTGCACCGAGCCCCGTCTATGATCAAACGAGTAAGGTGCTCGTCATTTTCGATGCGAACCGCGCCGGCTGCCACTAACGCTGCGAATTCGCCACTGCTGTGCCCCACTACGGCATCGGAGCGGACGCCTAGTCGCCGGAGCAGGGACAACAACGCTCGATCGGCCGTCGCGACCGCTTCCACAGCTGTAGCCATTTCAAACAAACGACGTTCGGCTTCTTCCTTTTCGTAAGGCGGTGGGTACAGGAAGCTGCTGGGCAGTCTGCCTGACTCCATTCGCCGAAATGCGGCGTCTACCAGATCGAATTCGTGCCGAATCTCCGGAAAATGGCAGCACAACTCAGCCAGCATGCCCACGTATTGGGCTCCCTCGCCCGGAAAAACCAGGGCTACGCGGCCCTCGTCAGCCAGAGGTTCTTCGAACCAGAACATCCCTTTGCGATGCTTGATCCGCTGCCGCTTGCCGTCGGCCAGCATTTCCGCGACTCGCTTTATCTTGGACGCTAGGTCGGGCAAGCTACTGGCGCATATCGCCACGCGGCTTGGCCCGATAAGCCGAGCACACGATGCAGCCACGTCCACTAAACGTATGCCTTCGGCCGACTCGATCCACGACGCTAACGAAAGCAAACGCTCGCGCAACGCTGGCCGGTCGTCCGCCGACACAACCACCAGCTCTACCGTCCAGTCGCGCTGGAGGGACGGCGCCGTGGTCTCGTCGTCCGACTGATGCTCTTCCAGGATGGCATGAGCATTGATGCCTCCGAAGCCGAAAGCGTTGATGCCGGCACGGCGAGGTGAGTGCCCATGGCCATGAATCCAAGGACGTGTTTCGGTATTCAGGTAGAACGGCGTCTCCGCCAGCCCCAACGTCTCATCTGCCGTTTCCGCGTGCAGCGTTGGCGGCAGCACGCGATGGTACAAGGACAGGGCCGTCTTGATCAGTGAGGCGATTCCTGATGCGGGAATCAAGTGGCTGATCATCGACTTGACGCTGCCCATGGCGATGGATGTCCCGTCGCCGCACCCGGAAAAACAGGTCTTCAGCGTCTCCACCTCCGTGGCATCGCCCAAGGGAATCCCAGTGCCGTGAGCCTCTATGAGTCCAATCGTCGACGGTGGAATGTCCGCCTGGGCGTAAGCGCGCTCCAAAGCCAACTGTTGTCCGTCGCTGAGCGGCGCGAGCAGTCCGCCGCCTCTGCCGTCCGACGAAACGCCGACCGACTTGACGACCGCATAGATGCGGTTGCCGTCACGCTCGGCATCGCTTCGCCGCTTCAGCACCACAACACCGCAGCCCTGGCCCAACAACGTTCCATTGGCCTCAGCGGAAAACGGAGCGATCGTCCCCGTACGACTGATTGCTTGTAGGTAGCAGAACAGTATGTCGATGACTGCGGCCGTCGAGACTTGCACGCCTCCGGCCAACGCGACATCGCACTGGCCGTTGCGCAGGTATTGCATTCCGAGTTCGACCGCGACCAGCGACGACGCGCACGCAGCGTCGACAGTATATGCCGGTCCGTTCAGGTTCAGCCGGTTCGCGATCCGGCCGACCATGACACTGTGTGCCAACCCCGAAACGGTTTCCGAGTTGAACGGCGGCAAGTGGCGTTTCAGTTCTGCCTTCAGAAATTCCAATTCCGATTCATCGCGATCCGGTTCGATCTGCCGCAGCACATTAAGGAGTTGATCGATGCCATAGGTATGCAGGAGCGCGCCGATATAGCCGCGGTTCACGTACGTCCCACGGCCCAGTAGCACGGCAGCCTTGTCCTGGTTTAGCGGAATGTTGGGGAATCCAGCGTCGGCCAACGCCTCGTGCGCGCATCGTAACGCCGCGAAATGATCCGGCTCGGCGCCATCGACGGTGTTTGGCATTACGCCGTATTTGATCGGATCAAAGCGGCATAGATCGCCGACGTAGCCTCCTTTGCCAGTGTAAGCTCGATCTGGATCCTGCCCGCTCTCGTCCAGAAAACACTCCGCCTGCCAACTCGGCGGCGGATCCGTGACGCAATCGACCTTGCCAACGATGTTGCTCCAGAACGCCGCCGGCGTATCCGCGCCCGGCAACAGGCAGGCCATTCCCACGATGGCGATGTCTTCTTGATCGAAAACGACTCCCGACCCCTTTTCGGTCATCGGAGCAACCTCCCTGTTATCCGATTCAGTTCGTGACTGCCGGAACACTCCAGACCGGTGAATCGACCGATCACGCGACCATCCCTGACAAACCACACGTTCGCATTCAGCGAACTGCCGTGACTGCCGTTGTTCGTTCGAAAGATGCACTCGAATGTAGCTTCGCCGATCGAGCCGAAACGCTCGTACGACTTGACGCGGCCTGGCAAAGGCGTCGTGTCGAAATGGGCTCGTGACCACAGCGCGGCAAGTTGTGGGCCAACGTCCAAGGCGATCGCATCAATCAGCCAGTCGCAGTGAACGTGTTCGCCTACGCTTTGCCGCGGGCACGACGGCTGGACCGTTGCGTCCATGCCGTGTTCGTCAAGTCCGTGCAACTGCTGAATGAGATGGAACGATGGTCCGTGGAACAGCCAGCGCAGATACGCATTGTAGACCGATAGGGGAAAACCGCCACTTAGCCGTTCGATTGAAGGGGCCTGCGGCGATTCGGGCAACCGCCGACAGGCGCGCACGGTGGCCTCGTACATCGGACGGGCGGGCATTGACGGGTCAAGAATCCGTACTTGCCACATCGAGTCGCCGCCATTGCGATGAACCGGCTCGGCCCGGAGTAGCACTTCACGGCATTCGTCCTCCAGAACGATCCCCGAGAACTGCTGCACATCCGTAAGCCGGTTGACCTGCATGTCCGGTTCCGCCATCGCGGCCAACTCCGCCATGAATTCCATAGCCACGGCCAACGGAAGAACCGGCTTGTCGTCGATACGATGTTCGTCCAAATAGGGATACCTGCCAGCGTCCAGCATCACCTCGGCCTCGAACACGCCGCTTGAACAGCGCCGGACCTTGTGCCCCGCCAGTAGCGGTGTCTCCGCCTTAATCAAGTTGCCGTTCGGCGAATGACTTTCCGATTCGCGGTTATGCGAGCGATCCGCAGGCTCGACCCACGCGCCGGGACCCACGATCACTCGGACTCCGTCGCGATGATCGGATATCGTTTCCTGCCAAGCCGCATGCCGTCCGGTGTCAACCGTTACCATGCCGATACCACGAGATCTGAACTGTTCGGAAACCTCCGTCGTAACCATTCCAGCGCCTGACCAGGGGCCCCAGTTCATTGCTGCGACTTTCCCGGGCCAGAGGTCGTTCAGACGTCGTGCTATGCGGTTCAGCGTCTCGTTCGCCGAGGCATAATCGCATTGGCCGGGGTTACCAAAGAAGCCGGATGTGGACGAAAACAACATCATCCACTTCAGCTCGTCCGGAACAAGCAATCGAGACAGAACCAGCAGCGGTCTGATCTTCGTCTGCGTTACGCGATCGAACGATTCCGGCGTTTTGTCGACCAGATAGCGGTCTTCGATGACCCCCGCGCCGTGGATGACCGCGGCGATGGCCCCATATCTCTGTTGTATGTCGCGCACTACGTCGGTCAGTGCCTGCGTGTCACGAACATCGCACGAAACATAGACGGCTTCGGACCCAGATTGACGAAGTGCCGCAAGCGTCTGACGGATCTCACGGGCGGCCAGAATCTGGCGGACTTCCGCTTCCACTTGCTTTGGCATCGGTGTTTCGCCCGCATCTCGCAAGCGATTAAGGACTATCTTCCTCAGTTCCCGTGGCTCGCTGACATTTGCGGTCGCGGCGTCCTCTTCGTCACCTGGACGTGCGGACCGTCCCAGAAGAACAAACCTGGCCTGCGTGTGGTCAGCTATTTCCTGAGCTACCTGGGCTGTGATGCCGCGTGCACCGCCGGTCACCAGTACAACATCTTCGGACGATACAGTCGTGATGCGTTCATCGGTCGGCGTTTCCGGCAGCTCCCTGCGAATTGGCTGGACCGCGTACCGTCGGCCATCACGGTAACCCACGTCGACGGAGCCGGATTCGTTGAGTTCCTGCAACAGAACGGCCGGAGCAGGCAGTGCATCCGCGTCCACAAGTCGAAAGTGTGCGTCCGGCCACTCGCGCGCGGCCACCTTCAGCATGCCTGCAAGTCCGCCGCGCCATGGATGGACTGCTTCAGCTTCTACAGCGCACGCACGAAGAACGCGTGAGGTTTGTGATTGCAGTAAATCACGG
>CAZUAH010000306.1:0-15985 GCA_964617665.1 uncultured Pirellulaceae bacterium
ACGGGCTGGTTCTCGCTCAACCGTTTCAGCGTGAATTGAAGCGAGTCGGCTGGAGGCTCCGCGTCCGCCAGCGACACCGGCTTCCCGGAAATGCTCTCGGCAATCACTTCGGCAAAGAACTTGTGGCCGTTCATACCCGGGTGGATCGTCTCGCTCATGAACAGTTGCCACTTGGTAACGTCCTCTCGCCGGGTGTCTTCGTATGCGGCAAAACAGTCTGCCAGAGGCACGGACATGTCCTTCGCAACGTCCCGAACGATCTGTGCGAACTGCGCCAGTCGCGTCATCGGCCGAGTCGGATTGGGATAGACGGAATTCGGCGTACACAGCACCACGGCCGCCTCCGATTCCCGGCAACGGCGGACAATCGTTCGCAGGTTGGCCTCGAATTTCTGTGGATCGGTCCGGACTACATCGTTCATGCCGAACATCACGACAACCAATTCAGGCTTGTGAGAAAGCACGTCCTTGTCCATTCTCGCCAGACCCTGGGACGTGGTGTGACCGCTGATTCCCGCATTGACCATTTGGATCTGAGCCTTCGGATAGGCCTTCCCCAGGGCAATCCCCAACATATCGCACCAGGCCCGCCGTCCGCCGGTGTGATAGTACACGCCGGTAATGCTGTCGCCGAAACACACCACGCGTACGGCTGTATCACCGTTTTCGAGTGAGGCCAAGACGCTTGCCAGACGAGGCGTTTCTTCCGCTTCCACACAGCATTCCTGCAGAAAGGCCAAGCTGGCCAAAGCAATCAAGAGCAAACGGAGGAGGTGCATTGTTCATCCTTTCTCTAATCTGTCGCAGCGTTATCGGCCTTTCACGACATCTGCTTCGCGGAGGCCGTGACGATTCGATCTATAGCTTCACCTTTGCCAGGTAGATACAAGTCTTTTCCTCGTGGGACGAGTAGTAGCTGATCCACAGCAGCCCTTCATGAAACACCATCCCTGCGTAGCTGGTATCTCCGCCCGACGGCAGCGTGAGGAATTCGGTCAGCGTTCCAGCCTCCGGATCAACCCACGACAGCGACGTTCTTTGCTTCGGATAATACAGTCGCGTGGCGGCCACGATTCGTCCGTCGGGCAACTGAATCATATTTGGGCCGCCAATGCGAACGCCAAGATCTTTCCAGGTCCATTCGGTGTATGGCGGTTTGGAATTACCCAGGAATGCCGCCTTTGTGCCCGTTTCATGCCGCAGAAGGCACAAAACGGAATCATCTTCCAGAAACAGCAATTTGTCCTCGCCTACGCCGTTGTCCACGTTGACCTGCTCGATATGTCGCTCGTAGTGAACGCCATCCTTGCTCTTGTAGAAGCGAAAGATCCGCTGGGTGCGATCGCGGTCCGTACGGTAGCCCATGCTGTACGCCGTCCGCTTGTGCCAATGGGCTCGCCAGAGCCAGAAGCCGGGGTCGCCGATCACTACCCCATCGCTCCACGCCTTCCCTTTGTCGCTCGAAAACCAAACCATCGAGTGATAGCGGATCGCTTCCTCCGCACGCATGCCAGCGCCATTCAGCATGAAGCGACCATCGGGCGTGATCGAGAGCTTGGCGTCCCGGAGATCGGCAATCGGGTGAGTGATCAGCGCGAGAGATTTCCACGCATGTCCATCTTCGGAGGTGATAACCCGCAGCGCGCCGTCCGGTGAAACGTGTCTCTGGCCTTCGCGAAACACGCAGTACCACCGGCCTTCGTGACGCAACAGATCCGTGAACGCATTGTGCGGTGCCTTGTCCCAAATCCGCCGGACCTCAACGACGCGCGCCTCCTGGTCCGCTTCTCCAGCGAGCAATGTGTCCGGGGAAACGACAAGAAGAAGTGGCGTTACAAATAGCATTTTCATTGTTGTGCACTCTCCGTGATGTGATCTCTGCGTGTGTGTACCGCTGCACCTCGACCATCCAACGTTCTTACCGCTTTCGGTTGCGCTATGCAAGCGGCAACTAACTTGGCGACAAACACTTGGCCCGGCAACACATACCGGCTAGAGTTGTTTTCTGGCAACAAGTATCAATCTGGAGTACAGCCATGTTTCACTCGCCAACGACCACCAGGCGGCTCGTCTTCACGTCGCTGCTTGTCGCGTTGATTCTGACAGGCACGGCCTTCGCTGATAGTGCCGACGACAACGCGACCAGGGCCGACGATTCGTTGATCTCGGTGGGCGTCGCCAAGATCGACGTGACGCCCGACGGGCCGATTCGGCAGAACGGCTACGCGGTCCGCAAAACCGAATCGTTTGGCATCTCCCAGAGACTCTGGGCCAAAGCACTGGCAATCGGCACCGATGAACAAGGCCCGGCGATACTAGTTACGGTGGACAACTGCGTTGTCCCGTCCGTACTGACCGAGGAAGTCGCCCGGCGCTTGGCCGAGAAGGCATGCATACGCCGCGAACGGTTTGTCGTGTGCGCGTCACACACCCACGCCGGCCCGTGCCTGAAAGGGGCCGCGCCGTTCATTTTCGGCGAACCCACGCCGCCGGAACACCAAGCAAGGATCGACCAATACACCGAACAGTTTACCGATCGACTGGAAAAGGTCGCCTTGGACGCACTCTCGGCGCGTCAGCCCGGTCACTTGTCGTGGGCGCAAGGCCGGGTCGAGTTTGCGGCCAACCGGCGGCGTCTGAGAAACGGCACTTGGGCCGGTTTCGGCGTCAATCCCGACGGACCGGTCGACCACGATCTGCCCATGCTCCGTGTGACGGATGCTGATGGCCACCTACGCGCAGTTGTGGTCAACTACGCATGCCATGCGACCGCGGTCAAGTCGTTCAACATTCACGGCGATTGGCCCGGTTCGGCGCAGTTGGCAATTGAATCCAAGCATCCGGGCGTGGTAGCAATGGTCTCGATCGGCTGCGGCGCGGACGCTAACCCGCGGCCTTTCAGCGAAGCGGCGGTTGACCAACACGGGAAGGCAATCGCCGACGAAGTGGAACGTCTGTTGGCCGGCCCTTTTCGGCCCGTTCGAGGACTGCCAGACTGTCGACTGAGGCAAATCCCTCTGGCCTTGGACAAGTTGCCCACTCGGGCCCAGTGGGAAAAGCAAGCGAGCGGAACGGGACGGCCTGCATACTACGCTGGTATCGTTCTAGAGCGGCTGGACCGCGGTATCGAGCCGCCTACGTCATTCCCCTACACGATCCAAACATGGACATTTGGCGACGACGCATCCCGTAGCCGAAGTCGCGAGACTTCGGGCCTGGGGATGGTGTTCCTGGCCGGAGAAGTCGTGGTTGACTATTCGCTGCGTTTGAAGAAGGAACTGGGTGACGATCTCTGGGTGACAGCATACGCCAACGACGTCCCGTGTTACGTCGCTTCCCGACGCCTGATCCAGGAAGGCGGCTACGAGGTGGACGGTTCGATGCCCACGTTCGACAAACCGACCCGACTGGCACTCGAATCGGAAGAACAGATCGTCAGCGCGGTGCACGGTCTGTTGCCCGATCGAAAGGAGACGGCGCGGGAACCGTCGGCCGATCCGCCCAGCGAGCGTCCCAACATCTTGTGGATCACTTGCGAGGACATGAGTTCCAATCTGGGCTGTTACGGCGACGAGTACGCGCTCACGCCGAACCTGGATCGGCTGGCCGCCCGGGGCGTCCGCTACACGCACGTATTCTCGCACGCAGGCGTTTGTGCTCCGTCGCGTTCTGGGCTGATTACGGGGATGTACCCGACATCGTTGGGCTCGCACCACATGCGTTGCACGACGACCTTGCCAGACTTTGTCAAGTGCTTTCCCGAGTACCTTCGAGACGTGGGATACTTCTGTACCAATCAGTCCAAGACCGACTACAACTTCCCCGTGCCGCCGAAAGCCTGGGACGTTCCGGCTGGCGGCAAGGCGCACTGGAGGAATCGCCGACCCGGCCAACCGTTTTTCAGCGTGTTCAACCTGACGATCACGCACGAGAGCCGAATTCGGGCAAAGTACGACACGCTCGAACACGATCCGGCGCAGGCAATCCTGCCACCGTACCTGCCCGACACACCGCTGATCCGCCGCGGCTGGGCCCGGTACCACGATTTGATCACGCAGATGGACGGCCAAGCCGGCAAACTCCTAGCGCAACTCGAAGAGGATGGGTTGGCCGACGACACAATCGTGTTCTTCTTCTCCGACCACGGCGTGGGACTGCCGCGCGCCAAACAGTGGATTTACGATGCCGGTATGCACGTGCCGTTGATCGTTTTCTTCCCCGAGAAATATCGCCACTTGGCCTCGGCGGAACCCGGTTCGGTAGTCGATCGGCTAGTCAGCTTCGTCGACATCGGCCCGTCCGTGCTGAGCCTCCTCGGGTTGGATATCCCGAAACACGTCCAGGGCGCGCCGTTCCTGGGGCCGCAGGCGGGCGAGCCGCGCGAGTACGTCTACGGCGTGCGCGATCGGATGGATGAACGCTACGACATGAACCGGACGGTCCGTGACCGCCGCTACAAATACCATCGCAACTACTTCCCGACTCGACCGTTCGCTCCGTGGCTGGATTACATGGAGAAGCTGGCCACGATGAAGGAGTGGCGGCGACTGAAAGCGGAAGGCAAGCTCTCGGGCGTGACGGACTTCTTCATGCAAGACACCAAGCCTGTCGAGGAGTTGTACGACATACAGGCCGATCCATACGAGCAAGTGAACCTGGCCGACTCGCCGAAACACGAGGAGGCACTGAAGCGACTGCGGGGGGCTCACTTCGATTGGGTTCGCCAGACGCTCGACTTGGGCCTCTTGCCGGAACAGGAGATGCGTGATCGGGCCAGCGGCTCGTCCGAATACGAGATGGCCCGGCGCGGCGCCGAGGCGTTTCCCATCGACCGGATTTTCAACGCGGCGGTCCTCTCGGGGCAGAGCCCCGACGCAGTCGACGAAATGCTCGGACTGCTTGATGACGAAGATTCGGCAGTGCGATTTTGGGCGGTGATTGGTCTGACCAACGCGGCCGCGCGAAACGAACTGGCTGTAGGCGCGCTCCAGAAGGCATTGGGCGATCCATCAGTCGAAGTCCGGATCGTCGCGGCCGAAGCCCTCTGCCGCATCGACCGGGAAGACGTCGCCTTGCCGGTCCTCTTGGATGCGTTTACGCACGAAAGTGAATGGGTACGACTGCAGGCTGCCAACTCACTAGACCGCATCGGCGAGAAGGCCCGGCCCGCGATCAACGCAATAAGAGAAGCGGCCGAGGATCCCAGCCGCGAGAATATGTTCATCCGTTGGGTAATGGCCTACACGCTGAAGCAGTTGGATCAGGAAAGGACAAACGGGACAGGTACGCGAACGGATACTCCATGAGTGGATCGTGATGTATGTGGGAGGTATGACGAAATGTTCAGAATAAGACAAGCTACTCTGGTCAATGTCGTGATATGGACGGCCGTTTCTGCGGCGTCGGCCGACGATGTCCTCGATCAGGCATGCGGCGTCAAGAAAGTCGCCGGAGGGTGCAAATTCACAGAAGGGCCGACAATGGACGCGGACGGCAATCTGTTCTTCTCCGATGGGCAGAACGATCGCATCATGCGGCTCGCGCCCGATGGGGAGTTGACCGTGTTTCGCAAGCCCTGTGGTCGAGCCAATGGGCTGTTGTTTGATCATCAGGGCCGCCTCTTGATGTGCCAGTCGTCCGGCGAAGGCGGACGCCGCCGTGTGGCTCGACTGGACATGGACGGCGCTGAAACGCCTTTGGCCGAGACATATGGCGGAAAACCATTCATCGCTCCAAACGACCTGTGCATCGACCAGCGAGGACGCATTTACTTCACCGATCCGTGGTACGGTGGGAAGAACGAGAAGTCGCAACCGACCAGCGGCGTTTATCGGATCGACGCACCGGGCAAAGTCGTGCTGGTGATCAACAAGCTCCAGCGCCCCAATGGGATCGTGATTACACCCGACGATCGACTGGTCTATGTCTCCGACCGCGGCACGCAGAAGCTCCATCGCTACGAGGTCCAGCCGGACGGTGCATTGGAGCCCGACGGAGTGGTCTACGACTTCGCACCCGACCGGGGAATCGACGGCATGTGGCTGGATGTCGAAGGCAATATCTATGGCGCGGCGGGCAAGGGCGAGACGACGGGCCTGTTCGTCATCAGCCCCGAAGGCAAGCTGCTGTTGCACAAGCCCATGCCCGAGTTTTCGGCCAACGTTACCTTCGGCGGTCCCGATATGCGCGATCTCTTCTTGACTGCTTCGACCAGCGTGTACAAGATGCGAAGTCTCCGGCCGGGAGTTCGCCTGCCGACACAGGATGTCCCAGACCGCAAATAGAAGAGTCTTCCACTGGGAGATGCGAATGACCCGCGCATCCTTCGGGATCTCGAATCCGAAAGAAGTCCAGAACTCAAGATAGTCGTGTTCAAAACGACGAGACGATGTGCCATGTGTCGTTCCAGCCAAGTGAGACTCGTTCTGTTAGCCGCTTGTATCTCCTCCTTGGCGGTGCGGGCCGACGAGCACGCGGTGCCGAGGAACCTGCTCCAGAACTCTGGCTTCGCCTTTCACGCCTTTCAGGACCATCGCCATGGCGAAGCGGAGAACTACCGCTCGCATAACGTCGCATCCTGGAACACCGAAGCCTGGGGCGATATTGCGGTGGTACGTCAATCGCATGTCGACTCGAAAATCCGTCCGCACTTCTGGACCAAGAACCTGGTTTCGCTTCGGCCGGGCAGCCGGTTCTGGCAGTTCTTCACCTTACCTGAGGCAGACCTTGCCCACGGGCAAGACGTCAGCCTGTCAGTCTTTGGCTTTCAGGACACACCGAACGCCTTGGTCGCGCGCGTAGTAGTGCTGAAGGTGGACAGCGAGGACGGAACGTGGAGTCCAGCCGATTTCGGCATCTCGGACAAACGAACTTTCGCTCGACACGGGCGGGGCGAGTTGGTCGCCGCCAAGACGTACGAAGCCAGTTCGTCGGAGACCGGTCAGGTAAGACTGACAATCGAGGGCGCGGAGATCATCGGGCACTTCCGCGAAGGAAAGGACTCGCGCGCGGACGACATCAATACAGTTGGCTTGCGAGTCGAGTTCGAGAACGTCGGCCAGGAAGGCGATGTGTGGGTTTGTGCACCGTGCCTGGTGCCGGGCTGGCGGGCCGTCTCGCACGCGCCGCCAGGCAGAGAATCAGTTCCCTTCTATCGCCACATCCCAAGAACGATCCAGAAGCTCTGGAAAGGCGAGCCAATCCATATCGTGGTGATGGGATCGAGCATCGACCGCGGCAGCGCCAACCCACCGCTGTACCTGTACGACGAAGACCCAAGCTCCGAAACCTCCAAGCAACCGCTTTCCGACCGGGCCTTCGAGGGCCACAAGATCGACAGGCCGGATCTCGAACCGTATTTCGGCTGGTGGCAGCATTACTTCAGTTACACGGGACGGCTTAAGGTCGAACTGATGCGGAAGTACGACCTGCCGCCTGACAAGATCTGCCTGAACATCATGGCCTGCGACGGCTCGTGCGTTGGAGAAGCCCATTCTGGATTGGCAGACTACCTTTCGCTATCACTACCGCCTTCGGACAACGCCAACGGGCACAAGGCGGGCAAGAACTGGCAGGAGCTTTATCCGGCGCTGTTCAACAGACCAGAAGGCCCACGGCCCGACTTGGTCATTTTCGGAAGTGGAGCCAACGAGAAGACCGACACTCCGGACGAAGTGGCCGTTTTCGAAGGAATGATCCGCTGGATCCAACGTCGTTATCCGGGCACCGAGTTCATCTTCTGCCAGTGGCAGAATCGCGGCGGCTACACACCCAATCCTGGCGATGTGAAGGCCCTGGCCTTACGATATCAGATCCCGCTGATCGACTTTGGCCGGGTGCAGGACGACGTAACGGCCTTCTGCAACTCCTACGCCATCTGCCCGGACGGCGGGCATCCCGCGGCCGCCGGACACTACCTCTGGTTCAAGCAATTGGAACGAGCCTTCGAGAGCTGGGACCCGATCCGAGCCGGCCAAGCCCAGTTGCATCTGCCGGAGCGCGTCCATCCGAACAGTTATGGTTGGGAAGGAAACATGACGACATACAACGCCAACAGCGATCGGATCCAAGGCGGGCTGTTTCTGTTTGACGACACAGCCGTGAACTGCTGGGGCATCGTTCCCGCTGACGACAAGGACGCAGGAGTCTTCGTGGATGGTGAGAAGATGGCCTTTCGGCGCAGCTCTCCTCGTCGCGACGTGCGAAACTCGCTCTTCCGCCACGGCCGATGCCGGTTGGGCGATCGGCACGTTCTGGAGTTGGCTGGCAAAGGAGCTAAGCTAACCAGCGTTGATGCCAAAACGTGCCCCAACCGCCGCTGGTTGGGCGTCGAGAATCCACGATGGCAACTCGACGGAGCGAAGGTTGTTCCGTCCGCATCCAAGTTCGGCAATCCTTTCGGGACAAGTGGTATCGTCCTCGCCCCGGGCAAATCCATCGCCATCGACGCCGTCTTTACCGATGTCTCCGTGGCCTATGCTGATCGACCGGATGGAGGGATCTTGAAAGTACGGGTCGGCGATCAGCCTCGATTGAATCAGCACACCAACATCCCCTACGTCGATCAAGCCGGAAAGAAACACTACATGGAGAATCGCAAAGGGATCATCGGTTTGCCGTATGGGCTGCACACGGTACGGCTGGAAGCAGTCGACCATCCGGTCATCGTTCTGGGGATTTTCACATACGATTCCCGCAGCAATCGACGCGGCGAACGGAGACTCTTGGGATATGCCACGGCGGGGGAGACGCTGACCTTCTCGCCGCCGTTTGCCGCCAGGCCCGTTGTGATCTGCCACGATGGCCTCCGCGCCAAGCCGGAGGACATTACCCCGTTGCAGGTTACGTTTTCCGGCGAAGCGATCGGCGCGTACGAAGTTATCGGACAATAGAAGACCAAACAATGCTCGAGCTGGGGACATCGACGCTAGTAAAGTCTATTGCGCGCGAGGTTGATGTGACGAAAGCAGGCCCGCGGCGCTAGGCAGTCGTGTCGAGCAGTTTCCGTACTTCACTGTTCCGATTTGCGACTTCCCGCGCAAGAAGCGCGAGTCGCGGGGACAGGTGGATCTCCTGTGACGCGTGATCTGGATTCAAGAGGAAGAGCCTAGCTAGATGGGACTTACACGTGTTGGCTTTCTCCGACTTGCCAGTCAACAGCCGATAGAGAGCCGTGATAGAAAACGTGCCCTCGCCTCGTTCAATGTGGGCGATCGCACGGTCCAGATGTCCCAGAATTATGGCCGATGCGGCCGAAGTTACGCGATGCAGACGACCGTTCGATGATGCACCGTTGAAGTTCGCAAACTCCCGAAGTAGAACGGAATGTACTAAGTAAGAATCAATGCAATGCTCGCCAGAAGCCTCGACGTCCTCGCCGCGCAACCAACGCTGCAAGTCACGGGCAAGGTCCTTGGCGGAGGCGTAACGCGTTGGTACGTCCTTCTCCATGCACTTCAAACATACAGCTTGGAGGTTCCGATCGATCGACGGATCGAACTGTCGCGGTGGAATTGGGTGGTCCTTTCTTACCTGCCGAAGGACCTCCCCGATGTCGGCCGCAGCAAACGGCGGTCGCCAAGTCATCAGGTAGTAGAGGACGGCTCCCAGCGAATAGACGTCAGCCGCGGGGCCAACCTCCGCGTGTCTTCCTTCGGCTTGTTCGGGCGGCATATAGCAGGGCGTTCCGATAATTTGTCCAGTGGAAGAGAGACCGCTTTGTACATCGAGGCATTTCGCGAGTCCAAAGTCGCTGATGCGCGGCTCACCGTTGTCGTCCAAGAGAATATTCGCTGGTTTCAGATCTCGATGCACCACCCCTCGTTCGTGCGCGTAATGCACGGCTTCGGCCAGTTTTCTGACCAACTCGGCGGCGCAGCGCGGCCGCAACGGACCCTTCGATGTCTTCTCTTCGAGGTTCGTGCCTTCGACATAACCCATGACAAAGAAGTGTTGGCCGTTGTTCGAATCGAAATCGTAGATCGGCACGATACACGGGTGGTCGAGTCTCGCGGCCGTCCTGGCTTCGATTCGGAATCTTCGAATATCCTGCGTCGTAGTTCGCCGACCTGACGCGATTGATTTGACGGCGACGATCCTGTCGAGACTCATCTGCCGCGCCTTGTACACGACACCGTTATTGCCTTGCCCGATCTCTTGGAGAAGCTCATAGTCCCCGAGCCTTTCACTCAGCGATGCGGCGTCGCCAACACGCTCGTCTGCCAGGGGACGCGTGCTTGTAAGCCCCTGAGCCGAGGACGTCGTAGTGGTCGGGAGATTCAAGTGAAAATCTTCCAGGTGTTCTACATCACCGAAGTCTATGACAGCTTGAAGAAGGCAGCTACGAAGTTGCCGGATGTTGCCGGGCCAATGGTAGGCCATCAACTTCTCGAGAGCAGCCAGCGTGATTTCTCGCCTCATGGCTCCTCGGCTTCGTTCGGCCTCGCGTACGAATGGTTCGACCAACAGCGGGATATCCTCCCTGCGGTCGCGCAGCGGTGGGAGGACCAATGTGCCACCTTCCCGCAGACGATCCAATAGGTCGTCCCGAAACTCGTCACAGTCCTCGACGTCCTTGTTGGTTGCCGAGAGAAATCTCACGTCAATTTCGGTCCCTTTGTTCGATCCCACGCGAGTGACAACCCGATTCTCCAAGACGCGGAGCAAGGCCGCTTGCATCTGGGCAAGAACGTTGCCGATCTCGTCGAGAAACAGATCACCGCCATTGGCTTCTTCGATACGACCGATCCGTTGAGCGTTGGCGCCGGTAAAAGCACCCTTCTCGTGACCGAACAACTCGCTTCCATAGAGGTGCTCACCAAGTGCGCCAGAATTGACGACGACGAAAGGCTGCGTCCGACCGCGGTTGCCGCAGCGGTGAACGTAATGCGCCAACAATTCCTTGCCTGTGCCTCTTTCGCCTCGAATGAGCAGATTGACTCTTCCGTCAGCCGCGCGTCTGGCCGCACGCAGCGCCAGTAGAAGCGGGAGGGAAGCGCCGACGATTTTCTTTTCCTTGTCCTGGATCAGCCCATGCATCTCCAAGAGCTTGCACAGATCTTCTGAGCCGCCCGCTTTTTCAAGAAACGCCCTTGCGCCTCGTCTCGCAAATTCGCGGCTGACTTCCTCCCTGGGGATTGTGGAAAACATCACAACGGGAAGAGCGGGATACCTGCGATGAATCGCCTCCAGGATCTGAAGCCCGAAACAACGCAATGGATGCTCGTCTTCCGCGGAACCTTCCGGCATGCCGGCATGACGGCCATTCTTCCCCCCTGGGATAGTTCCCGTCATAAAGCACAAATCCAGCAGCACCATCGCCCAACGCCGGTGACCGTCCTCCGGCAAGGGCCAGCCCGCCTCGACGGCCCGGAGGCATTGATCGAGATCGTTCTCAACGACGGTCCCTGTTTCAGCCCTGACTGGCGTCTGCCCTCGGCAGAATACTACTTCGGCCACCGGATTCTCGATCCTCTGTGCTGCGTCTTGATTCTGCGCATCGCCGGTGACATCGCGCAGACGGAACTGAGCACACGCAATCGCTCTTTCCATATTCCGCTGGCCAGACACCCGCCGCCCCAGAAGATCATCGATGACCAGTATGAGAGGAAGTTGCGAAGTCATAACTTCGATACCTCGTGAGGAAACTCAGACAGCGCTCGGCTCAACGCCTCGCAGTATTTCGCAAACGCCTGCAAATGTTCGCATGCGGCCTGCATCCAAGTCGCACTGCCACGGTCATCACGGCCATTCAACACGGACCGCAATTGGCGGTACGCTTGATGCGCACTTTCACAGGAGGCTTCTGTTCTTCGAACTCGTTCGGAGACAGCGTACCGCTGAAGCCAGCGCTGGTGTGCCCTCTGCTGCCGCGATTCGAGCGATTCTCCCGTTTCGCTTCCGCGGGGCGAGACGCTGACCAGTTGGGCCGGCGACATGGCGATTTCAAAATCCGCGATCAGAAGTTCTGCTTCATCGCGGATTGCCTCCCACTGCGGAAGGATCCGCTCGAGAAACTCGCACATCAACCCCTCGTCTTCGACTTTCCCGTCGAGGAGATTCTGGGCCGCTCGTAGCGAGGCGACGTAACCACTTAACTGATCATGGTTCAACGCGCGGTGGCACCTTTGCGACCAGTCGGCCGCCATGGAATCGGGACGAGGAGTATCCACTTCGAGCTTAGCCAACACCGTGTCCGCGTGGGGCACGTTCTTCGCATTCGGCGTGGGCTGCTGATCGGAATGTGGCGGACTTCGGTGCTGCAGGGTTGCGGCGATCTCGCGGGACAGCAGACTACGATCTACGGCCCGCCCGCCCATGTCTTCGACTTCCTTCGGCATGGAGAGATCGCTGTGCCAAAAGATCGGGCATCCGATGCCCCGCTGGCGGATCGCCGCACAAATCCGTGCTCCAGCACGGTTGTCAAAGCTGGTGTCGGTTGGTGATTTGGGCATACTCGAATCAAGGCAAACGAAGTCCTCTGCGCCGAGTTGCGCTATTTGGTTCATAGCGTCCACCGTGGAAGCGGAGACCACGACCGTCAGGTCATCCGCAACATCCGCCAACCCGGCGACGATGCGCCGCGCAGTCGTATCGTTGTCTTCGCAAAGCAGTAGCTTGCTCATCTCGTTTACAGTTTCTCCGTTTCATTGTGAACCACGAGCCGAATCTCGCGGCGGCCATTGCAGATCCGTCCAGATGCACCGGCCGGCCAAGGCGAGTCCGAACAAAGTCTGTTGTCCCTTTTCCTGCCAGTCAAAAACGAAGTTGCCGGTGTCCTTCGTCTCAAGCCATTGGTCGACATCGAACTGGCGGCGTTTAACGACAAGCGTTTCGCCGGCCTCGCTCGCATCAAACATCGCGCACATGGTGCGGTAGAGTCGAGCGGCATCTCCGCTGCTTCTTCCAGCGAGCTTGTCAATGGAGTTCCCATGTTGTCGTTTCTCACCCTGCGCCACCAAGGAATACGCCACACTGGTGGGCGTGGCGCCGCGTCCCTCGATGTCGGCGCCTTCGATGTCTACGTAATGCTTCAGCGAGTGTTGGCGACGAGCACCTTGATCGCGATCATACCACTGCAACGACTCAAACAGATGGAAATGCCAATCGGAACTCAGGGGAAAATGCAGGTTCTCGTGGAAAAGGCATTCGAAATCCTCGATCTCTCTTGCCGGCTCGCCGTTGACGTACACGTCCTGCCGTAGCATCTTCAAGGCGAAATGAAGGACGTCAAACAAGTAGGCCCGCCGAGTCCGGTAGGCAAACGCCTTGGCCTTGGTCACGGCGGGAACGAGACGTGCGATGTCTCCCGTCGGGCGGAACAGGTCGGTCACGTCATCATCGGTGCAGCCGATCTCTTGCCTCAGATACTGCAAACCTTCGTTGGCGAGGCGAACGAATCGTGCTGGCTCTTGTGCCGCGACGTTCCGGATGTCTTGCAGGTTGTGCGCAAACGAGAAGATGCCGAGGGATCGATAGTGACCGAGTTTCTCGTGGAAGCCGTCCTCGCCGCTTCGGGCTGAGTCAATAAAGGCGACGGACCTGGCAGTGGGAGCGGTGGTGTTGTCGAGAAACGACTCACGGATTTCGTCGATGTGGCAACTGTACTGCTCAAGTGTCGGAACGACATCGCAGGCAAGCCAGTACCTCCGCGCGAACTCCTTCCATACTGCGGGGGCAACACCGTCGTCGGGGAATCGATGCGGCGAGACCGATTCCTGCCCGGATTCGCAGACGGGTTCAATCAGCATTCCACCCATGCCGGCCCTGATCTTACCGATCATGGGCGACTTGTGCGCATGCCGCGTCTTGGGATCTACCTCCAGCGTGACGTCCCGTTGACAGATCGTTGCCTGCTCGGGCGAGAGTCGCGCGATGGCGCTTCGCACATCCTTGGCACGAGTGCTCTCCGCGGCCCGAACCGCCTCGGCCCAGACGTAGATGTTGGCGTAAGCGTCTCGCGTTTCCTCGCTCGTGATTTCATCTTCTCCCCAGGTGGACTTGTATTCTGCGGCGAACGATCCATCACCCTCAGCTGGCTCTTGTTCGAAATAACTGCCCACAAGGTACAGACCGTTGATGTGCTGTGGAGGCATGAGCTGCAATTCTGGCTCGCCAATACTGAACGAGAGGGTTGGTGTTTCCGGAGTGACGCCGTTTTCGTAAAGCGACTGGAAGAACGCTCTATTGAGGACGCCATTGATGAAGTTCAGGATGACGTTCGGACGGGGCTTCTTGAACTGTTCCACCGCCGACTCGATTTTCTCCCAGCACGTACCGTCAGTCGGCGCGCTGTAGAACGGTAGGTAATGGGCGTCGAGAAGTATCTGGCCCTTCGCCGCGATCCATTTCTCGACCAACACGTGCGCCACCCGTGGAAAGAAATAGTCTGAACCAACGAAGCCAAACCTACACAGGTTTTCGCTGTCAGCGAATTGCTCTAGACACCATTCGAGGCCGGGATAGATATCTTGATTGGGAAGGGCACCGGTGCAAACCATGTGATCCGCGTCCTGCAAGCCCTCGTAGGCGACTGGATAGAACAGCAGGCTATCTTCCCTTTCCACCACGTCGGAGACCAACATCCTGGCGGCCGACGTCCAACAACCGAAGATGACATCGGCCCATTGTTTCTGCAGGAGTTCTAAGGCCCCGGCCCTGAAATCTTTCGAGTTCGACTTGCCGTCAACGACTATGGGGTAGAGTTTCTTGCCCAGCAAGCCACCGTTAGCGTTGATTTCGTTCACGGCGAGCAGAGTGGCTTTGACCAGCGGTCGTTCGGAGACGGCCAAGCTGCCCGTCAGCGAGTGCAAAATGCCCACGATGGCACAGTCCCGAGGATCGCCGGCCCACTGAGTTATCCGAGCTTCGAATTCCTTGATCGCTTTGTACTCCGCGTCGTTGTCGTCCCACCGGTTGTCCAGTCCGTCTCTGACGGAAACGGCGGTGCCAACGCCCTCGACGAGAGCTCGCCGGAGAGCCTTTGCCAGCGCGTCAGCAGTCGAGAACCGAGCATTAGGCTTCTTCTCCAGGCACCGCATGCAGACCGCCTGAATCTCCTCTCTAACATCGGGATTGAGTAGCCCGATGGAACGCGGCGTTTTGTGCTGAATCTGATGGAAAAGCTCATCTCGCGCATCTCCTTGGAAAGGACGTTGGCCGGTGAGCCACTCATAGAGGATTACTCCCAAACACCAGATGTCGATCTTGGTGTTGAAGTAAGCCTCCATTTCCGTTTGTTCCGGGGCCATGTAGGCGGGCGTGCCTGTGAGCGTCTCGGGTTGCCGTTCACCATCGGGAACGATCATGCCAAGATCGATGATGATGGGCCGTCCCAGAGTATCCACCATGATGTTCGTCGGACTCAGATCGCGGTAGACGAAGCCTTTCTGGTGGAGGTAGTGAATGATCTCCGCCAACTCCGCCATGAAATGCACCTTCTGTTCCGGGTTGATACCGTCGCGGAGTCTGATCGTTTTGTCCAGCGTTTTTCCGTCCACGTAGTCCATCACGATATAGCAGCCAAGCTGCGCGTCGCGCTGGACGTCGATAACCCGTACAATACGATCGTGATCGAGTTGCCGCGCCCGTTCGGCTTCTTCCAGGAGTGTGGCGATTAATCCATCGGACAGTCGATCGGGTCGCGGAATCTTGATGGCCACCCGGAGGGTGGGATCGCCGGGGTCGATAGCCTCGTAGACGCATCCATAACTGCCCCGGCCAAGCGGCGCGATCACGCGGTACGGCCCGACTTCGCTTGGATCTTGTTCGTCAGGAGACGGCCGCCCGTCATCATAGAACTCACGTGCGAGCGTCGTGCTGCCGCTGAGATTCGATCGGGAGGGCTCTTCGTGGAGGCTGAAATTGGATGAGCTGTTTTCGAGGGGATTTCCTACGGACATCGTTGAAAGCCTCCCAGCAGATTAGTCCCATTCTCGGGGGCGCCAAACTTGCTCTTTCCTGGTTAACTGAGCTGGTTTTGTGAGGT
>CAZUAH010000307.1:0-15985 GCA_964617665.1 uncultured Pirellulaceae bacterium
CCAATCGACAAGGACACGATCGTCGTGGCGGCGTTTACGGGTAACTCGATCTACCCGGGACACGGCGGCGACATCTCCAGGACGGATATTGTCGAGAATATCAAGAAGCTGAATCCAGATCTGCTGTTCTTCTCAGGCGATCAGGTGTACGACCACAATCGTCACTACGCGTATTGGCTGAAGTTCGGACGCGATTTCGGAGAGATCATCCGCGACATCCCCACGATCGCCATTCCCGACGATCACGATGTCGGTATGGCAAACATCTGGGGCGCAGCTGGCAAGCAGTCGTTCACCGGGGCCGGTCACGACGGCGGTTACTTCAAGCCGGTGGAATACGTAAACGAAGTGCAGCGAGCCCAAACGAGCCATTTGCCCGATCCGTACGACCCGAGACCGATCGAAAGGGACATCACGGTATACTACACCGATATGACGGTCGGAGGCGTCAGTTTCGCGATCATCGAAGACCGTAAGTTCAAATCCGGCCCACAGGGCCTTGTGCCGCAAAGAGGCCCCAGACCCGATCATGTTCTCGATCCTACCTACGACCCGAAGACCGTGGATGTACCGGGGGCGAAGTTGCTGGGCGAACGGCAACTGAAGTTCCTGCGTGAATGGGGGACCGACTGGGATGATTGCGAAATGAAAGCCGTTCTGTCGCAGACCATCTTTTGCGGCGGCGCTCACATTCACGGCAAAGTGGGCGGCCGTCTTCACGCCGATCTGGATTCCAACGGATGGCCGCAAACCGGGCGGAACAAAGCGCTGGCCGAAATCCGCCGGGCTTTCGCGATACACATCGCCGGCGACCAGCACTTGGCAACCATTTTCCATCATGGCATCGACGACTGGGACGATGCATGCTATTCATTCTGCGTACCGTCGATCGCCAACTTGTACCTGCGCTGGTGGGACCCGCTGGAGCCCGGCAAGAATCGTCAACCGGGAATGCCGGACTATACCGGCCGCCATCTCGATGGAATGGGTAACAGGGTTACGTGCTGGGCCGCCGCTAATCCGTCCACAGAGCCAAATGGCGGCGACAAACTGACTACACGGGCCGCCGGATTTGGTATCGCCAAGTTCGACAAGAAGCGACGCGAAATCACTGTGGAATGCTGGCCTCGCAACGTCGATATCATGGATCCGAACACCAAGCAGTATCCGGGTTGGCCCCGGACGATCAAACAAGAAGATAACTATGGGCGCAAAGCCGTGGCGTGGCTACCAACCGTCAAGGTCAGCGGTGCTACGAATCCCGTCGTGCAGGTCGTTGACGAAGCCAATGACGAAATCGTCCACACATTGCGCATCAAGGGCGACACATACCGGCCGAAAGTGTTCAGCAAGGGCACCTACACGATCCATATCGAAAACGGCGATCAGCGGAAATCGTTCAATGGCATCAGAGCGATCAACGCAGACGAGGAGAGAATACTGCGAGTAGAGTTGTAGGTTGCGTCGAGCGTGCCACAATATGCTGGAAGTGATACGTACCGGTTGGGGTCTGCCATGTGAGGAGGGTAGCGACGTGAAGACACTGTGTGCACTACTGAGCGTTCTCGTGTGCTGTTGCGCGGCGATTGCCGATGATGCTGTCGTTGATCTATCCAAGCAACTTGACAAGACGCCGGCTTTGGTCGTTGTGGTCTGCGGGGAGGACGAGGGAGACGTGTCGACAATTACCAGGATTGTCGACCAAACCCCGTGGACGGTCTTCTGCCGGACCGCTGCCTCGCCCGGAGCGGGCAAAATCCGTAGTTGGGCCAGCGAGAAAGGGCTGCTGGGAAAACGCGTTTTCGTAGCAGATGACGATAGCGGCTCGCTGTGGCTGGCCGGAGACATGGCCGATGCCGTTTGGGTGGCACCGGGCGTAGACGATCCGCCGTCTGAAGAGGAGACATTACGCGTACTGCGACCGGGCGGTGTTTGCGTTGCTTCGGAAAAGACTGTCGTCAAGCCTGCTGCCGCGGACGTGGACGAGTGGCGTCATCCCTACCACGATCCGAATAACAATGTAGTATCGCGAGACGGCGCGGCACGATTGCCAGGGGAATTGCGTTTCCAGACGCACCCGGTATTCGCGGCGATGCCCGATCAAGCGCTCTTTGCCGGCGGACGGATGTTCTTCTTTTCCGGACACATCGCATTCCACGAGCGTGAAGAGCCGCTACTGAACACGTTGACCGTACTGAATGCATACAACGGTCTACAGCTCTGGAGCCGCCCGCTCGATCCGTACCACGTAGTCCACAACATCTCGAAGGTGGCTACTGACACCGAGTTGGTCTTTTCCGAGGGAAAGACGCTATGGATGTTGGACGCGGCGACCGGGGAAGAACGCGGCAAGTTCAGCGTTCCTGCCGACGCAGCCGAGGGCGGCGACACGGACTGGAAGTGGATCGCTCAGGACGGGGACAAGCTCTGGGCGGCATTCGGCCCGCCGGACGCCCGCGTGGCGCCGCACAAGCAGAAAAGGAAAATGGGCCACTGGCCTTGGAACGTGGCGAACGAGCACTATCGCAGCATCGTCGACAACTTCGGTACGGCAAGGAGACTCGCAGCCCATCAGTATCCGGAGATGAAGCTGCTTTGGAGTATCAGTGAGCCGGAGGCGTTCGATGCTCGCGCGTTGTGCATGGAGGAGGGGCGCATCTTTCAGTTCGCCCCCGAGAAATACATGGCCGCACGCGACGCGGCCACTGGGAAGGAGTTGTGGCGCCGCACACTAGAGACCTCCAAAGCGGCTTTCGACGCCATCGGCAGCGCGATCAAGCGTCAGGGCTGGGGCATAGGATGGGCTACCTATTGTAGCGCGCGGGCAGGCAACGGAGTGGTGTGCATCGCGGGACCATCATTCAAGAAGACGGTCTGCGTCAGCCTCGAGAACGGAGCCTTCCTTTGGGCATCGGACCTCCCCTCGCCGCATCCGTTCTTCTTCAACGACGTCATGTACGTCATGCCGCGCGTAGCCAACCCCGCGGCCGTCTGCCAGAAAGTCGACCCGCTGACCGGCAAAGTGCTCGACCAATTCAGCCTTGGCGTGATTGGCTCCTGCACCCGCCTGACAGTAACCCCGAACCAGTTCTTCTACCGTCCTGGTGGTGGCGAGGGCCGGACCGTCTACGTTGATATCGACTCGCGAAAGCTAGGCGACTATGAGGGCGTCGTCCGCCCCGGCTGTTTTGATGGCGTGGTGCCGGCAAACGGTCGGTTGTACTGGACGCCTTTGGCCTGCGATTGCTGGCAGGTACACGGAACTTTCTGTATGGCTCCTCGACAGCCGCTCAAAGCCGCGATCGAACCGGTTGAATCGCCCGCGTGGGAAGCGCCCGCCACAAAGACGCCCGCTGCCCCGGACGACTGGCCCATGTTTCGAGCTAACTCTGCCGGGACAGCCACGGTCTCTGCTGCGATCCCGCAGAAGGTGAATGAACTGTGGCGCCGGCGTCTAGCGGGCGGCGAATTGACCGCACCGGTTTGCGTCGGGGGCCGCGTCTTCGTTGGCGGATCAGACGGCACGGTACGAGCCCTGAGTACTTCCGACGGCGAGACCATCTGGCAGACGTCATCCTGTGCGGGTGTGCTGCACTCGCCTGCTTACTGGAATGGGCGAATTCTCTTTGGTTCCTGCGACGGAAACTTGTACTGTGTGGACGCATCGGATGGACGCGAGTTGGGGCGCACAGAACTCGCACCCGAAAAGCGATTCGTCAACATCATGGGTGAGCTTATGTCCGCGTGGCCGCTGGGCGGCGGAGTGGTCTTGAGCGAAGACGGGATCGCCTACTCCGCAGCCGGAAGTACTGCCGCAGATGGCACCGTAGCCGCCGCTGTGGACGTGGCCACCGGGAAGGTCCGCTGGCGGCAAGCATACACGCTTGATCGGCCAGAGCCGAAACTGAGCTTCGGTGTCCAGGCGAATATTCTGCTGAAGGACAAGACACTACATATCAACGGCGGCGCCCCGGTGGGAGTCGTGGCACTTGATGCACAGACCGGTGGCAACCCTCAGGTTGTCGCCCGGCTCGAAGCGGGAATGGAGATGTTCCTCGAGCCCGACAACAAGCCGGTGTGTATCGGCCCGGAGCTTTATTGCCACGAGCGAGCCAGGACGACCATCTTCAAGCGCCACCAAGGCCGGGTGTATTTCCAGGCTTCCGGCCGACACATTGCCCTGGTCGACGGTCGCCTCTTTTGCTCGCGCGATCCGAAGACGCTCGATCGCATCGTCGACTTGATGAACAAGGACCCGAAGACTGGCGGGAGGATCACGGTGCCACGGGACGTGATGCAGGTCCCCCTGGACGATTCGATTTTATGGGCCGGCAACACATCAGATGTGCGCGGCCTGACAGTCGGCGCCGACGGGCTTGTGGTCCTGCACGAAAACAGCGTAGAAGGCGTCGCCGCAGATGGCCGCTCGTTGTGGACCGTTCCAGTGCCCGCGGCCCCGGTACGCTGGGGCGTGGCGCTGACCGCGAATAAATGTGCAGTAACGCTTGAGGACGGAAACGTGGTCTGTTTGGCCAACGCTTCACAGGATGACTAAAGACACCGAGGCACGGGCTAACAAGCCGAACTACAGCGGACGACCGAGTGGCGGTTGTTGATCTTCGACGGGGCCATCGTCGATCCGCGGTACTGGCGTTGGCTGAACGAGCGGCTCTTCATCCGGCAGCGCAACTGCGGTGTCTTGCGCGTACGCGCCTTGGCTGACGATTGGCGAGCGTGCCATCCGGTAGTCGGTCAGACACGTGGGCGCAGTCCGAAAGCGGTCGCGTCGGGCGGCGTCGTAGTAGGCTTTGCCGGGCCAAGGCCCTTCGGCCAGATAGACCTCGCAGTAATCCAACAGCGATCCCTTTTGATAGTGGACCGCCCTGACCGCGAGTGTGTATTCCATCAGCGAACGGTAATAGCGGCTTTCGGCATCGGCCAGCCGGCGTTGGGCATCCAGCAGCAGATCCAACAATCGCGTCTTCTCGCTCTGGTCCGCGTCTTCGTACACGGCTTCCAGGGCCGCCAGTTGCTGCTTGGCCGCCAAGCGGCGATTGTAGTTCGTCTGCGATACGATGTGGGTCCGCTCCAACTCGGCAAACGCGGAAGTCAGGCCGTGAGCGATCTCCCGTTGTTGTTCGTCCAGGATAGCGCGGTCGCGGGCCAATCGCAATTCCGCGTTTCTGACGCCCACATGGGCTCGCCGGAAACCGATTGGCGCGGTCAACTCCACCCCCAATTGCCATTCCTGGAAGTCGCCATCGGTCAGCGTACCGTACGCGTTGTCGAACGGGTCCGGTGATACAGCGTTTGGATCTAGTAGATTGTGCCCCAAACCTCGCCAGCGGTACCGCCCAATCGCGTCCACACGAGGCTTCAAGAAGTTGCGGGCTGCGATCAATTCCAGTTCGCGTCGTTTTATTTGCCATTTCTGCCGGCGCAATTCGGCACGCCGCATCAACGATTCCACCAGGACTTCGTTCCAGTCGAACACCACCTTGGCCATCATGGGCTCGTCGACGGGTCGCAGCAATTGTCCGTCGGTGACCGATATCCCCATCATCAGTCGTAGGCGTCGCTCCGTCGCGTGTACGCCGCCAGTGCCGCGGAACGTGTCATAACGCGAACGTTCCAGGATGCGGCCGCTAAGTGCGTTTTCGACGTCCTCCTGCATTCGGTAGTACTGCTCGCGAGCCTGCGCCTCTTTCTCCGCCTCGCCGCCCCGACGACCATTCACGTACAACGTATGGATGCGTCGCCATGTCTCCAGAGCCCGATCACGAGCAGAAATCTTGGCGTCCAAATCGCGATAGGCAAAGTGCAGTTCCCAATACGCACTTTCGACATCGGCAACC
Organism: uncultured Pirellulaceae bacterium; assembly: GCA_964617665.1. Lineage (GTDB taxonomy): Bacteria > Planctomycetota > Planctomycetia > Pirellulales > Pirellulaceae > JADHUC01. The sequence goes on from CAZUAH010000307.1 coordinate 5,856, forward strand.
AGGTCTCGCACACCCATTTCAAACTCAGCCAGACTGATGTCCGAGCCGGTGCGAGCCAGTAGCACGCCGTTCAGCCGCCCGGGGCTCCCATTCGGGCCCGCGATGCGGTTGAACATGACTCCGGCGCCCTGCCAGAGAGGCTGACGAAACTCGGCTTCCAGATTCACGTCCCAAGGACGGTTGGGCTTGTCGTTGCCAGGTGAATTGTTGAAGTCGTATTCGACATTGTGCCGGAGGGTAAAATCGGCGCCGGTGGCCGTCTTTTTCGATAGCTCCGCTCGGTACAGATGAAGATCCTGCTGAAGCAGCCGTGTGCCGCCGCCAAAGAACTGATTGTTCAACGCGCGATCGTTCTTCTCGAAATACGTAGCGGCTGCAAACGTCGCGTCAAATTCACTCAGTGCGGCCTCGGCACCGAATATCGGATCGGTCTCCTGAATCGCTGGATCTTGGATAGTGCGGGCGTTGTCCGGCGACAGCAACACCAAGCCTTGCAGGCCGCGTATCACGTGGGCGTTGGTCAACGCAATTTCGATCGCTTCCTGAAGAGTGATATCTCGGAATTCAGGTGGGGCTGAGTCACGAAGCGTGATAGGTGATGGTGTAGCTGCTACGTCGTCCGTGGTGATGCTCTGGACGTCCGGGTATTCGATCTCTTTGGCGAACTCCTGGAAATGAGCCAAATGCGGAGGCGTGAAAGTCACTTCCGATTCGCGAACCGCGCAGCCGTAGCTGAAGGCGCAGATAGCCAGTGGTAGGACAACATACCAAGCGGCAATCCGTTGCATGGCGGAAAGGTCCGAAAGTAGTTGGCTGGCAAGGGCTCTGGCCGGGTCGCCAACGGCGGAGGCGGCCGAACCTGCCAACAGGCGTTGTTGCGCACCCCGATAATGGAAGTGCAGTCTCATCAACAACATCGGCCGGAACGAGCGCTACAATCAGGGATTCCCGCACAAATGAAAAAATCGGGCCAATGCCATCAGACTACCTAAACTAGCCTCTTTTCACACGTCGCCCGGCTGCATGTCGGCGTTTCTTCCCTCCGTCGCCGGCCGCCTGCTGCATTCGAGCAATATCGCGAGGATTGTCCGCGCGGCCCGTCAGTTCATAGAGGAATCGGCTGGGTATCGTCTCTCGCGGCTTACCCCATTTCATTCGCGTTAAGGGAAACGAGAGGGTTAGGCGGTCTTCGGCACGGGTGACGCCGACATAGCACAGCCTTCGTTCCTCCTCGACGGCCCCGTCACCCATCGCCAAACTGCGGCGATGAGGCAGAATCCCTTCCTCCAAGCCGACCAGGTAGACTTGCGAGAATTCTAAGCCCTTGGCACTGTGCATCGTCATCAGAGCAATGGCATTTCGTGCTAGCTGTTTTTCCTTCTCGTTGTCAAAGTCGCGGTCGCCTAGCATCACTTCATCCAGAAAACCAAGCAGTGAGGGCTTCTTGGCCTTAGCCTCATAAGAAGCCAAAGCGTTCACCACTTCTTCCACCGCATCTAGCCGGGCCCGCCGTTCGTCCGTGTCGGGGTAAAGCCGCGCTAGTTCGCCTTCATAGTTGATCGCGGAGATGAGATCTTGAGCGAGTTGCGGCAGGGAGCCACGCAGGCGTTTGCGAAACTGCTGGATCAATTCCACGAAACGGGTCACCGGCTCTCGCGGAACTGATGGGAGGCTGCCCACCGAGCGCATGATGTGCCATACAGACTCCCCTTGAGACACAGCGGCGGCCATTAGATCTTGGACCGTTTTGGGGCCGATGCCACGCGGCGGGTTGTTGATGATCCTCAGCAGCGACACCTCGTCCTCGGGTGATGCCAGCACTTTGAAGTACGCCAGTAGGTCCCGCACCTCTTTACGGTCGAAAAACGACATTCCACCGACCAGCACGTACGGGAGTTTGGCACGTCGCAACTCCGTCTCGAACGCTCGCGTCTGCTCGTTGGTGCGAAACAGGATGGCGAATTCTCGTGGTTCTCTCTCCTTGCGTTCGACTAGACGGCGGATTTCCGCGACCACTTCCTTGGCTTCTATGGTTTCGTCCGGGTATTGCTGCACGCGGGGGCCCTCGCCTCCGCGACGAGCCGCCCGAAGTGCTTTGTCGTGGCGTACCTTGTTGAACCTGATCAGTCGATTCGCATATTCCAGAATCTCTTCAGTCGATCGGTAGTTATCCTCGAGCCGCACGACCGTTGCGTCTGGCCAGTCGCGAGCGAAGCTCAGAATATGCTCGACCTCGGCTCCTCGCCAGCCGTAAATCGACTGGTCGTCATCGCCCACCACGCACAAGTTTCGGTGGTCCATGGCCAACGCTTTGACAATTCGGTATTGGCTACCGTTGGTGTCCTGGTATTCGTCAATTAGCAGATGATCGAACAAGGCTGCCTCTTCACAAAGCACATCAGCCTGCTCCCGAAACAGTTGCTCGGTGCACAGCAGCAAATCGTCAAAGTCGACAGCGCCCGCATTCTTAAGGGCCTGCTGATAGCGCCGATACGCCATCGACGCCAAATGCTCCTTGTCGGTTCGGGCCACGCGCGTGGCCTTTTCTGGCGTAATACACTGGGACTTCCAGCCGCTAATCAGACTGATCAATTCGCCCGGACGGAGCGATTCGCCGGGTACCCGGATCTCGCGTAACACGCCGCGGGCTAGACTCTCCTGATCGCCTCGGTCGTAGATCGCGAACCGCTCCGGATAGCCCAGTAGACGGATATGACGCCGGAGGACTCGGACACAGTGCGAGTGGAATGTCGAGATGACCGGCTGCTCTTTCAGGCGTTTCCCGAGAAGACCACCAATCCGCTCTTGCATCTCGGCGGCGGCTTTGTTGGTGAAAGTCACAGCCAGAATTCGGCTGGGCCGAATACCACGGCGGATCAATTTGGCGATGCGGTAAATCACGACGCGCGTCTTGCCCGTGCCGGCCCCGGCCAGCACCAGCAAGGGCCCGGATAGCGTGTTTACCGCCTTTTTTTGTGGTGGATTCAGATCTCCTGCCATAGGTCCCGATCGTAGCTTTCGCCTTACAGCCACGGAAGGGGCCGTTGTCCCGCTATTGACGGTCTGGAGCAGACAGTTCTATACTTGCGCGGTGCCTCGCGGTCTTAGCGGCTGGCGAGGCATTCACCTTGCCCAGTCAACCAAAGCACCCGGATCAGTCATGAAAACGGAACGGCGTCACGAGCTTCAAACCAACGTTCTGGCCGACTACCTCGGCAAACACCTCCAGCGGATCAAACCGTACTCCAGGCACATCTCGCTTGGCGCGCTGCTGATCTTTGCTGCGATACTGGCCGGACTGTACTTTTCCAACAAACGGGCAGCGGAGATGGGCGCCGGTTGGAGCGACTTTCTTGCAGCTTTCTCAGCCACGGATCCCGATGCGCTTGAGGAAGTCGCCAATCTGCACGACGGATCCACAGCTGGCCTTTGGGCACGGCTGTCGGCAGGTGAAATCAAGGTGGCCATGGGAACAGGCCAGTTATTCACCAGTCGTAAGGAAGCCGAGGAATCGCTTGAAGACGCCAGAGAGCACTTCGAAGCGGTTGAAGAGGAGGCAGGCGGCTATCCGCAGTTGGTCGAACGCGCTCGCTTCGGGTTGGCCCAAGTCCACGAGTCTCTGAGTGACACCGAAAAGGCCCAGAAGTACTATGATAAAGTCGCGAAAACGTCCCCGAATTCGACGCTGGGTCAACTTGCCAAGCAACGATTTGAGCGACTTTCAGACAAGTCTGTGCAACGGTGGTACGCTTGGTTCGAGCGTCAGGAGCCGAAGCCGCCCATGCCACCCGCCGGCAGCGATGTGTCCGAAGATTTCATGGACATGGATCTGACGGCACCTCTGGGCAAAGACGACACGCCGTTGGGCAAGGAGACCGTCGAGCCGAAGTCCAGCGAGCCTGAAGAGACGCAAAGCACTGACGGCGATGCGAAGGCTGATGCTCCGGAACCGGAGGGGACTTCAGAAGCCGACAATTCAGTTTCAGAGACGAAGCCCGATTCAGGAGCCGCTAAGGACGCTGACGAGCCGTCGCCAGAACCCAAGGAAACAGCTCCCACTGATCCGGCAAAACCAGCCGAAAAGCCGGCAGTTGTGGATGAAAGCGATGCCAAGCCGGAATCGAAGGACGCGTCGCCCTAATCCGCTAGGCGTACATTGGGCGTTCGGCGGAACACTGGCAGTTGGTACTACCATCGCACCTGCGCCCTACAAGGCGGGCTTGGCGCCATACCACGGCTTTCCTGCTCATGGCCGCTGACGATCCTTCTGAAGAACCTATCGTCTTGACGGTTGATGCCGCCTGTGTGGGAATGCGACTGGACGCATTTCTGGCCGCGCAATTCGCCGAATACAGCCGCGTTCAGTTGCGCAAGGCCATCGACTCGGCAGGTGTCATGGTGAATGGTCTACAGACCAAAGCATCTCGCCGGCTGCGCGAGGGAGAAACCGTGGCGATCACGTTGCCCGTTCGCGTCCGTGAAGGCCCGCAGCCCGAAGACATCCCGCTGGACATCCTGCACGAAGATGACTATCTAGTCGCTGTCAACAAACCACCGGGCATGGTCGTCCATCCGAGCAAAGGGCATTGGTCTGGCACTCTGGCTGCGGCGTTGGCGTACCATTTCGATCAGTTGAGTACCATCGGCGGCCAGACGCGGCCGGGAATCGTTCACCGCCTGGATCGTGATACCAGCGGCGTGATCGTGGTGGCCAAGAACGATCAGACACATCTGGCTCTAGCCGCGCAGTTCGAACAGCGAAACGTAGAAAAGGAGTACTTTGCCATCGTGGCGGGCGTTCCCGATCGGGATCGGGATATGATCGACCAACCAATCGGCATGCATCCGCAGCAGCGAGAAAAGATGGCGATTCGCGCCGGACACTCGACCACTCGCGACGCCCGAACCTTCTATCAGGTGGAACAGCGTTTTCGCGGCTTCGCTGCCATTAAGGCCCTGCCGAAGACCGGTCGAACGCACCAGATCCGCCTGCACTTGGCTCACATCGGCTGTCCGGTGCTGTGCGACCGGCTGTACGGAGGACGTTCGCAGATCACGTTGGGCGAAGTTGTCAGCGGGCGCGAAGACAAAAACGTCATCCTTGCTCGACAAGCCCTGCACGCGCGAAGGTTAAAGCTAACACACCCGTCCACGGGCGAACCTATCGAATTCGAAACGCCCATTCCCGAAGACATACAAAGGGTGTTGGTGGAGATCGAACGCTGTCGGACCGTTTAGCGGACTACGCCGTGTCGCTGTCTCTGATCGGCAGGGCCGCCTGTGTCAACGACTCGATGGGAACGGTGGTCTGGTCTTGCACGGCTTGCCTAACGCTGCAGCCAGCACAAGCGGCGCACGTGGTCTTGGCAGAAAACCTACGCCACGCACGCCAGACCACGTAGCTGGCGGCCATTGCCGCCAACCCGAGAGCGATTGCCTGTTGCCAGTCAATGTCCATCGCTGCGCACGCCTATGATACGAAGAGCATTCCCACCTGATATGTCACAAAGGCTCCCAGATACGCCAGCGCCGTCATATACGCGAAGGTGAACAAAGGCCAGCGCCAACTGTTCGTCTCCCTGCGGATCGTGGCCAACGTGGCGGCGCATTGCGCGCACAGCGCGAAGAAGACCATGATGGACAAAGCGACGGGAACGTTGAAAATCGGGCGATCTGTGCCGGGCCAACTCGCCGACTGCAGCGTCTCACGAAGTGATTCGGATCGTTCGTCCGCGCCTTCTCCCAAATGGTAGATTACGCCCAAAGTGCCAATTACGACCTCGCGAGCTGGAAACGAAGCGACCACCGCACAACCGATCCGCCAGTCCCACCCCAACGGTCGCACGGCCGGTTCGATCAACTTGCCGGCGCGCCCCAGGACGCTTTGCTTCATGTAACTGGCTGCCACTGTGTTTTTGATTTCTTTTTCCAACTCGTCGTGCTGCTGCTTCAATGCCACCAGTCTGTCGGCAGCCAGTTCGTCGGATGCCTCAGCTTCGCCGTCATGCAGTTCGGCGATTTCGGCTTCCAGTGCGGAAACCTCGTTGGCGAATGAAGCACGTACCTCTCGCTCGACGTGAGCGCCGTGGGGGAAATAACCGGCCGCCCACACGATGACGGTCACAGCGACGATTAACGTCCCGGCTCCCCGCACAAAAGACCAACCGTTTTCCACGACTCGCAACAACACGGTACGCAACGAAGGCACTTTGTAGCCGGGTAATTCCATCAGGAACGATGGCGTCTCGCCTCGCAGAATGGTGTTTTTCAGCACAAAAGCGACGGGCACGGCGGTTGCGATCCCAACAAGGTACAAGGCGAACATGGTCATTCCCTGCAGGCCGACCCAACCGCCCAGGACGGTCGTTTTCGGAATGAACGCCGCGATCAGCAGCACGTACACAGGCAACCGAGCACTGCAGCTCATTAACGGCGCGACCAGAATCGTCACAAGCCGGTCTCGGCGGTTTTCGATCACTCGCGTTGCCATGATGCCAGGAACCGCGCAGGCGAACGAAGAAAGCAATGGGATGAAAGACTTGCCGCTCAAACCGATCCGCGACATCGGCTTGTCCATTAGGTAAGCGGCCCGAGCCATGTATCCACAATCTTCCAGCACCGCGACGAAGCAGAAGAGAATCAGGATCTGAGGCAGGAACGTTAACACGCTACCCACGCCAGCAATGACGCCGTCGACCAGCAGCGATTGAATGGCCCCATCCGGCAGCATTCCCGCAACGGCATCGCTAAGCCATCCCATCACTCGTTCCATGCCCTCCATCACCGGTCGGGCGCCAGAGAAGATGGATTGGAACACAATGAGCATCAGTAGGGCGAATACGACGTACCCGAGAACGCGATGTGTCAGCACCTTGTCGATCCGATCGCTAACCGTGCTGATGTACCTTTTCGGCACCGCTACGGCGCCTTCCATCACGCTGGCTACCCAATCGTATCGAGACATGGCCTCGACTGCAGGCACTGGATAGCCGGCAGCCGAAAGTCGCTCGCGAGCGGTTTGCACTCTGACCATAAAGCCTTGGTCGACGCCGGGCAAGTCGGCGCTCTCTACGTAGCCACCGCTGTCCAGTAAGAGCCGTTCGACGAGGTATCGGGGCAATGGCTCGCGTGTCTTGCCCGCCAATTCTTCCTCGAGCGACGCGACTTCTTCCTGGAAGACTTCCGGAAATGGACTCTCGTGCGTCTTCGGATCAGCGTTGGCTGCATCCACAAGGGCTTGCTTCAACTGGTCAAGCCCCACGTTTCGATGCGCCTGCATCGGTACAATCGTTACGCCGATCTGTTCCTGAAGCCGTGCAACGTCAATCTTGACACCCTGCTCGGAAGCAACATCCATTTTGTTCAGGGCAACAAGCGTTGGCGTCTGCAGTTCCAGCGTCTGATTCAACAGATACAGATTGCGTTGGAGATTGCTGGCATCCAAGATGCATAAGATGACGTCCGGCGATGCAACATCGTCACGACGACCGAGCAGCATGTCCACCGTGACCATTTCGTCCAACGACCGAGGCGCAAGGCTGTACGTGCCAGGAAGGTCCACCAACGTATACTGCCGACCATCGAGTTCGACGTGGCCGATCTTTTTTTCGACCGTGACGCCAGGATAGTTGCCAACGCGCTGCCGTACGCCAGAGAGCGTCTCGAAGACCGTGGACTTGCCGACGTTGGGATTGCCAAGCAAAGCTACCGTAATCGTACCGGTTTCGTTCTCGCTTGGCATGGATTTGGATGCTGTTATTCCACTCGCGGCATCGCGGTGGCTCACACGGCGGCACCCGTTCGAACTAAGACGTTCAGGGCGTTGTTATGTCGGAAACATAACTTGTGTCCAGACATCCGGATTATGCACGGGCTGCCCGATTGAACCATTTCGATAGTCGTTCCGTGGTGCATGCCCAACTCGTGCAGCCTGTGGACTTGATGTGGATCGCCCATGATTTGGCCGACTTCGGCCGTTTGTCCGGGCGCTAAACAACGGAGGGGGACTAGATCACTCACGGCGACACACTGTCCTGTGGGGGGGCTACTTATTGAAAGTGAGACTGTATCTCACTATCGGCAAGACCATCTTACCTAAGTGAGATCCGTTTGGCAATGGACCCGGATGACGGAATCGGTGAGAATTCTTGTTTGCCCAATTGGCAGGCCAGCTCTACCTTTCAATTGGCACGTCCAACAGCACTGGCTTGGTCCCTTCCAGCCCTTCTTTGATCCGTTCGCCTAGTTCACTTGGCTCGCACACACGGTGCGCTTCAACGCCGAATCCACGCGCAAGCCCCACAAAGTCAACCTCCGGATCCACCAAGTCCATCCCCAAGTGTCTTTTCTTGGCCATCTGGGGCAATTTCATCACGTCGCCACAGTCTTTCAGGATCTTGTATTGAGCATTGTTGGCGACGATGAACACGACGGGGATTTCGTAGCGTGCGGCTGACCAGAGCCCTTGGATACCGTATAGAGTGGAACCATCGCCCAGGAGACCTACAACTGGCCGATCCGGCCAAGCAAGTTTCACTCCTAACGCGCAGCCTAGCCCCCATCCCAACGCCCAACCTCGATGGGCGAAATGGCCAGTGGGATCTTTCATCGCACCCATTCGCTTCAGCAAATGCTGATGGGTCGTTACGGCCTCCTCGACGACTGCGGCATTCGGTGGAAGGGCTCTAGCCAGGGCGCTCATGGCCGTCATCGACGTCATAGGCCGCTGGCCTTCCTGCTGCTGGATGGCCGCCTCCAATGCCTCACGTTCAGCGGCTCGCTGAGCGGTCTTCTGTTCGCGCCGCTCTTGTGCTGCTCGTACTTGGCCCGCTGACATCAACTCCGTCAGCAGACTATCTAGTTCGGCCAGGCCAGCCTTGGGATCGCCTTGCAGGCCGACTTCGACCGGGTAGTTCTTGCCGATTTGCCGAGTGTCCGCGTCCAGTTGAATCAGACGTATATGTTCTGGTATCGGCCGCGCGGGCTCGTGGTGGATGTACAATCGCAAGAGATCCATCCCAACCACGAACACGACGTCGTTATCCGCCAAGCACGACCGAACTTCGGGCGACCACAGCGGCAACGCGCCCGTGTACAGCGGATGATCGGCCGGAATGGCCAACCTCCCGTGCGATGTGGCCGATTCGCTCCACACCGGTGCACCGAGCCGTTCTGCCACCGCAACCAGCTCGCCCACGGCGTCTGCTTCCGTCACTCGGCAACCGGCCAGGATGGCCGGATTGCGCGCTTCGGCCAGCATGTCTGCTGCGAGTCTTAGTGCTTCCGATGGCGGGCGAACGCGTCTATCAGGTACGTGTGGTGGCGATAGATCCAGGCCATCGACGGCTTCCATCTGCACGTCGACCGGAAGAGACAGAAACACGGGCCCAGTCGGCGGCGTCAATGCAGTCTGCACGGCGCGCCGAACGGCGGTGGGCATGTCTTCGGCTCGTTGCACTTCGTACGACCATTTGGTCCATGGTCGCGTTACGCTGACCATATCGCCCGCCAATACGGGCTCTTCCAGGAGCAAGCGACGATCCTGCTGACCGGCGGTCAAGAGCAGCGGCGTGCCTTCCTGATAGGCGTTGTAGAGCATGCCCATCGAGTTGCCCAAGCCGCAACAGATGTGAACGTTGACCACGCCCAACTTGCCAGATGCCATGGCGTAGCCATCCGCCATAGCCACAAGTGGCACTTCCTGTAGTGCCAGGATGTACTCAAATCGGTCATCGTCGACCAGCGTGTCATTGAGCGGCAGTTCGGTCGAACCGGGATTGCCGAAGATGTACCGAACGCCCGATGCAGCCAAGATGTCAAGGAATGCTTCTATACCGGTCATATTCATTTCATGTTGCTATCGTGAACTTGCTAAATCTCACTGATTGGCGGATTCGTCCCAATCGTCTGTTCGAAACGGCGATGCCGGTAGGCCAGCTTTGCTGTACAGGTTGCAGATCGGATTCGCGGCCCACGCATACCGGACGCTTGCGGGCTCTGGAACGTCGGGGCTAGAGACAATTACGGTTTCGCCTTCGATCTTCGCGTCGGCCCAGACGAACTTGCGATCCTTGTCGGCAATCACAAAGCCCTTCAAGTCTTCGCCGCCTTTGGCAACGAGTCCGCCGCAA
>CAZUAH010000308.1:0-14677 GCA_964617665.1 uncultured Pirellulaceae bacterium
AGATCCCGATTCACTTGAGCAGTTGATCGATCAAGTAGTCCGAAGAGTTCTTGTACTTCGGATGCGGCCGCCCCGGATGGATGAGCACTACGTCTACGTCCACGGCCTTGAGCCGCTCTTCAAGCTTGATGCCCATGATGGCAGAGTGCGTCGGATCCTTCGGCGACGCGCCGACGACCGGCTCCTCTCCCCTGTAGAACATTGCGATGGGTGGATCGTCTTTGGTAACGTGTTCGATCGGCGAATACTCCTTGATCCATTCTAGGACGTTTTCGCGATTCTCGATCAGGCTTTGGATGTTCGGCAAGCCGAAGGCGTGGGCGCCGTAGCGATAGTTGGGCATCCACTCGCACAGCTCTTTCGGATCGAGCGACACTTGCGCTCCGTTGACGGCGGCACAGTAAAGGCGGGTCGATTCGCGGGCGATAGGATCGTCGCTCTGCGGATCGGCCAGGTCGTCGTGAAAGGAAAGCCAGAGCGACGAGCAACCGCCGGCCGAGCCTCCAGTCGCGCCAATGCGTTTCTTGTCGAGATTCCATTCGGCGGCTTTCGAGCGAACGAATTGAAGGGCGCGGGCGGCGTCTCCAAGCGATGCCTTCACCGGCGGTTCGACCTTCTCTTCAGCGCCATTCCGCACGTAGCGGTAGTTGATGGCAACGACCGAGATGCCCTTATCGAGGAAGGCTTTCGGATTGGTCTTCTTGTCGCCGCCCTGCCAGCCACCACCATGGATGTAGAACACGACTGGCGTCGGTTTGTCCGACTCCGCCTGGTAGAAATCAAGAACCTGTCGCGGATGGCTACCGTATGGCACATCCTTGAGTTGCATGGGCTCATCGGCCCAGGTTTGCGGGACAAGGAATAGCAGGGCAACTACGGGAATGACTCGCTTCATGGTGACGGCTCCTTCTGAGTTTCTAACAATCTTGCCACAGGACGATTTTGGATTACGGCGAGATCGCCGACAAGGCTTCCTCCGTACGTTCGCCACGAGCGATCGATGTGGGAACAGTCCGGAGAAGGGCTTCGTCGAACGTCACGTCCGGACGGAAGTTCGGATGGTCTCGATACTTGGCGTTCAATCGGCCCCAGTAGGAAGGATGGAATTGGCAGTTGATGTCCAGCCAGTTCGTGATCTGCAGCAACTCCGTGTCGCTCAACCGGACGTCTCGGTGTGATTCGGCCAGGCTTTCGACGTAGGCCTGCAACTGAGAATCTTGCATTCGGATCTTACCTTGAGAGAACAGGGCCGCCAGCGGACTCGTCAGAGCGCCCACGTTGTACGGCGGTAGGTACTCGACGCCCGCGGAACCAACGTCTTCGTTCCGGGGCTTTCGATTGCCAAGCAGTTGCTTTTCGCCTTTCGAAAGTTTGATCAACTGGTTATACGAAACGCTGTAAACGCCTTCGGGATCACCACAGAGATTCAAGTCGCCTTCGGCCGTTTCGTTGTTGTGGCATTCGACACAATGTCGATCCCAAATCGGCTGGATTTGCCTATGGTAGTCGAACAGTTTCTTCGCGACCGTTTCGCCCGGCTGAGGCGACGGGACCGACGGCCGTCGCAACAGGGCCAGCGGTGTGTCTGTGGGTGGCCTGTGCGGCGTGTTGTTCGGTGTCTCGTGACAGCCGATGCAGCTACGAGTCTCGCCGGGCATGTAGTGGACGTACGTTCGTTCTGTTTGCACCGCCAAGCAGTTTTCGTCCAGAGCCTGAAAGTAAATGTTGCGCAAGGCAGGAACATAGAACTGTGCCGAGCCATCCTCCTCGACAGGCACAATGCCGTATTGGGCCTTGAGCCCCAGCAGATCGTCCCCGATCGCCGTGTGCGCCATGCCGTCTTTGTCGTCCTTCGACCAGGCTTTTCGAGCCGCCCAAGGTCTTGGCACCTCCTCCAAAACGCGAAGATACTTGACAGTTCCCGGCTCGACGCCATCCATGCCTCTGTACACGTCGGTCACCACGCAATGAGCCAAGTCTTGCTCCGCCAGTCTTGGATTCCGTGACGGAGTGACCACCGGCGGTCTCTCGCGTGATCGCAGCGGATAAGGGTGCCAGCAGGAAATCGCCTCGTCCTGGTACAGAAGCGTCTCTTGCCCATTGCCGTCCAGCAACACAAGGTCGTATGCCTTGGGATCGTCCCACGTGGGGCCGAGGGGTTTCCGCGTCGCAATGAACAGGTCTTCGGACACGGGATAGGGGTCTTTGAACAAGCGACCGAGCTTGCCGGTCTTATCGAGTTGCCACTCACCATTCTCGTCACGGAAATGGAAACCAGTGTGCGCTAGTGCTCGTATGTCGTCGGTTACGAAATGCATTGTTTCGGCCGAACGGATATCGTCCGACGTGTCAATCACGATCACCGCCCCCATTGCATTATTGGGGCAGCAATGAGACGTGCCCAACATCACAATCTTCCCGGCCGGTTCGGGGATCGGGCGAGCATAAATCATCGTCTCGGGAAAGGTGATTGTGTTGCCGTAGACCTCGGACGTGGCCGTGCCGTCCGGATTCATTGCCCAAAGGCATTTGACGTTGCCCGCAGCCTTGTCGACGTACTCCCAGCGGTGATAGAGAATCCGCCCGTCGGGCAAAATCGCCGGACTCGCTTCGCTGACGGGGCTGTTCGACAGCGGCTGCATGTTCTCGCCGTCGGCGTCGATACGGTATAGGTTCTTCGTGGTGTACACGTCGCCGGCATTGCACAGTATCCCATATTGGCACCGAGTCGTGACGAACGCGATTCCACTGTCCGGCAAGTAGCATGGATGCAAATCATCGGTGCCGTGGTGATACATGGTGTTGCCATATAGGCTGACCAACTCGTCTTCGTCTTCCTGAGGAAAGGTCAACTGACGCAGGCCGGTGCCGTCGATTCCGATCTCGTAGATTCGGTAGCCGTCTTGCGCCCCCTTCTTGAAATCGAACGCGATCTTCGTGCCGTCAAACGAGATGTCGAATCGGTTGACAACGCCATTGCCCAACTCGAGAGCCAGTTCGCGCGCTTTCCCCGTATCCAGATCCAACACACAGAGCCCGCCACCGGGCGTCCAGCGGCTGTTTACATATTCGGTATAGACGTGATTTGCATTCAGCGTGTAGCGACGAATGAAGACAAGCCGGTCGATGCCCTTCCTCAGCAGAGTTTCCGCCGCCTCGGAATTGAATACGTGGGGCGACTCATGGGCTGATGGTGGAATTGGCAGCGATGGCAGTTTCGGCTTAGCCGTTTTGCCGGCATAGACTTCACGAGACGGCATTTCGGGGCGCACGTTGGTGACGATGAATTCGGCGCTGCCGTTCCGGCCCGCCCCGGTGTCGATGCCAACTTGAGCCTGAAACTGGATGAAATTGCCATCAAGCTTGAAATGTAACATGGACGGGCCGTGAGCCCAGAACCCTTTCGCGAACTCTCGTCCGCCAATCGAAAGCGGCTGATTCTTCTGATTGTGATTCTTGAGCAACCGCCCCCATCCGACTTGCGAACTGGCGGGCGCGATAGTCGTCAAGTCGATCTTTTCGCCGTCTTTGTTGACAAGCCATGGTTCGGCCCAGATCGCTTGATCCGCTCGGTAGTTGTCAGGGCCATACGTCACGACCAGGAACAGATCCTTCGCGCCATTAAGATCAACACAAACCGCTTGCGCCTTGTCGCCGCCCCGCATCAGCTCCGTCTTCACGGGCCGAAACGCCGATCCCGATTCCCCCGCGTGCGACACGGCAACTTGCATCCATAGCAGCAATCCCGTGACGAAAACTCGTTTATGTTCGATAATCACAACACCTCTCCTACGATCACTGTTACCCGTGCCCCAGGAATCCTGGGAGCGCACGTGATCTGTCTTGATGGTATGCCGACGCAGCGATGTTTGGCCAGAAGAAACGGTGACTCAAGGGGCAAAGGAACCTGCTGCGGTTAGGCCCCTAGTATACACGCTCGGAGTTCGAGCAGAAGACTGACTTCGCGCGTGCTAGGATTGGGCCAACCCCTTCCGTCGGTTAACCGACCGGCTGAGGCCCTGATCACCGCCGTTTTTGAAGACCGCAGATATGCCGCATACGTTTTTCCAGCGGCGGGTGGCGACGTCGATAATCCTCGGGATGAGCAGCAGTTTCAGCAGAGTCGGCGTAAGGTCGACAAACCGCGTCACCTATATCACACGAAGTGCATCGTCGGCATTTTCGCCGAACAAGTCGATGATCGCAGCTTCCACGTTCGGGTCCGTCCGTTCATCTTCGATCGATGCGACTTCCGTTGTCGGCTGCGAACGGCTTGCGTTGTCGTCGCTGGCGGCCAGCTCGTCGGCAATCTGCGTCAGTTGTAGTGGAGGCTCTCCTTCAGCCAGTTGCTCGACAGCCTCGCCGATCAGTGCAACGGGCGGGATGATTGACGGGCGATTCAGGAAGTTGATCACCGACAGTGCATCCAACGGAGAAACCACGCCGTCTGCCGTGACGTCGACGAACGGAGCGTCAACGTCAAGCGACGCCACGTCGGCCGATCCGTTCTGATTGAGTTGGTTGATGACCAACAACACGTCCAGCGGTGATACTTCGCCGTCGTCGTTAGGATCGAGCGGATTTGTCAGATTATCCCATCCCAGCGTCGAGTCCGCTGCGGATGCGTCAAATGACTCCCAACCCCCATCCAATGAGTCCGCGGCTAATGACGCTTTCGGATCGGCAATGCCCTGTGGATTGCGGTTGGCCGGGTCCAGCGCGAAAGACGCACTAGCCGTTTGCTCACCCGAAGTCCGCTCCGCCGCTTCGTTGTACTGGTAGACGCGGTCACTGCGGGAGTCGACGATCCAAATGTGATTCACATCATGCGGGTCTATTGTCAGGCCGGTTGGCTGCGTATTGCCCACATCGATCTGCCAGCTTCCTTCCAACTCGCCGTCGATCGAATAGCGAAACACCTTGTCGGTGCGGCGTGTGTTGTTCACGACCCAAAGGTGCGATCCGTCCGTGACCAGGTCCATCGGGTTGCGGTTGCCACGACCCAAACTGAAGCTGGATGTCGGTTCGGCCTCGCCGGATCGTAGCAGCGCACCGCCTTCGAAGAAGTACACTCGGTCCTCTTCGCGATCGACAATCCACAAATCATCGCCGTGGACTGTGATTCCCTCCGGCTTGTCGACTTCCTCGATCTCCCACGAGCCGAGCAGCTGGCTATCGCTGTCGTAGACGAAGACCTCTCCCTTCTTGTCGACGACCCACAACGTCGATCCATCCGGGCTGGCTGCGATGCCGCGAGGCTTCTCGTCCTCTTCGTTCAGCCGATTGTCGCCCAGCGAGTTGCCGTCGGCGTCGTACTGGAAGGTACTGCGACGGCGCTGGTCGACAACAAAGAACTTCGTGCCTCCCGGTTCCGGCACGGCGTTTACTTGAATCGTCACCGTCGCCTCGGCTGACAGCAGCACTCCATCACTGGCTTGATACGTGAAGCTGTCGGTGCCGCTGAACCCGGCGTTCGGCGTGTAGGTGAGCGCGCCATTCGCATTTAGCGTCGCGGAACCATTCGCCGGACCAACGACCACAGCCGCCGTGAGCGAGTCACCATCTACATCACTGTCGTTGCCAAGCACTCCTGCAGGCGGAATGCTCAACGGGGTGTCCTGGTCAGTGATATAGCTGTCGTCGCTAGCCACCGGGGCGTCGTTGACCGGATTAGCGGTGATATTGACCATCGCCACATTTGAATCGAGTGCACCGTCGTTCGCCTTATACGTGAAACTGTCGGAACCATTGAAGTTCGCGTTCGGCGCGTAAGTGAACGAACCGTCGGCGTTCAGTGTGACGCTGCCGTTTGTCGGCCCAACAACTTGGACCGCCGTCAGCGGATCGCCGTCGATGTCCCTGTCGTTAGCGAGGACTCCCGCCGCCGCGATCGTCAACGCAGTGTCTTCGCTTGTCGAGTACGAATCGTCCGCTGCGACCGGAGCGTCGTTCACCGCGCCAACCGTGATATCAACGATCGCTACGTTCGAATCGAGTGTGCCATCGTTCGCCTTATACGTGAAGCTGTCAGAGCCGTTGAAGTCCGCGTTCGGTGTGTAGGTAAACGAGCCGTCAGCGTTCAGCGTGACACTGCCGTTTGCCGGCCCGGCAACTCGGATCGCGGTCAGCGCATCGCCGTCGATATCACTGTCGTTACCGAGTACTCCCGCTGCCGCGATCGTCAACGCCGTGTCTTCGCTTGTCGAGTACGAATCGTCCACGGCAACCGGAGCGTCGTTCACAGCGCCGATCGTGATATTAACGATCGCGACGTTGGAATCGAGCGCACCGTCGTTCGCTTTGTACGTAAAGCTATCACTGCCGTTGAAGTTTGCATTCGGCGTGTACGTGAATGACCCATCTGCATGCAATGTCAGACCACCGTTCGTCGGACCTGTAACTTGAACGGCTGTTAACGTGTCGCCATCGCCATCAAGGTCATTGCCCAACACACCCGCGGAGGCAATCGTCAGCGTCGTGTCTTCGGCGGTGGAAAACGAATCGTTCACGGCAACGGGTGCGTCGTTGACCGCACCAACCGTGATGTTGACCGTCGCCACGTTCGAGTCGATCGCTCCGTCGTTGGCCGTGTAAGTGAAACTGTCGCTGCCGTTGAAGCCGATGTTCGGGACATACGTGAACCAGCCCGTGCTATTGAGTCGCAAGGTTCCATTGCTCGGACCTGCCACCAGGATCGCTGTCAGCGCATCGCCGTCTACGTCACTGTCGTTGTCCAGCACTCCGTCTGGGAGAGTCGTCAATGAAGTATCTTCGTTCACGCTGTACGAGTCATTCACTGCAACCGGAGCATCGTTGACGGCGTTAACGGTGATATTGACTGTGGCCACGTTCGAATCGAGCGCACCATCATTCGCTGTGTAAGTGAAGCTATCCGTGCCGTTGAAGTTGGCGTTTGACGCATAGCTGAACGATCCATCCGAGTTGAGCGTCACGGCGCCGTTGCTCGGTCCAGTCGCCAGCACCGCCGTCAACGCGTCGCCATCCAAATCGCTGTCGTTGGCCAAGACTCCGGCTGCGGCGATTACTAAAGCTATATCTTCGTCAGTTGTGTACGAATCGTTTGCAGCGATAGACGCGTCGTTCACGGCGTTGACCGTGATGTTAACGGTGGCCACGTTCGAGTCGAGTGCTCCGTCGTTGGCTTTGTACGCAAAACTGTCCAACCCGTCAAAGTCCGCATTCGGCGTGTAGGTGAATGAGCCGTTGGCATTAAGCGTCAGGCTGCCGCTGGTGGGAGGCGTGACTTCGATTGCGGTAATTGAGACGCTGTCGATGTCAGAGTCGTTGGCTAAGACGCCATCAGCCGCGATCGTTAGCGCTGTGTCTTCGTTGGTGCTGTATGAGTCGTTCACGACGATTGGCGCGTCGTTGGCGGCGGTAACGTTGATCGTGAACAGTTGCGGGGCGCTCGTGTCGACACCTCCACCGGCTGTGCCGCCGTCATCATGCAGCTGCACGGTAACAACTGCCGAACCGAAAGCATCGTCGGCTGGCGTGTAACTCAACGCGCCGGTCGGCGAGATCACGGGCTGGCCCGCGAACAGAGCGTTGTTGTCGTTGCTGACGATGAAGTCGACGTTCTGGCCCGATTCGCTAGCTGGGCCAGGGCTGATGTTCGTGGCCCAAGCGGCAACCGTCTGAAGGCCGGAGTCTTCGCCAACGGTTTGATTCGCTCCGGCGGTAAAGCTGGGAGCAACGTTCGGCGTGACGCTGCCGGTTCGTTGGTTGCCGAAGTTGGCTTCGACACAAATCACGCCGTCATCACAATCTTCATACTCGTATCCTTCGCCCTCGATTGGCGTACCGAGTACGACAGGAATCGAACCGAGAACAACGTCGGTTCCCTCGCGGACGAACTGCAAGTCGAAGCGATGCGGCCGGCCGTCGCCGGTGAAGGTCACGTCGAACGTCGCGGTGTCGCCGGCTCCGAGGCCGTTGATCACGCCGGGCGTAAAGTCGATCAGCACGCGCGGATCGGAAGCTCGCAGCGTGACGTTGACGTTCACCGAGGTGACGGCTCCATCGATCGCCGCGACGATGCCGTCAGCGATGTTCCCCAGTGTTCCGTCGTTGACGATTTTGAAGTAGAATGGATCGCCTGGATCGATCGGATCGGGTGTGCCGTTATCGATCGAGGTCGTCGTGCGATTGATCGCTCCGGTCAAGTTGGCGAGTGCCTCAAGTCCGATTCGCGGGTCTTGTGTTGCCGCATCGTTGACGCCCAGGCCGATGACGAGTGCGCCCAGCGCGTTCAACCCGGTCACCGTCTCTTGAATCCCCGCACCGCTGCTGAACGGCGTCGTGCCACGTCCGCGATGTGTAATGCTCGATGCCGGCAGGGTCAAACCATCAATGCCGACAATGTTGGTCTCCCCCTTTGGCTGATAAGCGAAGCCCGTGTCGGTCGCCGTGATGATGATTGGCAGAGCGCCCGAACGGAATCCAGCTCCGCCGATCGTTCCTGACGCGGGAACCACGCCATTGGTCGGATCGGCAGTGAACGAAGCAAACGGCGGCACGTCGCCGCTGTTGCCGGGAGTGACCTGCGTCGACGCCAGGCCTGCCGCACCACTGTCGAGCAACGAGCCATTGTTGTTGCCGTCGAAGCCCGCGCCGGTCACCATCTGGAATAACGCCTCGATGACCGTCTCCGGCCGATCGCCACCGTAACCAGGAGCTTCGCGGTCGAGAGCGGCTTGGATCGAAGCGAGGACTTCCGCGTCGGTGTAGCCTGCTGCACTGGAAGCGATGACGGGCTGGTTCAACACGAACGGCCTGCCGGTCGAGTACTCCGCTCCAAAGTTTCCATACTCTTCGAGCCGCCCAACGCCGAAGCCGAGGTCAAGGCCGGGCAGACGAGTTTCTAACTCGGCGATGATATTGGGGAACGCCGCGCGGACGATTGGGCCGTTGAATCGGAAACTGCCTGTGTCGTCGAACAATAGGAAGACATCCACCATGTCCGTCAACGCGCCGCTCGTCGGCAGCGTCAGGCTGACGGTTTCGGTGTGTAGATCGCCCTGAGCGAGGTAAGTCTCGATGATGAGCGGCGATACGTTGCCGACCGCCGGATTACTAACGCCGTCAGGCCACAAAATCCCATCGCCACCGCCGGTGTCCGGAAATGTCTGGACAAAGCCAGCGGGAACGATCTCGCGGACGACGTACGCTCCAGCCTCCAAACCGTCAAACCAGTATTTCCCCTCCGCGTCCGTGACGGTCGACGGTTCGCCAGTGTCGAGGATGTTATTGCGATTCAGGTCGACGAAGATCGTCACACCCTCCAGTCCCGGTTCGCCGGAATCGTGCGAGCCGTCGCCGTTGATGTCTTCGAACTTCGTGCCGTGGATTTCGCTCGGACGATAAACGTCAGCCGAATCAACATCGCTGCGATCCTCGGTGGGGCCGAGAGTGATGGTGTGCTCCCGCTCGGTCAGCGGCGTTGCACTCAGTTCGTCGGGGACGATATGCCGAACCACGTAGGTCCCACCTGGTAGGCTTTCAAAGCGATAGCTGCCAGCTTCATCGTCATCGGGCGTATAGAACAAATCGTCACTCGTCTCAACGCTTCGTTCGCTGGGATCAAGAACTCCGTCGTCGTCGTCGTCGATGTAAACCGTGATCCCCGCCAAACCTTCTTCGCCGGGATCACGCACGCCGTCCTTGTCTCGGTCCGCATAGATCACGCCGCCGATCGCTGCGTCGGTCCGCAACAACTGTCCAAAGTTAACGTTGTCCGCCGTTCCGTCATTGGGAGCGACAACGGTTTGGAATCCGGCCGCAGGCCGCGTCGCTTGATAGTTCGGTTGCTGAACGACGGCAACTCGGTGTGCGCCCGGCTCGATCCCTGCAATCGAATAGTTGCCGGCCGTGTTGGTGATCGCACTTGGTTCGCCGGTGTCGTGCGTGTTGCTCGTATTCAGATCGAGGTAGACGGTCCAGCCGCTCAGCCCCGCCTCCGAGGCCTCACGCAAGCCGTTCGAGTTGATGTCGCTGAAGACGCTCCCTTCGATCCCCGAAATCGCGATCGGCTTGTTGAAGAAGTCCTCGAGTACCGTCGTTTCGCCCTCGATGACTTTGGCCGTTAGGTTTTCGTTGCTACCCTCCGACGGTTCCCAGCCGGGAGTGAGCAGTTGCTGGACTTCGTAGTCGATCGCATCGCCGGGCGAGCCGCCCAGCACGCCCGTAAACGTGTAATCGCCATTGCCGTCGGTCAATTCCCACCGCTCTTCCGGATCGACCACTTTGTCACCGTCGAGATCGATGAAGACGGTCCAGCCGGCGACGCCCGTGTCACCAGCTTCCTTGATTCCGTTGCCATTCAGATCCCGCCACACATTACCGGTAATGCTTGCAGTTCCGCTGGTGCCTTGAACGAGGAAGTCAGCACTGACGTTTTCCCCATCGACAGCGGTAACATCCGCGAAACCGGCCGCAGGATTCGTCGCCGTCCAGCCTGTCCGTAACACTTGAGCCACACGATAGTCGTCCGCTACAACTCCAAGAAACTCGTACTTGCCATCGCCATCCGTCGCGTCCGACGGTTCTCCAATGTCCAGCACACCATCCTGATTCGTATCGAGAAACACCGTCCAATTGGCAACACCATCTTCTCCCTGATCGCGAACACCATCGCCGTTGACATCATTAAACACCGCTCCCGTTATATCCGCCGCAAGTAGCTGCCGCTGTTCCAGCGATTCGAATTGGAGAAACCGGTTCTGACGAGCGAGTTTCCGCTGACGGGCTTTCCGGTTGTGGCGACGTGTTGACCTATTCATCTTAATCTCCTTCGCATGGCCCTTGCGATCTTGGGGACTTGTCGTGAGGGCAAATCGCCCCATCTACCTGCAGTAGTCGCTTCTGGCGCCGTTATCCGCCACAATCAGCCTTGGCAAATCTTGTGACGGTAGCGGGAACTATAGCGCAACTAATTCATGAGCCAACAGATCTGCACTTGGATCGGGACATTGCCCGCAAGCGGGACGCGGCAGCGGTCGACAGACCATCGATCTCTTGCGAACGTGTTTTGATACCGAGGGCGTGGGAGGGCGAGGCTCCAGCCGAGCAGTCAATGCATCGCAAAGAGGCGGCTCAGCAGGAGCTTCGCCCTCCCGAATCGGAAACTTCAGAGGACATTAAGACACGTTCTGAGAGCTACGGCCGACTAGCCTAAAACACATCGGCCACATCCGCGTGTGGAGGATCGGCTGGAATTGCCTTGATCAGGGCGGGCAATCCGTGACCACCCCGCAAGACCGATCGTGAACTCTGCAACGGCAGGGGGTCACGGATCGTACATGCCCAGATCGTGCAGCTTGGTTCGAAGAGTGCGACGATTGATGCCTAAGATGCGAGCGGCCTGTGAGATGTTGCCGCCGGTGTGGTCCAGCACATGGGTGAGGAGCACCCGGTCGGTCATTTCGCTCCACTCGTCGTACAAGCTATCCGTGCCTTCGCGAAGACGCCGATGCACGAAGAGATCCCACTCCGACTCGCCAGCCGGCTGGGGAGGCACACGTTGCGGGTCGTCCTGGACGATGGATGGCAGGAATTCCGGTACCAGCACGGGCCCGGCGGCGCAGAGAAGCGCCTGCTTCAAGACACTCTGCAATTCGCGGATATTGCCTGGCCACGGGTAACGATCCAAGAGTTCGTACGCGGCCGGGGAAACTTCGCGAATCTCCTTATTCAACTCCTTTGCGAACCGTCGAATGAAGTGATCGGCGAGCAGTCGAAGGTCGTCGCCCCGATTTCGTAGCGGCGGCAACTCGATCATAACGACACCCAAACGATAATACAGATCCTGCCGGAATGTACCCTCGGCAGCCAACTGCCCAAGATCCGCGTTTGTGGCGGCGATCACGCGGACGTCGGCCTTCAGCGTTTCGTTTCCTCCGACTCGTTCGAATTCACGTTCCTGCAGAAAACGTAGAATCTTCGCCTGGGCCAGCGGAGCGAGGTCGCCAATCTCGTCAAGAAAAACCGTGCCTCCGGCCGTCTGCTCGATCTTGCCGATGCGGAGTCGGTCGGCACCCGTGAACGCGCCTTGCTCGTGGCCAAACAGTTCACTCTCCAGCAGGTTCTCTGGGATGGCGGCGCAGTTGACGGCTCGAAACGGCGCTGATGCTCGTTGGCTGTGGTTGTAAATCGCTCGCGCCACAAGTTCCTTGCCCGTGCCACTTTCTCCCTGGATGAGCACATCGACGTCTTGCGGCGCCACGCGCCCCACCGCGAGATAGACTTCTCTCATCACCTCGCAACGTCCCACGAGCACATCGCCGTCGGCTTCGTCCGTTTCTCCGTCGGCCGGGAGTGGTACGTCGCGCATGCGATTGCCGATTTCAATCGCCCGGTCGACCAGCTCGCGCAGCGCGTCCAACTCCAATGGTTTGAACAGGTAGTCGAGCGCGCCGAGCTTGGTGGCTTCGATCGCCGTTTCCGTCGTCCCCCGGCCGGTGATAAAAATGATGGGAAGCTTGGCATCCTGCTGGCGGATCCGGCGGAAGACGTCCAAGCCGGACATTTCCGGCAGTTCCACATCGAGGATCGCGACGTCAGGCCGTCTCTTTTGCACCAAATCAATGGCCTCGGTAGCAGAACCGGTCGTGATGAGCGTGAAATCGTCTTGCTGAAAAGCGCGACGGAATGCGTGCAAAATCGAAGGTTCGTCGTCGACAACCAGCAACGTCGGCATGTTTGCTTACTCCTGTTCGGCCGAATCATGAGGGGCCAACGGCATCTGCAGGGTGAAACAGGCCCCGCCGTCCGGCCGATTGCTGGCCGATAGCGATCCACCATGATCATCCGCAATTCGTCGACAGATGACCAATCCCAAACCGACCCCCGTGTCCTTGCTGCTCACGAAGGGCTGGAACAGGCGATTCATCAACTCGCGAGGGATGCCCGGTCCCGTGTCAATCACGCGCAACTCGAACTCGCCCGATGAAAGCAGACTGATTTCAATCCTGAGCTGGCCGCCCCCAGGCATCGCGTCCAAGCCGTTCAAGATGAGATTCAGCAACAACTGCTGCATCTGGTCCTCATCGGCCCACGCCTCGACGCATGCGTCCGGCGCCACACGCTTCAGTTGAACATTCTGATGTTCCGCTCGCGATTTGACCAGCGCAATCGTACGGTCCAACAGAGGCATCAGTTGCAGCCGTTTGCGTTCTGGTTCTGCAGGCCGTGCGAAATCGAGAAACGCTTTCAGCGATCGCTCCATCCGGCGGATTTCCGACTCGATTACCTCCAGATCTCCCTTTTCCAAACCATCGGAGGCGGATCGTTTTCCAGTCTGGATCAACATTTTGATCGAGGTGAGCGGATTGCGGATTTCGTGAGCGACTCCTGTGGCCAACTGTGCGACCGTTGCCATTTGGTCAGCACGATATTGGTCCCGTTCGCGATGCTGCATCTCAGACCTTTGTCGTTGGATTGCCAGTGTGATCTCTAGCGAGATATCTCGAAGGAAATGCAGCTCGTCGTCTGCTAACGGTTCAGGCTGTCTGCGATATGCGCCCAACACACCGTAGGGTCGTGGGCCTGCCTGAATCGCAACGGCGCCTCCCCCGCGAATACGCTGGTCCAGCAGCAGGTCTGGCTCCGACTCGCCGTTGGTATAGAAGCCCACGTCCAGCATGGCCGCCGCGCGGATCGCACGACCCGGCGAATGTTCTCCCTTGGCGTCGATGACGGCTTCGCCGACTAGCTCCGTCGGCCAGCCGACACCGTGAGCCAATCGTAAAACCTCGCCGCTGTCCGAGAGCTGGAATACGGCACTGTAATCAACGCGCAACGTATTAGCGACGCATACAGCCGCTTCCTCAAGAAGCTCGTCGAGTTGATCGTGTACCAGGGCCCGTTTGCCAAACTCGACCATAGCCGTCTGTTGTTGTGCGCGGTATTTGGCCTCGGTGAGATCTCGCAGAACCCCTGTGAACAGGCGGTCGCCGTCCACGTCAAGCTGACTTACCGATAGCAGCAGCGGAACTTGGCTACCATCCTTGCGAAGCCCTGGAACCTCCAACGTTTGACCTACCACGTTCGACTCATCTGCAGAACGATACCGGAGCAGAGCTTGCTGGTGCCGCGTGGCCAACTCGGCTGGAATCAGCATGGCGACATTATGGCCGACGACTTCCTCTGCCGAATACCCGAATATCCGCTCCGCGGCAGGGTTGAACGAATCCACAAGGCCGTGATCGTTGACCGTAACGATACCTTCCGCGGCCGCGGCCACGATCGACTCGGCCTTGGCTTCTTCCGTAACCACCTTACGGCGGAGCGGCCTGACCACGACCCACCATAAGATGGGCGCGGCCGTGAACACCAGAAGACATGCGTCCATCAACGCGACAATTCGCTCGTCGATCCGATTGGGCAGCAACAACGGCAACACGAGCATCACGACCGCTTCGACCATGAAGACAGTCAGCAATACCGCGAGAAAAACGCGCCATGGAGTGGAGATACGAGACAGCGATTGTTTTACCGAGCCCATTGTTTCTGTTAGCGACCGACGATTACAGCCTGGAAGACTCGTACATCAATGCACACCATTATAGATAGCTGAGAGTGTGCGGGAATCGGGGGGGGGGGGGGGGGGGCGCGCGGGGGGCGGGGGCGCGCGCCCCCCCCCCCCCGCCCCCCCCAC
>CAZUAH010000308.1:14687-15911 GCA_964617665.1 uncultured Pirellulaceae bacterium
TCCGGCCCCCACGATGGGCCCGAGGATCGGGTGCTCCTTGAGGCGCGGAGGGAAGGAGTAGGCCCCCCCCCCCCCCCCCCCCCGCGCCGCGGCGCCCCCCCCCGGGCGCCCCCCCGGCCCCCCCCCCCCCTCCCGAACAATGTGAATTCACGCGCATCGAATGGAAACGGTGTATTCCGCTGGCCTTGTGAATGCCTCAGGCCGATCGGGCCAAAGCGTCATCGGCCCCTGTTTTCGGTGCGCGGTGTCGATACTTGAGGATGTCATCGACCGTCAGGTCGTGTCGCCACTTGCCCATCCAACGGCGGATGGTGCTGGCGGGAGTGCGATGAGTTTCTCGGTTCTTCTTGGCAAGTCTATCTGCCCATTCGTCAAGAATCTGCTCAGTGATGTCTTTGTACTTGAGCAGAACACGGATTTCTTGCCACCATTCGGAGGCTGGCTCGGCAAGCTCGACGTCATAGCCGCGCTCGGCGGCGTATAGAGCGTAGCGTTGCGTTTCGAGATTCAGGCCGTTACCGCGATCGACAACAATCGGGTAACGGCCGTCATCCACGGCCTGGGTGAAGCGATCGAAATTCCATTGACGAGCTTGCGGCCACAAGTCGGCATCGTAGTCAAACCGCGTTGGATTATCACCAACTCGCATATAGAAGTACTCGTCAGTCTCGAACACCGCACCGCCCTGGCCCGCCAGCTTTCGCGCGGTGAAGCTCTTGCCGCAACTGGGCAATCCACGCATCAGATACACGGTTCTTTCGATCATTGTCGCAACATCCAATCGCAAGAGACGCTCCACCAACCTGCCTCAATCATCCTCTTCTCCATCCGACCCCGCATCAGATTCAGCATCTGACAAGGCATCGGACCCAGCATCCGATTCGGCGTCTGAGATCGCATCCGATTCAGCATCCGACATTGCGTCGGACTCGGCATCCGAGCCGGCGTCGGAATCAGCACCACCATCCGTGTTGCCGTCCGCCGATTCAGAATTGTCGGCTTTTCCTTCGTCCGCGCTGCTGGAGAGTTTGGTTGCCACGTCGTCACCGGACGCGTCACCGCTGGAACTGTCGTCCACACCACCGTCCGTGCCACCATCGGTACTGCCATCCGACTCGGCGTCTGAGATCGCGTCCGATTCAGCATCCGACATCGCGTCGGATTCGGCGTCCGAGCCGGCGTCGGAATCAGCACCACCATCCGTGTTGCCGTCCGCCGATTCAG
>CAZUAH010000309.1:0-615 GCA_964617665.1 uncultured Pirellulaceae bacterium
GGGCGGCTCGACCTCGGGCGGCTCGACCTCGGGCGGCTCGACCTCGGGCGGCTCGACCTCGGGCGGCTCCGGTGCCTTCTTCGGAGCCTCGGCCAGAACGCGAATCTTGCCGGCGTGACCGGGCGCGATGTAGTCGTCGCGAGTGTAAACGACTGGTTCTTGAGGTTGCGTTGCGGCGCCCGTTCTCGCGGTGCCGCTTGCGCCTTCGGCCTTCTTATCGCCGCCGAGGTAAGCTTTCAGCTTCGTTACTTCGTCATCATCCAGACTTGCCAGCGCAGACCCTTTTCCAGGGATTCCCGCCTTCCGGCAGATCTCCACCAGTTCTTTACTGTCAAGACTCAAATCTTTTGCTAATGCGTAGATCCGCACGGGCACGTCCGCCCTCCCCTTCGAACCACGGTGGACGGCACTCCCGACCCGGCGCGTGATTCGGTCACAGTTGTGAAGTTGTACTAAATCATGTCCGCGACCCTCCTATGTCTGGCTACGCGGAATACTCCGAAAAACCGAACATCGAATCTGCTGGCTGTGCCTGCTCCGAGTGGGGGCCCGCAGACGGCAAATCCGATGAAAATACGGCTCAAGTCGTCCCATCCAGCGGGGCTTCGTCCGGTG
>CAZUAH010000309.1:715-15851 GCA_964617665.1 uncultured Pirellulaceae bacterium
AGGCTTCGTCCGGTGAGGCTTCGTCCGGTGAGGCTTCGTCCGGTGAGGCTTCGTCCGGTGAGGCTTCGTCTTCGCGAGAAGCCTGTTCGGCAGCGGCTGCCTTCTCCAACTGTTCCTGTTCCTTCTGGCGACGCCGTTCCTCCGCCGCTGCTAGTTCCGCCTCTTCCGCCTTCTGCTCGGCCTGCGTCACGATGTGATCGACCTGCTCCGGCGTGAGGCCGCCCATCTCCATCAAAGCGTCCGGCTCGATAACCGAAAGATCGTCGTAGGAGAGATACCCCTGTTCTACCAACTGTTGAGCGACTTCATCTTCGACGCCATCGAGAAGACTGAAACCGACGACCGCCCGATCGATCTGTTCTTCCAGTTCTTCGGCGGTCATGATCTCGATGTCCCAGCCGCAAAGCTTGCTGGCCAAGCGAACGTTTTGGCCGCGTCGCCCGATGGCCAGCGATAGTTGATCCTCGCGGACCAGTACAATCGCCCGTCCCAGCATGTCGCACAGGAGAACCTGCTCGATCATCGCCGGTTGCAGTGCGTTGGGAATCAACGTCTCCGGATCGTCGCTCCAGCGGACGATGTCAATCCGTTCGCCCGCCAGTTCATCCACAATATTCTTGATGCGATTACCACGAACACCTACGCAAGCACCTACACAGTCGACTCGCTGGTCCGAACTGCTAACAGCGACCTTGCTGCGATAGCCCGGTTCGCGTGACATGGCATTGACCGTGATCACGCCATCCGCGATTTCTGGTATCTCTTGCTCGAACAGCCGACGCACCAGGCTGGCGCGAGTGCGGCTTAGCACGACCTTAACGCGACTACCCTGTGGCTTGACCTCATAGATGACCGCGCGAACACGTTCATTTGGATGGTGCGATTCTCCGGGAATCTGCTCGCTCCGTGGTAGTATCGCCTCGACGCTGCTCAGCGAAACCACCGTTGTGCCGCCGTCGCCGCGCTGGACGATACCGGTGACCATGTCGTCAATCTGTCCGCTAAACTCCTCGACCAACGAATCTCGCTCGGCCTCACGGATCTTCTGGATGATCACCTGCTTGGCCGTCTGTGCTCCGATTCGTCCGATCGCTTCCTCATCCAACGGTTCGCCATTCAGCGTGGCATTTAACGATGCGGTTTCTCGGTCTATGTGAACGTCTATATCGGCTTCTTCGCCATACTGACGTCGCGCAGCCGAAACCAGCGCCGCTTCGATCGCCTGAAAGACGATCTCCGAGTCAATTTTCTTCTCGCGATGGAGCGAATCAACGATTCGCAACAGCTCGTTTGGGTTCATGCTATATGTCTACTTTCCCACGTATGCAGTTGCGCGCACCCCACTTAAACCACCGTGATGCGGCTGCCCATACGACGCTCGAAATCCTTCCGGGCGTGGAACTTAGTGTCGCTAGTGTCGCGCGCAGTCCGGTAAGAATACAGATCGCCCCATGGTATGTCAATTGGGGACCCAGATGAGAGAGAAGCGTGTGGGTAATGCGGAATGCGCAATCAATTCGCTTCCCAAGGGTCAGGTGACGCGTCTCGCCAGCACTGCACTCGCCTGCCCCTGAGGCGTTACGTTCACGTTAAGGAAACTGGCTCCCGGGGGCGTATCAAAGGATTGGACTGCCGATACCGGGCATTCCGGATCTGGCGTTTCGTAGTTCAAAATCGGGAACAATTGGTCTTTGCCCAGGGCCATGACGCTGGCAATCAGTTCCACAACGCCGCCTCCGGCACCAAGATTGCCGATATAGCTCTTGGCTGCGGTAACCGGTACGGGCTTTTTCCGACCGCCGAATACCGCCTTGACGGCCGCCGCCTCTTCGCAGTCGCATTTTCGAGTCGACAGCCCATGTGCGTGTACGTGTCCCAGTTGTTCGGGTTCCATACCAGCTTTGAGCAACGATTGACGCATCACATTTTCTAAGGCTGTGCCGAAGTTCCCAACGCCCTGGCGGTCCATTACGGCAGATGATCCGAAACCCACGATCTCGGCAAGAATCGGAGCGCCCCTTTTCTCGGCCGTATCGATGCCTTCAACAACCACGGCAGCAGCGCCTTCGCCGATGACCATTCCTTTGCGATTGAGATCGAACGGGCGACACAGTGTTTCCGGCGACCCGTTTCCCTTGGCCAATTCCTCCTGCAACGCTACATGAACGGTTCGCAACGGATGGAGACGCGTGCCGGTCGCCCCGGCCAGCATGACGTCAGCGTGACCTCGAGCGATTGTAGAGTACGCTTCGGCAACGGCCAAATTGGCCGACGCCTCTCGCAGCGTGATCGAGTTGTTGGGGCCGCGCAAATCATTGTAGATGGCAATGTGACTGGCTGGCATGTTTGGCAAGTACTTCAGCAGCCACAGGGGTGTTACTTGTGGCATGCCCTCTTGAGCCCACCGGCCAAAGTCGAACTCGTTCTCGTCATCCAGGCAGCGACGAACTCCCTCCGTGAATTCGTCGGGGTCCGTCAGTATGTAGTCCGAACCGTAAACGGCACCGGTGCGGTCGGGATCGTACTCGCCCAACTTGTGCCCGGCATCGCTCAATGCCAACTGCGCCGCCGCCACACCCATCTGGATCTCGCGGCACATGACTTTAAGGCCCTTGCGGATGTTCCGTTTCTGTGTTTTCTCCAGCGGCCCAAAGTCATCGATCGACCCGGTGAAGCTTCGAGCTTCGCCGGCGCAGTCGACCGGAAGGTGCTTGGCTGGCAAGCGTTCGATGGGCCCCACTCCACTGCGTCCCGCCGTGAGCCCTTCCCATAAGTCCTCTTTGGTGCATCCCAGAGGGCTAATCAGGCCCATTCCGGTGATAACAACTCGACGTGTTGGCGATTCAACCATTGCTTCTCGTTTTTCGCAGACCATTCGTGAGAGATCGCGTAAATCCAGGAAACCGAACTTGTTAGAATATTCAACTTTGCAGAATGAGCAAGTCACCCAGGTTAGTTTCGTACGGCGTGGCTTGCTTCTTGAGGGCAACCCGCCGTAGACTCGATCAGTCGCAATGCCGCCGCTTCCTTACGTATGCGCGGTACCAGTAGATGGCGAACGTCAGGCACGTTAGCGGGGCAACGAATAGGATCATTACGCTGCTGAACACCCCCGCTGCATCGTGTCCCGTAGCATCTAGGCATAAATACGTAAGATAGGCGGCGTAATAGATAAGAAAGACGAACCCTTCCCACCGTTCGATCACATAGTCCACAAAGAAGACCGGCAAGCAAGCAACTGCAACAACGATCATGACCGGAATATCAAAACGCAGGGCCGCCGGAGACACTTGGACGCCATCGGGTGCGATAATCCCGCACACCCCCAAAACGAGCAGGATGTTGAAGATGTTGCTGCCAACGACGTTGCCCACAGCAATATCGCGTTCACCCCGAGCTGCCGCAACGACCGACGTCGCGACCTCGGGCAGCGACGTGCCGATTGCGATGACGGTCAGGCTGATTACCAGTTCGGTTACTCCCAGCCATGCCGCGACTTTTACGGCACCCTGCACCAGCCATTCCGATCCCTGCACCAACATAAACAGTCCCACCACGACAAACACGAGCTGCAGCGCTACCTGCGCCGCAACCATCCGTCGTGGCTTTGATTCTTCTTCGATTCCCTGCGCCCGTCGGGCTGCGCGTGTCTCCCGGCGACTATGGACGATCGTCACGATTGTGTAGGCAAGCGAGCCCACGAACAGAATCGTCCCGTCGATCCGTCCGATTTCCCCATCCATCGCGAATAGTAGCATGGCGATGGATACCACAATCATCAGCGGCACGCCTGATCGAACGACGTTGCGCGAGACGAGCAGCGGCGCAAAAGCCGCTGCTATGCCTAATACGAGAAGGATATTCGCGATGTTGCTGCCCACAACATTGCCGATAGCGATGTCCGGTCTGGGGGGCTGTTCGTAGGTCGCGCGGGCTGTCACGGCCAGTTCTGGGGCGCTCGTACCGTATGCAACAACGGTCAGGCCCACCACCAGCTTCGAAATGCCGACCGCTTCGGCCAATTTGGAGGCTCCGCGCACAACGAATTCCGCACCGGCGACCAGCAGGACGAAGCCCACGAGGAACAGCAGGGAAGTGGTAAGGTCCATATGGCAACAGGGCTCGGGTGGCCGTGGCTAAATGAGCCCCGGCCGCCGGGTGGGGCGTCGTCAAGATTGGCGGTTGGTCTGCGGGAACGTGCTAGACCGATCGAGGGCACTAGAGCTATCGACACATCGCCAAACGTCAGAGTATACGGTGTGTGGCCGGCGTACGGTATCGTGGGGACACCCAGAATGCCTCTTCAGTGGTGATGTGGATCGATGATCAGCCGACTTGGCTGGGAATGCCACCGACCGAGCCATCGTCATCGGCGCCGAGTTCCCACATGTGTCGAAGATAGCTCGGGCTGAAACGAGCGTGACGGTTTTGGACGAGGACGACATCTCCGTTCGTCTGGCTCAGTCCTGCTTGAAGTGCTGACACGGAAGTATCGCTTGGGTGACGGCGGGCCACGCGAAGTTGCGGGTATTGGACGGAAAGGTCGTGCGCGAGTTCCGTGGTGTGGTCCGAGGAGCCCTCGTCAACAACAAGCACTTCAAATCGTTCGGTCAATTCGGACAAGACTTCCAGCACGTCCGCAAGGTTATCCGCCAGGGTCCGTTCTGCGTTACGTACCGGAACCACAAGACTGAGTGAAGGTGTCATATAGGTGGCTGCCCTGTTGTTGAGGGTGCTGTGATCTCCTGGTTACTGCGGCACCACTCTCCTATTCTCGTCAGTCACTGGGTGAAACTGGAGTGAATAGGGTGTCGGGGGTGAGTGTGCGTTTTGGGAGGATGTTGCGGAATACATCAATTCTTTTCAAGGTCCAAGCATGAAGTAGTATGTATGGGCGGTTTGTGTTGTGCTGAAGTGTCGTTTTCGGTTTCGTGGCGGATACTGCCCACCAATAGCGAGTGGTTTATGGTGTGTTTTTTTGGGGGGGTGCTAAGCGGTAGGCACTAGGCTTGTGCAAGGTAAGAGGCAGCGATTGCGCGGCGGCTGCCAAATTGGCACCCGAGCATCGGTAGAGTAGTTGAGTTTCCCCGCCCGTGTTCAGTCTGTGGTGCGTAAAGCATTATTGTATAACGCTTTACGGTGTCTTGTTTTTGGGTTGGCACGCAGGTTGCTTATTCTGCCGCCCTAAAGTGCGGTCTGCCAATATGTTCTGGCCGCGCAGTCAAATTCTCAAACAAACAGGCTCCGGGCTGCTGCGAGCCGCCTGATATGGCAAGTTGCTCTCGCGGCGGCAAATGATTCGAAATCGTCAACTAGAGGAGGAATCCGGACGTGGCAAAGCAGATGGTCTTTGAAGATGACGCGAGACAATCGCTGTTGGCTGGCGTGTCAAAACTGGCACGGGCCGTGCGCAGCACCCTTGGGCCGCGTGGGAGAAATGCGGTTCTAGACAAAGGCTGGGGATCGCCCAAGATCACCAAAGATGGCGTCACGGTGGCGGAAGATGTCGACCTGGACGACCCGAACGAAAACCTCGGCGCACAACTGGTGAAAGAAGTCGCCAGCAAGACGAACGAGGTAGCCGGCGACGGCACGACGACGGCAACGGTGCTGGCAGAGGCGATCTTCCGCGAGGGGCTGAAGATGGTGGCTGGCGGTGCGGATCCGATGTCTCTTTCGCGAGGTATCAACAAAGCGGTCGACGCAGTCGTTGCCGCGATAGGCAAACAGTCGACGCCAATCGACGAGAAGAACAAGAAAGAAGTTCAACAGGTCGCCACGATCGCCGGCAATAACGATCCGACAATCGGCAACGTGCTGGCCGACGCCTTCGTGAAGGTTGGGAAGGACGGCGTGATCACGGTCGAGGAAGGCCGAGGCGCCGAGACTACGGTCGAAGTTGTTGAAGGCATGCAGTTTGACCGCGGGTTCCTCTCGCCGCATTTCGTGACGAATGAAGACGATGTAGTGGCCGAGTTGAGCGACTGCTACGTGCTGATATATGAGGAGAAGATTTCGTCGAACAAGAAACTAATTCCTTTGCTGGAAGCGATCAGCAAGGCAAAGAAACCGCTGTTGATCATTGCCGAGGATGTGGAAGGCGAGGCGTTGGCTACCCTAGTGGTGAACAAGATGCGTGGCATCATCAGCTGCTGTGCCGTTAAGGCGCCCGGCTACGGCGACCGGCGCAAGGCCATGATGGGCGACATTGGCATCCTGACGGGTGCGACGCCGATCTTCAAAGATCTTGGAATCGACCTAGAGAGCGTCAAGCTGCAGGATCTCGGCCGAACTAAGAAGGTGAAGATAACCTCGGATGACACAATTATTGTGGGCGGCTCCGGCAAGAAGGCTGACATCCTAGGCCGTGCGGACCAGATCCGCAAGGAAATGGAGACGACGGACAGCGACTACGATTGCGAGAAACTGCAGGAACGCTTGGCGAAGCTCGCCGGTGGCGTGGCACAGATCAACTGCGGTGCTGCCACCGAGACCGAAATGAAGGAGCGCAAGGCACTGTTAGAAGACGCCAAATCGGCGACGCAAGCTGCTTTGGAGGAGGGAGTGGTGCCGGGTGGCGGCGTTGCTCTGATCCGTTCGGAGAAGGCGTTGAAGAAGCTGGAACTGGAAGGCGACGAAGCGTTGGGCGCCATGATCATCCAGAAGGTGCTCGACTACCCATTGCGGGGCATCGCCGAGAACGCTGGCCAAGACGGTGCTGTGGTTGTCAACCGAGTGCGCCGTCAGAAGGGGAAGCACGAAGGTTTCGATGCCGACAAGGACGCCTACCGAAACTTGGTCGAGGCTGGGATCATCGATCCGGCAAAGGTCGTGCGAACCGCTTTGCAGAACGCGGCCAGTGCGGCTTCGTTGTTGCTGACGACCGATTCACTGGTTACGGATATTCCCAAAGAGGAGGAAGAGGCGCTTGGCGACCCGCACGGCCACGATATGGGTGGTATGGGCGGCATGGGCGGCGGCATGGGAGGTATGGGTGGAGGCATGGGTGGCATGGGAGGCATGGGTGGCATGCCCGGCATGATGTAGATCTACCCCGCTCGTTCAACAGACAAATCATCTAACCAATTAAAAGCACAAGTAAACGGAAGGAATAAGAAATGGCAAAGATCAAGATTCGACCTTTGGACGATCGCGTGGTTGTCGAACCTGTCGAGGCAGAGGAAACCACGGCTGGCGGTATCGTGCTGCCTGACACGGCAAAAGAGAAGCCGCAGCGCGGCATGGTAGTCGCAGTCGGGCCCGGCAAGCTGCTGGACAGCGGCGAACGGGCCGAGATGTCGGTGGCTGTGGGCGACCAGGTGATCTACGGCAAGTACGGTGGGACGGACATCGAAGTGAACGGCGAGGAGGTCAAGATCCTTCGCGAAAGCGATATTCTGGCCAAGGTGCTCGACTGAATCGTCGTTCAAGCCGCGTGAAGGAGACTTGCGTGCGCGGCCCACCGCGGACCTGCTCCGGGAAATCGAAATCAAACACACTCTGAGATGAGGAAGTTCAAAAGTGGCGAAGCAACTCATGTTTGAAGATCACGCCCGGGCTAAGATGCTGCAGGGCGTTGACAAGCTGGCCGACGCGGTTGCCATTACGATGGGACCCACCGGCCGCAACGTGATCATCGACAAGTCGTTCGGTGGTCCCACGGTCACCAAGGACGGCGTGACCGTTGCCAAGGAAATTGAATTAGAGGATCGTTTCGAGAACATGGGCTCGAAGCTCGTGATCGAAGTTGCCCAGAAGACATCCGATGTCGCTGGTGACGGCACAACGACTGCCACAGTATTGGCTCGGGCGGTTTTCAAGGAAGGCCTGCGAAACATCGTGGCGGGCAGCAATCCGATGGCAATTCGTCGAGGCATCGAAAGGGCTGTCGACGCGGCTGTGGAGAACTTGTACGAGTTGGCCAAGCCGGTCACGAGCAAGGATGAAGTGACTCAGGTCGGCGCGATCAGTGCAAACAACGACATGAAAATCGGCGAGTTGCTCGCCGATGCTCTGGAAAGCGTTGGCAAAGACGGCGTGATCACGGTCGAAGAAGGCAAGACGACCGACACGGTGGTCGAATTCGTCGACGGGATGCAATTCGACAAAGGGTTCATCTCGCCGTACTTCATCAGCCGCACGACGGACATGGACTGCCTGATGGAGGATTGCTACATCCTGATCCACGAAAAGAAGATCAGCAACATTCGTGATATGGTGCCGATCCTCGAGAAAGTCGGCCAAACGGGCAAGCCCTTGCTGATCATCTCTGAGGATATCGAAGGCGAGGCGTTGACATTACTTGTAGTCAACAAGCTGCGTGGCGTCTTGAACGTCTGTGCAGTCAAAGCGCCTGGATTCGGCGATCGCCGGAAGGCCATGCTGGGCGACATAGCCATCCTGACTGGCGGCACCTTGATCAGCGAAGATCTTGGTATCCAGTTGGAAAACCTGGAGTTGTCACAACTCGGACGCGCCAAGACGGTCACGGTCGACAAGGGAAGTACGACGATCGTAGAAGGCGGTGGCGAACGCTCCGCGATCGACAAACGCATCCAGCAGCTCAACCAGCAGATCGAGACGACGGACAGCGAGTACGACAAAGAGAAGTACCAGGAACGTCTGGCCAAGCTGGCGGGTGGCGTTGCAATCGTTTCGGTCGGTGCCGAGACGGAAGCCGACATGAAGCAGAAGAAGGCTCGTGTGGAAGACGCCTTGCATGCGACTCGTGCGGCGGTGGAAGAGGGTATTCTACCAGGCGGCGGTGTGGCACTGCTACGTTGCCGAGAAGCCGTCGAGGCCGCTCGCAAGGCTGCCCGTGGCGACGAGAAGATCGGTGTGGACATCGTGCTGAGGGCATTGGACATGCCGTTGCGTCAGATCGCGTCGAACGGAGGCTTAGACGGTTCCGTGGTGGCCGAGGAAGTGCGGGAAAAGGCCAAAAACGTTGGCTTCAACGCTTATACAGCCAAGTACGAGGACATGTTCAAGGCTGGTGTCATCGACCCGGTCAAGGTCGTACGAACTGCGTTGGACAACGCCTCCAGCATCGCTGCTCTTATGCTGACGACCGAGACGCTCGTGACCAACTACGAGAAGGAGGACAAGGAGAAGCACCTTGTCGAGGGTACCGTCGTCTAAGCGAACCGAAGAATCGGCTTCGGCCGAACATTAGAGCGCTGACACGGGTCGCTTCCGCAAGGAGTGGCCCGTTTTTTTGAAAGCGACGTATGATTTCACAGATCATCAACCGTCGTTTGGAGTC
Organism: uncultured Pirellulaceae bacterium; assembly: GCA_964617665.1. Taxonomy (GTDB): domain Bacteria; phylum Planctomycetota; class Planctomycetia; order Pirellulales; family Pirellulaceae; genus JADHUC01. The sequence continues at coordinate 9,981 of CAZUAH010000309.1, forward strand.
GAAGGACCATGCCCACAATGGCCGGTAAACGCGATTACTATGACGTCTTGGGCGTGACCCGTAGTGCTTCCGAAGGGGAGATTGCGGCGGCGTACCGCAAGCTGGCCGTACGCTACCATCCAGACAGCAACCCGGACGATGAGGACGCCACGGAGAAGTTCAAGGAGGCCGCCGAGGCGTACGAGGTGCTGCACGACGCAGACAAGCGGTCGATCTACGACCAATATGGTCACGCCGGCTTGGAATCGGGCGGCGCGGCGCCGCACTTCACCGACGTTGGCGATATTTTCGAGGCGTTCGGCGATCTGTTTGGCTTGGGTAATCTGTTCGGCGGCGGTTTTGGCGGAGGCCGGCGGCGGCGTCAACGTCGCGGGGCGGACGTTCGCTGCGACGTTACGTTGGATTTGGAGGAGGCGGCCAAAGGCGTCGGCAAGACGGTAACGTTCAATCGCAGCAAGGCTTGCGAAACCTGCGGTGCAAGTGGCGCAAAGCCAGGTTCGTCGCCCGAAACTTGCCGACGTTGCGGCGGTCGTGGCCAAGTCGTGCAGTCGGCCGGAATTCTTCGCGTACAGACCACTTGTCCCGGTTGCCAAGGTACGGGCCAAGTGATTTCCGACCCATGCCCGGATTGCCGCGGAAGGGGATACGCGAGGGAAAAGGTTGAATTGGAGGTCGCCATCCCGGCTGGTATCGATGATGGCATGGCCGTGCGATTGCGCGGTCAAGGCGAACCCAGCCCCGACGGCGGACCACGCGGTGATTGCCACTGCGTCGTGAAGGTCCGAGCGCATCGTATCTTTCAGCGTGAGGGAGATCACCTGATCCTGCGACTCCCGATCACGTTTAGCCAAGCAGCGTTGGGCGCCAAGATCGAGGTGCCCACACTGACAGGGCCGACCGAATTGGACGTTCGTCGAGGCACCGAATCCGGTGAGGTATTCCAGTTGCGAGGTCGGGGTATGCCAAATCCGCACGGCGGATCGAACGGCGATCTACTGGTGCAGACTTACATCGAAGTGCCCAAAAAGCTGACTGCCCGCCAAGAGCAGATCCTGAGAGAGCTTGCCGAATTGGAGGACACGAATGTCAGTCCTCACCGGAAGAGTTTCTTGGAGAAACTGGCGAGCTACTTTACGGGTGAGGAAGAGTAGGATGTCGGAAACCGAGGATAAGGAACTCGATTGCGAAGAGCAGTCGGATAGAGACGCGAATGCCGATACAGCGCCGGCAGGCGGTGACGAGCGGGTGGACGTGCATGTCGAGGAACCAGTCGATCCTGCCGAGGAAGTGGAAGAGTTGAAGGCGGCCGTTGCGGAAGCCAACGATCGCGTGTTGCGTGCGCAGGCTGAACTGGAGAACTTCCGCAAACGCGTATATCGCCAGATGGACGACGAACGGAAGTACGCCAGTTTGCCCCTTCTTCGCGATCTGTTGCCTGTAATCGACAACCTGGACCGAGCGATTCAGGCGGCAGAGCAAAACGAGAATTCGACCAGCCTGCTGGAAGGCGTGACGATGGTGGCGCAGCAGTTCAGCGCCGTTTTGGAGCAGAGTCACTGTAAGAAGATCGATGCCGAAGGCGCGACTTTCGATCCGCACTTGCACGAAGCCCTCGCTCAGCAGCCGAGCGAAGAGCATCCGGCGGGAAGCGTGTTGGAAGTCATGCAGATTGGGTATCAGCTTCACGACCGAGTGGTGCGGCCATCGCAAGTATTCGTTTCGGCCGGGACGCCGGAGCAGGATACAAACGAAACAACGGAAAACGATAGCGTGGAAGAGGAGGAGGGCGGTTGAGGCCTTGAGGATATCGTGTCGGGTATCGGCGGGTTGACGACGCATGTACTCTATAAGACTCGAAGCTCGAGACCTCGATCGTGCCTATTGACCAACCGGGAGACTGAATATGCCGACCTATGACTATGAGTGCGACGCATGTGAACACTCGTTCGAGTTGTTCCAGACGATAAGCGAATCGCTGAAAAAGAAGTGCCCCGAGTGCGGTAAGATGAAGCTGCGACGCCTGTTTGGCACCGGTGGTGCGTTGATATTCAAGGGTTCCGGCTTCTACCAGACGGACTACCGGAGCGAATCGTACAAGAAGGACGCCAAGGCGGCCAAGAAGTCTAGCGAAAGCACTTCGAGTAAGGGCAAGAGCAAGGACAAAAAGAAGGCTGGCAGCGACAAGAAGAAAGAAACGGCGAAGGCGAGTTCGTGAGATGGCCCGTTTCAGGTGTCCCACTTGCGACCGAGAGTTCGAGTCCGACGAGAATCCCGCCATGCCGTTCTGCAGCAACCGGTGTCGCACGATCGACCTAGGGCTATGGCTTGACGAACAACTGGGCTTGCCCGCCGAACGAGATCCAGAGGACGACGAGGACGGCCTGGAAGCCTACTAACTTTTCTTGTGATTGTGCCAATTTGCTGGTGGCTGGGGTTGAACTCAGTCACCTTTTTTCTTGAACTGTTAGTTGGACAGCGCCACTTTGAACTTCAAACGCTGCCTATTGCTAGATTTCTTGAACAAATCAGCCGTTTGGGCGCTAGCCCCGGTTCCTCCCGCAAAAAACCGGGGCTAGCGCCCAAACGGCTAATTCAAAGTGGCGCTGTCCAATTAGGGAGTGCTACGAAACGCATATCGCGGCTAAGAAGGAGTCTTGCGGATGCCTGCTGAGCGAGCTGTGTTGAAGGAAATATCGTGGCGTGATGTCTGTCCGTGGCTCGTCATCTTTCGCACGTTCGGTCTGGCAAAGTCGGCACCGGTGCTTTTCCTGGCCACGCTTGGCGCATTGCTCACACCTGTGGGATGGCGGCTGGGCGAGATGGCTTTTGTCAGCGAGGCGAATCTGGACCAGGATCTGGATTTCCAGGACGTACTCCGGGAGAACGCTCGATGGCCAAGTGAAGGCTCGGCTGTGTCGGCACCTGGGGCTGGGGGTGAACCGGAGTCCGTGAGACAGGTTCTGATAACCGGGCGGTTGGCACCGACCAAGATCGAGCTCACTTTCAAGCGTTTCGTTCAGCCATACGCCGCGTTGCTGGACGCCCGACTGGACCCCAGGCAGGCGGCGTATTACGTTTTTGGCCTGCTTTGGATGCTGGGTGTTTGGGGGTTCTTTGGCGGGGCGATAACGCGCATGGCTGCCGTGAAGTTGGGGCGCGAAGAGAGGATCGGTCTTGGCGAGGCCACTCGATTCGCCGCTCGGAAGATGGGCTCTTACTGCGCCTCCCCGCTGTTTCCATTGGTTGGCGTTGTGTTGCTTGCGCTACCGATCGTGCTGTTGGGATTGCTGATGCGGATGGACTGGGGCGTCCTGGTCGCTGGAATCCTGTGGTTCTTCGCGCTGTTGGGTGGATTGTTGATCACGCTTCTGTTGATCGGGCTGTTGTTCGGGTGGCCTTTGATGTGGGGGACGATCAGCAGTGAACGGGACGGGGACGCTTTCGAAGCGTTCAGCCGCAGCTATTCCTACACCTTTCAACGCCCGCTCCATTATCTGTTCTACGCGTTCCTGGCGACAACATTCGGTGCGTTGGGCTGGTTGTTGGTTTATCACTTCTCCGAGATCGTGATCGGACTGACGCAAACGGCTGCCTGCATGGGGGCCGGCGTCGAGCGTTGGGACGAACTTGTCCGTCTTGTCGAAGATTCGAGCCGACCATCTGGTCTGATCGGTTATGGCACCGAGTTGCTGGGGCTGGGCGCCGGAATCGTGCGCAGCGTGGCCACGGGATTCGGCTACGGCTTCTTCTGGTGCCTGGTCACGGCCATTTACCTGCTTCTTCGCCGAGACGTAGATCAAACGGAGTTTGACGAGGTGTTCGTCGAGGACGAAGACACGCGATACCAGTTGCCGGACCTGGGCCCGAAGGAGGCGGAATCGGCCGAAACAAAGAACCCGGAGGGTGATGCAGGCGGCGGCCAATCGTGACACGGTTTCGTTTCTGAAAGCCGGAATTGCCCGTCTAACCCCTGCAATCCGCGCCGCATGCGCAAAAGTCTCCGACCGGACTCCTCCTTACGTGCTAGGCTGTCATAAATAGGACTGCCATGATCCACGTTCGAGAACTAACAAAACACTACGCCGACTTGCGACAGGGCGAGATCGTTGCGCTGGCCGGGATATCCTTCGATGCCCTGCCTGGGCAGATTTACGGGCTATTGGGTCCGAACGGAGCTGGTAAGACTACGGCGCTGCGGATCTTGAGTACGATGTTGCGCCCGACCAGCGGAACGGCGACGATAAACGACTTTGACGTGGTCAGGCAACCCGATTTGGTCCGCCGTCAGATTGGCTTCGTTTCAACCAGCACAGCGGTCTACGACCGTATGACCGGATGGGAGATGGTTGAGCACTTCGGCCGTCTGTACGGCATGGCTCCCGAACCGCTCCGCGACCGGATGGAGTCGCTGTTTGACCGGCTGCAAATGAACGGTGTGCGCGACGTGCTGGGTGCGAAGATGTCGACCGGCATGAAGCAGAAGGTCTCGATCGCCAGAGCCATCGTTCATGACCCGCCGGTGTTGATCTTCGATGAAGCGACGGCCGGGCTGGACGTCTTGGTGGCGCGAGCATTGTTGAACGCCGTGTCGGAACTACGTGACCACGGCAAGTGCATCGTTTTCTCGACTCACATCATGCGCGAGGCTGAACGTCTATGTGACCGCATTGCGATCGTGCATCGAGGTCACATTTTGGCCGAAGGCACACTGAAGGAACTACGGAAGAAGCACGACGAAGACGACTTGGAGGAGTTGTTCTTCCGGCTGATTTCTCAGCGGGAAGAAGACGCGAAGAGTCGAAGCGTTGTAGGGACGAAGAGCTAGAAGAGCGGATTTGCAACTGGCATGAACTGGAATAATGTCAAGCTGATTTGGACTCGCGAAGTTCGCGACCAGTTGCGCGATCGTCGGACGATCTTCACGATCGCGGTGCTGCCTCTTTTGCTGTATCCCTTGCTGGGAATGACGTTCCTGCAGATTACCCAGTTTATGAAGGAGCATCCGACGCGGATCTGGGTAATCGGGGCTGCTGCCCTTCCCGAGGACCCGCCGCTGTTGAGTGGCGGGAATTTCTCTGAAGAGTTCTGCCTGGAGGACGAGGCGAAGCTCTTGGACATGACGGTCGTCGATAGCATGCCGGAACCGTTCCAGTCGTTGGAGCCTCGTTACGTAGCCCAGCGGGAAATCCAGAATGACAGCTATGATGCAGTTGTCTTCTTTCCGGCCAATTTTGCCGATCGGCTTGCGCAATTCCGTGAGCAATTGAAAACCGGCACGGGGGACGCGGAACTGGAGTCGCAGGACTTAAGTCTGCAGGTTCCTCAGCCGGAAGTGTTCGTTAACATGGCCAGCGACAAGTCGCGCATGGCCTACGACCGCGTCGACCGAGTGTTGGACCGTTGGCGCCGCGAGATCATTCATCAGAACTTGCGGAACAGCAACGTGCCCGTGGCGGCAACCGAACCGTTCGAGGTGGCCGAGACGGACGTTTCCGAAGAGGAGACACGCCGGGCGGCAATCTGGTCGAAAGTGCTGCCGTTTATCGTCCTGATCTGGGCGCTGACCGGTGCATTCTACCCGGCCATTGACCTGTGCGCCGGCGAAAAGGAACGTGGAACGTTGGAAACGCTGCTGTGCAGTCCGGCCAAGCGCACTGAAATCGTGTGGGGCAAACTGCTGACAGTAATGGTCTTCAGCGCAGCGACCGCCCTGTTGAACTTGGTGAGTATGGGAATCACCGGCGCGTTCATCATGGGGCAGATCGAGCGAATGGCGGACATCGGAATGCAGATGGAGTTCGGTCCGCCACCGCCGGCGGCCATCGCATGGTTGTTGCTGGCGATCGTGCCGATTGCGGCGCTGTTCAGCGC
>CAZUAH010000310.1:0-15778 GCA_964617665.1 uncultured Pirellulaceae bacterium
ACAGGTACAGATGGTTCCAACCGTCGCGTTCGCTCATCCAGATAATCTCGGCCGTCTCGTCAAGATACCGGCTGAGTCTCTTTCCTGCGTAGTCGATAAACGTACGGCTTTGTTCATCGACAACGGCGGTCGCCTCTCCATCCTCCGCATCAACCGCCACGATTCGCAGCACTTGATGGCCGCGCTGGTTGTACAAGAATGTGAAGCGGTCCGAATCCGGCGACCAGCGCAATTCGGATATACTCCACGCGTTGGGAAACAGTTCCTCGTCCACTTTGATCTGCGAACGCGATTCCACATCGAACAGACGAGGTCGCGGCACGGGCATCCGATCCCCCGGCTTTGCATAATTCACCGTGTGCAGTTTTGGCTGCAGTCGATCTTTCGGCGACGACTCAACCATGTGAATCTCTCGCTCGTCCCCCTTGCTCACTTGCAGCACGACCAGTTTCTTCGAATCAGGCGACCAGCGGAATCGCGACTCGTAAGGATCGTCGTCTGTGCCGTCGATGCTCAGCGCGAATTCCTCGTTGCTTTCCGCCTCCTGCACAAATACGTTGTGTTCGCGGATGAATGCCCGCCAGCAGCCGTCGGGAGAGGTTCCGTCCGCGTGGTTTGGCGTTCGTGGGCCTTTGCGCCGAGCGACTGTCGGCCGTTTCGAGCCGTCGATGACGGCCAGGCCCTGCTCGGCAGTCGCCTCGAAGGCAGCGACCGGGCGACCATCGGCACCGATGACAAGCCAAACGTGACCCTCGTATGTGTGCTGTTCGTGCTGCTGGCCGGCAGCGATCGTTTCGTAGAGCTTCCGTTCACCGGATCTGTCAATCCAAAACAACCTGACGTTGCCTCTGGTTCGATTCTCGAAGCGTACCGAGGTCTCTTGGCCGGTGCGCCGTGAGGGGTGGACCGTATCAAGAACCTTTACGCCCGTGTTTTCCGCAGCGGCCGATTTGCCCCGCGCAGTCTCTGTCAGTTCCTCGCTCTCTGTGCTCCACTGCCAGTGCTTCCCAAAGGCAGTGAAGCGAACTGTGGACTGATCGTCGTTGAACGAGATGGACTGAAAGGGCAACTGTTTCGTACGAATCTCCTTGCCGCATGCCTTGCCGAGCGCAGCGGCAAGTCGCTCGTGGTCAAATGCAAGCCCCCGCGTCCCGTTGTCGGCATCAACGAAAACAAACTCGTACTGCTGCGGTCCGATTTCGATGCGATACCAGAATCGCGGTTTGTCGTCGAGCCAGTTAGGACGAACATTCAAACGGAACACCTTGTCTCGCGTCCGATTTCCGTAACTGGCTGCCCGTCCATAATCCTGTTTGGAACCTTGGGCACTAGCAGTTGTAGCTTGCAGAAACGCGACGAGAAAGACAATCAAGGACTGGAACATACTGCGAAGGCAGAGAGGTTGTATGGTCATGAAGAATGCTCAAACGAATGAAACTGTCTCTCGATGTCAAGTGAACGTGTCCTACGATTGTCCTAACGTATCAGATGGATCATGGTCAAGACGACATGTGGATACTTGAGTCTTGCTCCCCGGTGTGGTACTCGTATATCGTCAGTCCGTGAGCTTGGTAGTTGCGGGTTATACATGCGTCACGGGCACTATCTGTACGTGTATGATGTGCGCGCTGAACAAGGTTTGTGATTCCTGAAGGAGGACGACCGATGAATAGGCCAATCAGCGGACGATTTGACCGACGGCGGTTTCTCAAGCGGAGTGCGGCGGTGGCCGGAGCCGTGGCTGCACCGTGCGTTATCACATCGACTGCTCTGGGCGCCGAAGGAAGGCCGCCGGCCAGCGAGCGCGTCGTGACCGCCGGCATAGGTGTCGGCCCCCGTGGTCTGCTGAACGTTCGTGAACAGCTCGGATGCCCTGACACTCAAGTCGTAGCAATCTGCGACGTTTGGAAGCAAGTTCGCGAACGAGCAAAAAGGGCGGTGGACGCTCACTACAAGAACGCCGACTGCAAAGCGTACACCGATTTCCGCGAGCTGTTGGCGCGCGATGACATCGACGCCGTGACTATTGGTTCGCCAGATCACTGGCACGTGCCGATGACGATTGCCGCAGCCAAAGCGGGCAAGGATGTATGCGTCGAAAAGCCGCTCGGCGTCAGTATCGCCCAAGATCTGATCTGCCGCGAGACGATCAAACGCTACGATCGCGTGTTCCAATACGGGACAGAGGCACGAGCAATGGCGGCTTGCCGCTTGGGTGCCGAACTGGTTCGCAACGGGCGAATCGGCGAGGTTCGAGAGATCCGTGTCAAAGCACCGAACAGCAAACCGGGTGGTTCCACTACGCCGAAACCGGTGCCGCCGGAACTTGAATACGATCTGTGGTTGGGGCCAGCGCCGTGGCGGCCGTACACCGGTTGCCCCGACAGCGGCGGCAACTGGTTTCACGTGTATGATTACGCCATAGGCTTCGTTGCCGGATGGGGAGCCCATCCGTTGGACCTGCTGCAGTGGTCGTACGATACGCACTTGACAGGTGCGTGGGAAGTCGAAGGAACGGGCGATATTTCAAAGACCGGAACCAACGACGCCGTGTACAACTGGAACATGCGTTTCCAATTCGCCAACGGAGTCTCGATGACGTACTGGGCAACCGGGCTGCCCAAGGACGAGCATCCAAAACTCAAACCGTTGAACAACTACGCTCAGTTGATCGGCACCGAAGGTTGGATCGCGGTCTATTACAACAGCATGATATGTGAACCGGAGTCGCTGAAGACGGTCCAGCTTGGCCCGAACGACATCCGCTTGCCCGTCAGCCGCGGGCAGGAGCGAAACTTCATCGAATGCGTCAAGTCGCGCAAGACGCCGGCAAGCCACGTGGACGACGCTGTGCGGTCGGACATCATCAGTCACGTGTCGGACATCGCCATTCGAGTTGGCCGGAAGATTAAATGGGACCCGGTCAAGGAGGAGATTATCGGCGACGACGAGGCACGCAGTATGTGCACGCGCGCGATGCGCGCACCATGGCGGCTATAGAATCAATCTGACGTGTGCACAGGAAGAAACTCTTTCGTTTAACCCGAAGCCGGAGGCGATGGCGGGCATTGGGATGGAGGTCAATAGTGAAACAGACGGAAAGACAACGATGGAACCGCCGGCAAGTTTTGAAGAGCGCAGTGGCCGCTGGAGGCGTTGTCGCGGCGCCTTGGGTGATTTCCGCGACGGCGCTGGGCAAGGGTGGCGCGGTTGCCCCCAGCAACCGGATCACGGTAGGCGGCATCGGCATTGGCATGATGGGCCAAGGGCACTTGCGTTGCTTTTTGGGCTATCCTGAATCGCAAGTTGTGGCCGTTTGCGACGTGGACAAATGGCGTCGCGATAATGCCAAGAAGAACGTCGAGCAGACATACGCCGCTGGACAAACGAGCGGCACCTATCGAGGCTGCGAAGCGTACACCGACCTGCGCGATCTGTTGGCTCGCGACGATATCGACGCCGTGGTAGTCGCGACCGGCGATAACTGGCATGCGACGGCGTCGGTCATGGCCGTGAAGAGCGGCAAGGATGTATATTGCGAAAAGCCGATCTCGCTAACCATCCGCGAGGCGCGAGCCATGGCCGATTCGGCTCGTCGCTACGGCCGCATGTTTCAAATCGGCCTCCAGCAACGGTCCACTTCCGAGTTTCAGAAGGCGTGCGGGCTCGTGCAGAAGGGTGCTATCGGCAAGGTCAAGATCGTCTATGTCTGTTTTCCTGGCACCAGCGACTATGTGAACCTGTCCACCGAACCCGTACCCGACGGCCTCGACTGGGACCAGTGGTTGGGCCCGGCGCCGTGGCGGCCATTCAACGCGCGGTTCCATCGTTACGGTCGTCCGCCCCACGTGGTGCCGTGGCATTTCTGTCGCGATTTTGGCGGCGGCAATTTGACCAGCAACGCCGTACATGCCTTCGATGTCGTCCAATGGGGCTTGGGCATGGACGAAAGCAATCCGGTCGAGGTCATCCCGCCCGAGACAGGCGAATACCCGGTGCTGACCTACAAGTACGCCAACGGCGCGTTGTTGCAGGTCGATTGGAAACTCAACCCTGAGAATCAATTCGTGCCCGAGGGCTGGGACGTAAACACGCGGATTCAGAATTTCGGCGCTCTGTTCGTCGGCGAGGATGGTTGGATTCACGTGGGGCGTGGAGGCTATCTGCGAGCCCATCCCAAAGAGATCCTGGAACAGCCCGCCGGCGAACCCAGTCCCTGGCATCCGGTCAACAACCACCACCAGGACTGGCTCCATTGCATCAAGACACGCCAACGACCAGCCTGTGATGTGTCGATCGGCTGCCGGTCTACGATCGTCTCGCACCTTGGCTGTATTGCCCATTGGACCGGCCGGGCGCTGAAATGGGACCCCGTCAAGGAGGAATTCCTTGGCGATGAAGAAGCAAACCGTTTACGATGGCGGGCAATGCGCGAGCCTTGGAAAATCTGATACAATGCCGACAACGATGATTCAATAACAAGCAACTCGACTCACTGAAGGAGGATAGCGGATGCCAAACAACAAGATCACACGACGCGCGTTTTGCCGGACCGCAGCCGCTGCGGCTGCCGCGCCTTACATCATTACCTCATCGGCTCTCGGAAACGCCGACAAGCCAGCGGCCAGCGAACGCATCACGCTGGGTACTATTGGCTGTGGCGGCCGGGCCCAAAGCGACATGACATCGCTGTTAGCCAATGCCGACGCTCAAATGGTGGCCGTCTGCGACGTGCAAGCCAACAAACGCGCGGGTGCCAAGAACAAGGTGGATAAACACTACGGCAACAGCGATTGCGAGACCTACGTCGACTTGCGCGAGCTGTTAGCCCGCGACGACATCGACGCCGTGCTGATCGCCACTGGTGACAACTGGCACACCACTGCGTCGATCTGGGCGGCCAAGGCTGGCAAGGATATCTATTGCGAAAAGCCAATGTCCGTGGCCGTAAGCGAAGGCCGAGCGTTGTGCGATGCGATGGAACGTTACGGGACGATCTTCCAATGTGGCACCCAACGCCGTAGCGTGCCGCGGTTTGCCTACGCCGTGGAGCTGGCCCAGAGCGGGAAACTGGGGGAACTGGAGACGGTATATGCCGAGAAGGCGCCCGCCGAATGGTTCAAACTGGGCCACCACCAACTCACGCTGCCGGCCGAGCCGCAACCTGCACGCGATGTGGTCGACTGGGACGCGTGGCTGGGGCCGGCGCCGTGGCGACCCTATAACAAGGAGATCATGACGCGAAAGTTCTGGATGGCGCATCGCGATTTTGCTGGCGGGATGCTCACCGAATGGGGAAGCCACACAGCCGACTTGTGCCAGTGGGCCAACAACGCTGATGACACGACGCCGACCGAGTTCGAGTTGGCTGAAGGCACCGTGGTAGCGCACTACGAGAACGGCGTCAAGTTGGTGTTCGAGGACGGCAAATGGCCGTTGCACGTGCGGTTCGTCGGCACCGAAGGCATGGTCTATGTGGACGACGACGGCAACATGGAGGCCGAACCCAAATCGCTGCTGGCCGACCAGAAGTTCGGCAAGGGCTACCCGCAATCCAACCACGTGCGGAATTTCCTCGATTGCATCAAATCACGACGGCAACCGATCGCTCCGGCCGAGGGCGCGCATCGAGCGAACTCGACCTGCCAGGTTGCCAATATTTGCATCCAGCTTGGCCGCAGCCTGAAGTACGATCCGGTAACGGAGAAATTCGTGGGCGATCCGACGGCCGACCGAAAACTGAGTCGAGCCATGCGGGCACCGTGGTGCTTTTGACCGACGGCTGGCCGTTTCCGCTCCCGCCGACTATGAGCCGAGGGCGAGGAGCTTCGCAATTTGTTTCAATACAGATCGACCTATTCAGACCATACTGCAACGAGAAGGAGAAGGACATGCTGAAGAAGACGAACGCGATCATCGGTATTGTGACTGTGGCCCTGCTATTCGGCGGAGTACTTCCCGCGGCAACCGCCGACGAGGCGGTAGACAAGGCGTTCGAGTCCTTGAAGTCCTACGACTGGGGTCAGGACCGCAACGTATTGAAGCCGATCGAAGACGCCATCGTGGCTTCGCACGGCGATGATGCCGCACGAAAGGGTCTGGCAGCCAAACTTGCGGCTGTTCTACCGTCCGACGCTTCGCGTGCGGCCAAAGACTTCGCCTGCCGCAAACTTAGCATCATTGGATCCACCGACTGCGTACCGACGGTGGCAGCCTTGTTGCCCAATGCCGAGCTTTCTCACATGGCACGCTACGCGTTAGAGCGGATTCCGTGTACTTGCGCCGCCGACGCTCTGCGTGACGCATTGGGCAAAACAAAGGGCAAGACGAAGGTCGGCGTGATCAACTCGCTGGGCGCGCGCAAAGACGCCGAGAGCGTTTCGGCTCTAGTCGCTCTGCTGGATGATACCGATGCACAGATCGCGGGCGCTGCGGCGGCGGCCCTGGGGGCCATCGGCAACGCCGACGCTGCCAAGGCTCTGGGCGCCTTCCAGAAGAAGGCTCCTGAAGCGCTTCGTCTGGTAGCCGCTGACGCCTACCTGGCATGTGCCGAAGGACTGCTGGCCGCCGACAGGAAGGTCGAAGCCATGGCGATCTACAAATCGCTGGCCGGAGAGGGCCAACCCAAGCACGTCCGCCTGGCTGCCACACGCGGATTGCTGGCCGCGGCAGGCAAGAAGTAGGCTCGCGACGCATGAATGACCGAACGCTTCGGTTTGGTCCTGTACTGAAAGCGCGTTTCGTCGAACGTCCGAATCGGTTCCTGGTGCGCTGCCACGTGCAGCGCCGCGGAACCGTCGAGGCGTTTCTTCCGAATCCCGGTCGTCTGTGGGAGCTTTTCTTTCCAGACGTCACGCTCTACCTGACGCCGAGCCCCAAATCGGCCGCCGCTCCCCGCCAAGATCGCAAGACGGAGCACACGGTATTGGCTGTCGAACGCGACGGCCAGCCGATCTTTCTGCACACTCATGACACGAACCAAGTCGCACGCTTCCTGATCGAAGAGAACCGCATCCCGGAATTGGCGGGTGCCGAGGTAATCCGGCCCGAGATCCCCGTTGGGCACAGCCGATTTGATTTCCTTCTTCGCCACAGACGACGTGATGTCTACTTGGAAGTTAAATCTTGCACCTTGTTTGGTAACGGTGTCGCCATGTTCCCGGATGCTGTGACGGAACGTGGCCGGCGTCATCTGATCGAACTGGCTTCGCTCCGCAGCCGAAGCATTCGGCCATGCGTACTGTTTCTGGTTCAGACGCCAGACGTGCAGTGGTTCATGCCCGATTACCACACGGACCTGGCTTTCAGCCGCACGCTGCTCGAAGTCCGCAAGAAGATCGACATTCTTCCCGTCGCCATCCAATGGGCCTCGGACCTGTCAGTGTGCTCGGACATCAAGTCGCTCGAAATCCCTTGGCGACATTTGCGCCGAGAGGTGAAGGACCAAGGGAGCTACTTGTTGCTGCTCAGGCTGGACAAAGGAAGACGCATCCCAGTCGGTGCCTTGGGCACGGTTGCATTTCGTCGCGGCTGGTACGTCTACGTCGGTTCGGCCATGCGCAATCTGTCGGCCCGAGTCGCAAGGCATAAGAGACGCCGTAAGAAGCTTCACTGGCACATCGACTATCTCCGCAACGAAGCAGCGGAAGTCATCGCTTTGCCAATTCGATCCTCGCAACGACAAGAGTGCGATGTCGCCCAAGCGTTAACGGGCGTCCTGAAATCTGGCCCAATTGGTTTTGGCTCGTCCGACTGCGACTGCTCGACGCATCTTTTCTATCACGCCGCGAGCCCTTTGGATTCCCCGCCATTTCATAGGGTGCTCCAGCAGTTCAGAATGCGGCATCCACAATATTCTGCATGACGCGTGGTGTGTCGTCGGGCCGATTTGCGTCCCAAAGGGGCATCGGCTAGATTGGTAGACGCTTCAATTCTGGAGTCCGCAAATGCACATTCTGCTGATCTTGTCGTATGCATTCTCGCTTTGGATGCTCGTCGATGCATATCAACGGCGCGCCGATCATTACTGGTATCTGATCATCTTCTTTCCTTTCGGCGAGTGGGCGTACTTTTTTCTCGTCAAGATACACGACTTTGGCGGGTGGTCCTTCTTTGGATCAGATTCCGAGTGTGCGTCGTGTCGATACTGCATGCGATTGGATGACGATGGCGTGCAATGCACGGTCAGCGGAGAGCCAGTATTCAGGACGCACGTTCAAAGTGGCTATTGTACGGATCATGAGAGTCGGTGAAGCCAATAGCACTCGATAGAGGCAATCGGATGCTCATCCTCTCGCTTCCCGACGTGGGAGAATATCGACATGCGTGTCTATCTTGCTGCGATTCCATTGTTGCTGAATGCGGTCACCAACGTCGGTTGGTGCGAAACAGCGGAGGGCGCCAGACCGAATGTCCTCTTCCTGATATGTGACGATCTGAATTGCGACCTTGGCTGTTATGACCATCCGCTGGTCAAGTCACCCAATATCGATCGACTGGCCGCGCGCGGCGTGCGTTTCGAACGGGCGTACTGCCAGTACCCGCTGTGTGGGCCGAGTCGCGCTTCGTTCATGGCGGGTCTGTATCCCGACCAGACACTTATCCACCGCAACGCCATCCATATCCGCGAGCGTCTGCCCAATGTCCAAACGATGTCGCAGATGTTCCGCGACAACGGCTATTTCGCCACGCGGATCGGCAAGATCTACCACTACAACGTTCCGAAACACATCGGCACCGGCGGACACGACGATCCGTATTCGTGGGACCAGACCATCAACCCCCGAGGCCGCGACAAGGACGACGAAGACCTGATCTTCAGTCTACGGCCGGGCAGCTTCGGCGGCACGCTGAGCTGGCTGGCCGCGGACGGAACAGACGAAGAGCAAACGGACGGCATTGGCGTGACGGAAGCGGTTCGGCTGCTCGAGACGTATGCAAAGGAGGATCGCAGGTTCTTCCTGGCGGTCGGCCTCTTCCGGCCCCACACCCCTTACGTGGCGCCGAAGAAGTACTTCGCGATGTATCCACGTGACAAGATCGTCGTGCCGGATGTTCCCGAAGGCTATCTAGACTCGCTGCCTGCTCCGGCTCGCCAGTCGATCACGAGAAAGAAGGACCAAGTTAACCTGCCCGACGATTTGGCTCGGCGGGCGATCCAGGCTTACTATGCGTCCACAACGTTCGCCGACGCCCAGGTTGGTCGTGTTCTCGACGCGTTAGAGGCGACGGGACTGGCAGAGAATACGATTGTCCTGTTCACATCGGACCATGGCTATCACATGGGCGAGCATGGCCATTGGCAGAAAACGACGCTATTCGAGAACGCGGCTCGCGTACCGCTGGTAGTAGCCGGTCCCGGCGTCGAGGCCGCGGGCTGCAGCACGAAGACGCCGGCCGAGATGGTTGACTTCTACCCGACGCTGGCCGAGTTGTGCGGCTTGGATGTGCCAAAGCATCTGTCCGGTGTCAGCCTGGTACCCGTGCTAGTGGATCCTAGTGCCGAGCCTCGAGGCTCGGCGCTGACGCAATACGCTAGCGGCTACAGCATCCGTACACGACGATATCGCTACACCGAATGGGACGAAGAGGGTAACACGACTTTCGAACTCTACGACCACGAAACCGATCCCGACGAGATGATCAATTTGGCCCGTCGGCCAGAGCAAGCCGAGGTCATTGGGCAAATGTCAGAAGTGCTTCATCAGCGGATCGCCGACGCCCAGCGTCCGCCAGTAGGAGTCCGGCAAGTCCGCTTGGCCGACGGGAGGTAGTGGCCACGGCTGGTGAGTCAGACATCCGTTGCGTCCGGTCAGATCCGACCGGCACATGACCAGGGAAGACCATGTGTCACTGTTCTACCACCTCATCATCATGGAAGCTCCAGGCCATTTCCGTTCTTCGCTTCAAAGATTGGACACCGATATGAGACGCATCCGTAAAACGACAGCCCTGATTTTCGCTCTCCTGCCGATCGCCTCGCAGGATTTGGCCGGCGAGGATTGGCCGCAGTGGAAGTACGATTGCCGCCATTCGGGAAATGCACCGGATCGGAATGTGAAACTCCCGTTGGGATTGATCACTGCTGCGCCGCTGTCAGACGCTATTTTCACTGCGCCGGCTGTTGTAGACGGACGTGTTTTCGTTGTGGACGGAGCCGGAGTAGCCTGGTGCCTCGATGCCGGGACGCTCGATATGATTTGGAAGTACGAAACAGCAGGCGGTCTGGCCAACTGCAACAATGTGTCCTCGCCGGCTGTTGTCGACGGTTTCGTCCATTTCGGCACTATGACCGGCACGTACTACGTACTGGATGCGGACAGTGGGAAGGTAGTCAGTCGGATCGACACCGGCGATCCTATCTTCTGCGCGCCGGTGTTCGACGATGGATCAGTCTACTTCGCCACCTTGGGATCTCGTGTCTACGCATTGAAACCGGATGGGGCTATTCGCTGGGTGTGGGACTTCGTTCGAGAAGGACTTGGATTTTACGGCGACCGTTGGAGCGGCGAGGCCTGGCACAAGGATCGCGGCGCGGTCGGTTGGCGAGATCAGTTCTGTTGCACACGCAATATCGCGTTGAATGGCAAGACGCTAGTTGTGCCTGCCGGCGGAACGCTGTGCTGGCTAGAGGATACTGGCAATCAAGGCGAACTCCGCGCGACTTACGTAGCCCGGCGTGAGGCCCCGACCACGCTGGGTCTCAGCATCGGCGAATCGGGAGACGTCTATCGCCAATGGCATCGTCGAGACAATAACGGGAGCGTCGAGATACTTCGACGAGATGGTGACAAGGTCGTCGCCGATCATGTGCCCGGTACCCAAACATCATATCAAGGCGCCGGCGGGGCACATTTGGGAAGCGGCTCGATCAGCTTCTGCTCCGCCAGCCCTCGCGGCAAGGATGTGTTCCGATGTCGACCGGAAGACGGATTCGGGCTTTGCCTGCACGCTGCTGACGGGACAACCAAACCGCTTTGCGCCGCGTCGTCGATCGCTTCACCGGTGGTATTGAAGGACTCGGTCGTCTACGGCGGGCTCGATGGCCGGCTGTACGTCGTGCCGCTTTCCGGCGATCGCGACGTGTGGTCGTTCAAGACAGCCTTTGGCAAGGCAATTACAGCTCCAGTCGCGGTCAGCGAAGGCCGCGTCTATTTCGGCTGTGATGATGGATACCTGTACGTTTTGGGGCCGGACGGCAATGCACCGCTACCGACAACTGATCTCAATCTACGCGAGATTCGCAGTCCGCTAACCAGCAAGTTGCGCGACTCGTCACACGATTGGTACACCGCTTTCGGCAACCAAGCGAATACGAACTCCAGCGATCAAGGACTCGAGCTACCCCTTCGCTTGAAATGGATTCGCCGCTTCAAAGGGACGTGTAAACACTTCAGCGTGTGCGGCGGCGGTCGGATGTACACGCATACGGCCGAAGGTCAGGTTTTCGCCGTCGAACAGGAAACCGGCCGGCTCTTGTGGCGGCGTCACTCTCCTGGTGTTCACGTTTCCTTTACAGCTCCGGTCTATCACAACGAGCGGCTGTTCCTGCCCCAAGCCGGGATCGAGCAATGTCGTATTCGCTGTCTGGACGCAGCCACCGGTGCCCAGATCTGGGAAGCCCCATTCACCGGTTCGCCAAGCTGGAACCGACAGCTGCCGCCGATCATCTACAAGAACCTGGTCATCTATCAATTCAGCACCGGCAGGTACACGCCGAAGTCGTGGCTTTTTGAACATCAAAGCACATTCGGCTTTTCCGCCGATCAGAAGCCGCTGGTTCGAGCCTACGACATCGACACAGGCAAAGAAGTCTGGACTCGCGATTTCTCGAAGTACGGAGCTGGCGGTGACGATGCGGGCATGTGTCTGATGGACGGGACGATCTACTACTCCTGCTATTTCGGCGGCAAAGGACCGTTGGGTGTCACGGCGGCGATCAAGCCGGAAAGCGGTCGGGTACTCTGGGACACGACCGACTACAGCGTCCATGCGGGCTGTACTGTGTCAGGCGAAGGCGGGCGCATTTACATGGGTGGATACAACCCGGTGGAAGGAAAGACCAACTATATTTGGTGCCTGGATGCCAAAGACGGCTCGCTGATCTGGAAATCCGATCCGGTCAGCCGAGCGATCCATGTCATCACGATCGGCAAGCGGTTTCTGTTCACGCAGTCCCAGTACAACAACGGGTATCTGATCGACAAGGAAACCGGCAAGATCATCTCGACACTCACGAAGGGATACCGCTGCACGCGGTTCACGCTGTCCGAGCCGTACCTCCTCGGCCCGAATCTTGAGCTGTTTGACCTGTCGGATCCCAAGGAGGTCCGTCTGGTCTCTTGCGGCCCAACGGTCGACCTGCTCGTCTGCATCGGCGCGATTGCCTCGAACGGACGAGTGTTTCACACCACGAACGGTACGGGTCTGCAGTGTTCGGCCGTGTGCGGCGACGAGGCCGAAGGGTTTTCGCCGCCGTGGACGAGAGGGTCACGGGAAAGGGAGTAATGCAACGACACGCAGCTTACCGTTCTGACTGCTTCGGAGGTGGAGCAGGACCTGGATTGTCGAACAGACCTCGCATCATATGACCTGTCTTTGACGTTCCGCCTTTCCAGAGGTCCCATTTCGGATCGGCTACACGATCGAAGTAGGCATGCATGTCGTCGCGTAGTCTACGCTGCGTTTCGGCGTGTTCGGGTTTGTCGACCAGGTTGTTCAACTCCTCCGGGTCCACCCGCAGGTCGTACAACTCGTTTGGTTCTTGCCTAAATCGTTCGATGTACTTCCACTCGTTGGTGCGAATGGCACGCACGTTTTCGAACTCGTAATAGATCGTGTCATCCCATTTGTCGATTGCCTGTCCGCGTAGAACGTCTGCAAAACTCCGGCCGGGCGACTTGGGCTGGTCCGTGTTTTTTTTTGTCAATCCCAGGTAGTCTCGCATGGTCGGCAGGAAATCCACGTTGCTGACCAACAGGTCGTTGCGTTTCCCGGCGGGAATCTGGCCGGGGTATCGGAAGATGAGCGGAATGTGCATGGTCCAATCGAAGCCAGTCAGCGGACGCGTGTGATCGCCCATTCCCCAGAAACCGCTGTGCCCGCCCGACAGCCCCTGATCGGCGACAAAAATGACGAACGTGTTTTCGTCCAGACCCAGCCGATCGAGCGTCGCCATGACTCGGCCCACACCGTCGTCGACGCCGCTGACCTCGGCCGCGTACTTGCGGATGACTTCGAGATCGCCGACCCACTTGCCATAGTTGTGGTTCCACGGGTGAGGCTCGCGCCGCGGGAACGAAGGCATCTCTTCGTCGGCATAGACGTCCTTGAAGCGATTCCGGATCGACTCGCGCATCGCACCCCCCAGGCCGTAAGGGCCGTTGTACGCCAGAAACAGAAAAAACGGCTGGTCTTTGTTCTGCTCGATGAATTCGATTCCCCGGTCCGTCCAGTACTTCGTCAGATACGTCGGTTCGACGCGGATCTTGCCGTCTTCGATCACCTCTTGATCGTAGAACCCGCGGCTGTGCCCGTGCGGCTTGGTGGTCCAAAAGGAGAAACCTTCCTGCGGATGAAGATTACCGCCCAAGTGCCATTTGCCCGACAGTCCGCACACATAGCCGGCGTCGGCCAGCAGTGACGGCAGCGTGTCAAACTCCTCCAGCGTGTTGTAGGCTTTGGGCCCGATCTGTGCTCCGCGCGCGCCGAGGTAGCGATGCACGCCGTGCTGGCAGGGCTGCAATCCGGTCAGAAGAGACGCTCGCGTTGGGGAACACACTGCATTGTTTGCATAGCAGCGCGTAAACAGCGTCCCTTCGGCCGCGAACTTGTCCAGGTGGGGCGTCTTGATGTCCTTGTTTCCATAGCACCCCAATGACCACGCGCCATGGTTGTCGGTCAAAATCAATACAATGTTCGGCCGTGCCTGCTCTGCGGCCTGTGCGATCGCTGGGCTCAACAGCAAGGCAATGGCAATCGTCCCATACACTAGCCGACAAACATGATCGGCGGTCCTAGTTGCTCGTTTCATCGGTGTCGTCCCCATCAGTTTCAATTCCTAGGTTCGATATTCTCGGACGCGTTCCATTAGTCGATTAGCCGTGTCGATGCTATCGGCGCCGGTTACGTGATACAAGACGCCGCCGGGAAGTCCGTGAGCATCGAGTTGCTGGACGAAATCGTCCACGTCGACGGACGTGACCAAAGGGACGTCGCCGGTGCGAGCCTGTATTTCGCCCAATACGTCGAATGCCTGAGGGAATCCCCGGTCGTCGCCCAAGTAGATCGCCTTGAGGCCACGGACCGTGCTGACGGCTTCCATCAGGTGCCGGCCGTTGCCGTGAATGTGCAGTACGCCACCGTCGAACCGGCCCAAGATCCGCTCGACCGGTTCGCGGCCCCAGGTTTCAAAGTAGTCGACCGAGGTCATGTGGAACGGATCGACACTCTCGGACACGATCCGGCCGGGGATCCACTGCACCATGTTGCTGGCCGTGCCCTCGGCCAGTAATCCAACCTTTTCAAAGAAGGTCTCCTGGATCTTCACATTCAGGTCAAATGCAAAATCAATCGCTCGGCGGACCAGTTCGGGCGTCTCGATCATACTCATGTAAGTGTTCGTTGCGCCAACCAGCTCGAAAACGAGATTCAGGCTGTCGATCAGAATGAAATGGCTGACGCCGAATTTATCGCCGGCACCCTGCACGAATGACTCCAGTTGATGAAGGTAGCGTTGGAACCAGGGGGAGGACTCGTCGAAGCTCAACGCGTCGAACTCCGACCAATCGTCCAGCAGCGGAGCCACCATCGACGAAATCCACCCGTTGTCCGGATGGGCCATGAATTCGACTTCTCCTCCCAGCACGCCACCATACAAACCTTGATCCAGTTCGCTGAGATAAGCGCTCGGGATCGAGTCGTCTTCCAGTCGCGCGCGTCCGCTCAGGTATGCGTCCCAGAACTCGACACGCTCATCCAACTCTGGGCATTCGCAACGCCCTTCAGAGTACCGCTGGGCAAACTCGTCAAGTGCGACACTTGGAACTTTGAACGTGGCGAAGATACGGTCGCATGCCTGTCGGTCATGCAACGAACGAAGTCTGCTGATGACTTCGGCGGCTGTTGGTTTGTAGCGCAAGTCGATCACGGTAATTGCTCGTTCTTTTCGGAAAAGACTTTTCTGTGGTCGAAATTCCGGGGATACTATTGTCCGTTAAGCATAACGAGAGTATTCGCGGGATTCCACTCAGCCCCACGAGGGCAGGCGACATTCATTAGATTCAGGAGCCTATGTCATGGCAATCACTCGCAGGCAGTTCGTGAAACGATCCGTAGCCGCTTCGGCAGCGATGGCCGCACCGATGGTGGCTTCGTCGCGCGTGCTGGGGGCTAACGACGAGATCCTCGTCGGTGTAGTCGGGCTTGGCGGCCGTGGCACTGGCGCCCATGTGCCTTCGTTCCAAAAGCAAAAAGGTGTGACCGTCGTGGCGGTGGCTGATCCTGACGGGCAGCGCCGAGGCAACGCGGCCAGAGTACTTGAGGAGAAGTACGGTCAAAAAGCCGAACAGTACGCCGACATGCGGAAGATGTTCGACCGCAAGGACATCGACGTAATTGGCAATGCGACCCAGAACTACTGGCACGGATTGAGCACGATCTGGGCATGCCAGGCCGGCAAGCAGGTATATGTGGAAAAGCCGCTTTCGCATTACATCTGGGAAGGCCGGCAGATGGTCAATGCTGCCCGCAAGTACGACCGGATCGTCCAATGCGGCAC
>CAZUAH010000311.1:0-15751 GCA_964617665.1 uncultured Pirellulaceae bacterium
AAATTCGTACGATGGCTCTCCGAAGCCGTCGATCGGTGGCAGCATCCTGGTATTCATTCGACGGGCTCGGAGGCCCATCGTACCGGCTTGTGGATCGGCGCACTCGCGCGGTGCGGCTAAAATATTAGCCGATATGCCGGTGCCTGTCAATGACTGGAAGCTAAAAAATTAGCCGTTACCAATGCGAGGCAGGAAGTACGGCGCGATCTCGCTATGCGGCCGTTTCTTGCTGGCGACGAATAGACCCTACCGTTCGCGCAGATCGTCTGCGCGTATGACACTTCGGTATTCCTGGTCGATCTCAGAGGGCCCCAAACCCAGGTGTACACGAACGTGGTATTCGTCGGCCAGTTCGGACGGTACTCGCCACGAGTACCGGCAGATGAAGTCTCATCCCCACCTGAACTTGCCGCTGGCAACTTCTTCGCCGTCAGGCTACTCCCAAAAGAGAAGATCCGCTTCCGCCTGTTGCCATGGGAGGTCAGGCGGTACGCGGCGTGGTCAGAGTCGATGCGCAACGATATCGGTAGGCTCTCAGGGTATCACGACGGGCGCGCGGCGCAAAGCAAATGCTTGCAGTCTGACAGTCTCTCCCTCAACTATGACGACAAGTTGGACGTTCGTCAGGGCCTCTGAAGAGTGTTCATTCCTCGGGTGTGAGACTTCGGAGGAAACGTGGAGGCGTCCGTTGATGCGTTGCGGTATCAGGACTGGCGATGGCGACGATCGTTGTCGAAAACCATTGACCGTCGAGCAGGCGTTGCGCATCATGACATTGGTCGGCGTTTCTTTTCACACCACATTTGCAGAACGAATAGCGAGTTTTTCTTGACCTTCCCGACAATCTTTCGCCTTGACCCGCGAACTACGGACAGTGTGCGCCGCGAGACCGAAAAGTACGGGTCTGCGCATACACAGTTGTGCATGCCTCTTGCGGACTCTGGCTTGGCTCACTGGAGCGGGTTACGAGCGGTCGCGCACCAGAGAGCGTTCTACAACGGGGATCACTTTCTTGCACTGGGAGATCAATGATGGGCATCGGCGGACCGAATCCACTCGAATACTTGCTTCTTATGCTCCTCGGCGGCGGTTTTGGTATGCCGACTGGTGTCCCGCCAACGCAGGAGGATCCTCTTGCGGCGAAGATTGCGCCGGCGGATTGTCTTTTCTATGCGTCTTGGGCCGGTACGGGAACGCCGGACGCGACGAGCGGTAACCACACGGAACGGATGCTGGCAGAACCAGAGGTCCAGAGGTTCCTCACAGAGGGCCGGGGTAGGATGCTCGGTTTCGTGCAGATGGCAGCGGCCAATGATCCCAACGCGCAGCAGGGGATCGAGGACATAATGAAACTGCTGGAACTCGTGCAGGGCAAACCCGGAGCCATGTTCCTTAGCGATCTTGTCTTCAACGGGAATGATCCGCCCACCATTAAGGGCGCCGGGTTGCTTCGCGTGGACGATGATGCAGCCGAAGTACAGAACATACTGAACAGGCTCCAGGGGCGAGCTCCGCCAGGACAGGTTACCTCGGTCCAGATTGGCAGCCGCACGTTCTCGCGGGTTCAACTTGACGAAGAAGCCCCAACAATCACCTGGGGAGTCGCCGGAAAGTATCTCCTTTTCGGACTCGGCGACGGGGCTTTGGAGGGAATGATGCAACGCGCCGGCGGGCAACCGCCAGCGTGGCTGGCTAACGTACGAACCAGGCTGCCCATTCCGCGCGTTTCGACGACCATGTACGTCGACGTGAAACGCGTGGTGGAGATGGTTGTCGAGCAGAGCGGTGAGCCTGAAGCAGGCCGGATCGTCTTGGTGCTGGGCTTGGACAAGGTTCAGAGTTTCGCCAACGTCAGCGGGATGGATGACAAAGGTTGCGTCAGCCGATCATTGTTGGCGGTCGACGGCGCCGGCACAGGGCTGCTGTCGTGGATCGACGCGAAACCGCTTGCGGCCGACGACCTGAAGGTAATCGGACAGGATGCTCCTGCCGCCATCGCGTTCAAGCTCGACACAACTGCGCTCCTGGATCTGGTGTTGGGCATGATCGGACAGTTCGAGCCGAGGGAAGCCGAACAGGCGCGAGAGGAGATGGCGGAGGCAGAGCAGCACCTTGGGTTCAATATTCGCGAGGACTTGTTGAAATCGTTCGGCGATACCTGGCGGATCTTTGCCCAACCCGGTGAGAATGCGCTAATTGGCGGGTGGACAATCGCGATTCAAGTCCGCGATCGACAGAAACTGGAACGGATCCAGGAGACTTTGCTGACGATGGCGAAGGCAGCCCTCGATCAGGAGGGAGAGGGAGCTCCGTCGATTTCATCGGACACCCTCAATGGGCACACGGTACACACGCTGGAATTCGCCCAGCCGGGAGTTCCGGTTGCTCCGTCTTGGTGCCTGACCGATAACGAGCTGTTCATCACCGCAACACCGCAGATGATGAATCCGCTTCTCTCGGGCGGGGGCGACGGCCGATCGCTGGCGCAGCATCCGGACGTGGCAGGTCTGTTCTCCGGGAGCGCGAAGACGTTGGTTCTGGCATACATGGACACACGCGTGGTCGCGGAGACCATATTACCGATGGTGCCTGGTCTACTGCAGATGTTCGGTATCCCGGCGCTGGATACCTCCGGCCTACCTCCGTCCGAGGTGATCGTAAGCCACTTGCAGCCAACCGTGTTCGCAGTAGGCCGTACGCCGGATGGTGTGGCGCTGTTCAGCCGCCGGACACTACCGGGCGGGAACATGGCAGCTTCCGTGCCGGTTATGGCCGCGGTGGCCTTGCCGGCCGTTGGGGCAGCGAGACAGGCGGCGCGTCGTACACACGGCAGTAACAATCTGAAAAACATCGCGCTTGCCATGCACAACTATCACGACACCTATCGCGCATTGCCTGCTGGTTACAGCGCGGACAAGGACGGCAAGCCGCTGCTCAGTTGGCGCGTCCATATTCTGCCGTTCATCGAGGGAGCCGACCTCTATGATCAGTTCCATTTGGACGAACCGTGGGACAGTCCCCACAACAAGAAGCTGATCGAACAAATGCCTGAGACATACAAGGCGCCTGGCTCGAAGAGCGAACCGGGTATGACGAATTATCTGGGCGTTGGTGGAGCCGATGGCGTACTTGTCCGGCCCAAACCGGGAGACAAACTTGGGATCAGTTTTGCACGGATTACCGACGGCACGTCGAACACGATCATGGCAGTCGAGGCCCCCGACGACTCGGCCGTGATCTGGACCAAGCCGGGCGATTTCGCACCGAACAAGGAGAACCCGACACGCGGACTGATCGGGTTGCGCCCCGGCGGTTTTCAGGCCGCGCTGACCGACGGCAGCGTCCGATTCTTTGCCGAGACGATCGACGTGGCGGTGCTGAATGGGCTATTCACCAAGTCAGGTGGTGAAGTCGTGAATTTCCGCTAACCTCTCTACGAGATTCCCGCACATCGGCGAGTGTGGGAACAAACGGCATCCGCAGGAAGATTCTACGCGTTACGGAACGAACATCACGATTGAGGATCACAGCATGACGGAATCCGTAGTGTCACCCGAAGTACAGCTTAGCGAGAATGATGTCCAGGCCATTGACCAACTGCGAGATGTGTATGACCGGTTACGGCAAGAGCTTGCTCGGGTCATCGTCGGACAACGGGATACGGTCGAGCGGCTGTCGATATGCCTGTTCGCTCGTGGTCACGCCTTGCTGATGGGCGTACCAGGATTGGCCAAGACGTTGTTGGTCAGCAAGGTGGCTGAGACCATGTCGCTGAAGTTCAGCCGCATTCAGTTCACGCCCGACCTTATGCCCATGGACATCACGGGCACGGATATTCTGCAGGACGGAGCCGATGGACGCCGCGACTTCGAATTCGTCCACGGGCCAGTGTTCGCCAATATCGTGCTGGCGGACGAAATCAACCGGGCCCCGCCAAAGACCCAGGCCGCGATGCTGGAAGCCATGCAGGAATACAAGGTCACGGCGGTCGGGAAGACGTTGGTGATGGAACCGCCGTTCCTGGTACTGGCGACACAGAATCCCATCGAGCAGGAGGGGACATATCCGTTGCCCGAAGCGCAACTGGATCGGTTCATGTTTCTGATCGAACTCGACTACCCGTCCGAAGCCGAGGAGGTCCAGATCGCTCGCACAACAACAGGCGACGATCTTCCGGAACTGGATCATCTTCTGCACGCCAGCGAGATCCTTCAGCATCAGGGTTTGGTTCGGCGAGTACCCGTCCCGGATCACATCTATACATATGCTGCGAGGCTGGTGCGGCAGACACGGCCCAATGATGCTACTGCTCCATCGTGGTTGAAACCGTTGGTTGCGTGGGGAGCCGGACCTCGCGCCGTGCAGAACCTGATCTTGGGCGCGAAAGCCCGCGCTGCGTTATTGGGCAGCTACATGGTACGCCTGGAAGACGTTCAGGAAGTCGCAGCCCCCGTGCTGACTCACCGCGTGATCACCACGTTCGCGGCTCAGGCTGAAGGGATCAGCGCAAAGGAGATCGTGCGTAGATTGGTGGAGGAGACGGATACAGAGGCGTAGACAGCCGGAGTAGTTGATGTTTCCCGACCGCCAACCTCGCAGTTTTCTCGATCCGCAGGCGATTGCCCGTCTAGCGGCTGTACCGCTGTGTTCGCGCCGCCCGATGCAGGGCAGTGTGTCGGGGCGTCATCCTAGCCCGCACCGTGGGGCCAGTGTCGAATTCGCGGAATACCGAAAGTACGTTCCCGGAGACGACTTGCGGCGCATGGATTGGCGGGCCTACGGCCGATCCGATCGGTTTTATATCAAAGAGTTCGAGGCCGACACAAACCTGCGTTGTTGCCTGGTGTTGGACACCAGCGGTTCGATGGAATTCGGGTCGGACAGCGTGACCAAGATCGAATACGCTCGCAAGATCGCGGGCTCTCTGAGCTACTTGGCAGCACAACAGGGAGACGCCGTCGGCCTCTACTGCGTTGCCAACGGCGTGATTCAGAACATCCCGCCGCGTCGCAACCCGGCGCATCTGCTGCATGTCTTCGACGTCTTGGAACAGACAAAGCCTCGCGGCCAGACGCAATTGGTGCCGGTGTTGCACGAACTGGCTGAAACCATCGAACAGCGGGCACTGATCGTCATCGTGTCCGATCTGTTCGTCGAACCCGAACAGTTGCGAGGCTGCTTCGAACATTTGCGTTTCCGCAAACACGACGTTGCTGCATTTCACTTACTTGATCCGCGAGAGCTGCAGTTCGATTTCTATCGGCCGATGCGATTCCTGGACATGGAGGGCGGCCCGTCCGTGTTTGCCGAGCCAAACGAAATCGCCGACCGATACCACAAGGTGCTTGAGCACTATCTGAATGAACTCAGGCAACTCGTGCTCGAATCGGCCATCGACTATCACCGAGTGAGCATCGACGAAGACTACGAGAAGGCGATGATGCGATTCCTTATTGGGCGGACACGTACACGAGGCGCGCGATGAGTTTTCTGCAGCCAATCCTGTTAGCCGCTCTGCCGTTGATTGGCTTGCCGATCCTCATCCACTTGATCAATCAGCGCCGATATCAAACGACGCGCTGGGCGGCGATGATGTTCCTGCTGGCCGCCAATCGCATGTCGCGTGGGTATGCTCGGCTTCGGCAATGGTTGATCCTATTGTTCCGGATGCTTGCCGTTGCGGGTCTGATTTTCGCCATCAGCCGCCCGTTGGCCAGCGGTTGGCTGGGGCTGGCCGCTGGCGGTCGGGCTGACACGACGATCGTGTTGCTGGATCGTTCGCCCAGCATGCAACAGCAGGGTGCCGGCACAGTCATGTCGAAACTTGACACATGCCGAGAACAGGTGGTTCAAACGCTCAACACGCTGGGTTCTTCACGTTGGGTTTTGATCGAGAGCACGACGAATACGCCTCGCGAATTGGAGTCCCCCGAATCGCTACTGGACCTGCCCGACGCCGAGCCCACCAGTACCGAGGCCGATCTGCCGGCGATGCTCCAAGCGGCACGTGACTATATCCAGGCCAACCGAACCGGGCGCACGGAGATCTGGATCTGCTCGGATCTTCGAGAGAACGATTGGCATGCCGATAGCGGCCGTTGGCAGACGCTGCGCGACAGTTTTCTGGAATTGGCCCAAGGCATTCGTTTTCATCTGTTGGCGTACCCGCAAGCGGCGCCGGCCAACGTGGCCGTGCGTGTGACCGACGTGCGCCGGCAGCAATCCAGCCAGAGCGCCGAATTGCTGGTTTCCTTGCTCCTGTCGCGAGAAGGCGATGCGGACGACCGAGTGACGATTCCAGTGCAGTTCGAGATCGAAGGGGCCCGATCCGAGACGACGATCGAGATGGTGGGACCCCAGTACAGGCTGAAAGACTACCGCATTGCCTTGGAAGCAGGCCAGGAGCGAGGCTGGGGGCGAGTCTCGATCCCCGCCGACGCGAATCCGGCTGACAACGATTTCTTCTTTGTCTTCGACGAGCCGGCGCCGCGGAAGGCAATCGTCGTGGCAGACGATCCGCACGCCGCGTGGCCGCTGGAGTTGGCTGCGGCGATCGCACCGGATCCTGCGTACGAAAACGTTGCCGAAGTCGTTCCGATCGAACAACTGGCAACCGTGCCGTGGGAGGAGGTTTCGCTGCTGCTCTGGCAGGCTCCGCTGCCGCAGGGCGATGAGGCAAAGTCCGTGCAATCGTTTATCCAGCGCGGCGGCCAAGTGGTATTCCTTCCTCCGCAGGTTCCCAGTGACGATGAACTGTTCGGCGTCAAATGGGAGTCGTGGGTCGAACCTGACGGCGAAATTCCTGTCGTAACATGGCGTGGCGATCAAGATTTGCTGGCACACTCGCTCAGCGGCACGGCGTTACCCGTTGGGGATTTGCAGGTTCGGCGATACTGCACAATTTCTGGCGAGTTCACGGCCTTGGCTACGATGCGTGACGATGTGCCGCTGATCGGTCGCGTCACGACGGATCGCGGTGGCGTGTATTTCTGGGCGACGACACCGGCCATGGCAGATTCCTCGCTGGCGACCGGTGGCGTGGTTCTGTACGTCGCGGTGCAACGAGCGTTGGCTTCCGGATCCAGAGTCTTGGGAAACACACGGAATCTTGTCGCCGGTCGACCGCCGACGGACATTCCGACTACGTGGGAGCGTCTTGAGGGTGCCGACCAGGCCATATCGACCGCCTACGCTTATCACCGCGGCGTGTATACCGTGGGCGAACGATTGCTGGCCGTGAACCGGACAGCGGCCGAGGACCAAGCGGCGGTACTGGCCGATCAACGCGTGGCCGGGATATTCCAAGGACTCGACTACGCACGTGTGGATGATCGTGCGGGCAGCATCAAATCGCTAATCCAGGAGATCTGGCGGCTGTTCCTTGCGGCGATGATCGTGGCCATGGTGCTCGAAGCCGGACTGTGTATCCCGAAGATACGCCGAACGGAAGGAGCCGCCACGTGAACGCAACTCGCACGCTCACATTTCTGTGGACTCCCTGGTCGGCTGTCGTGTCGGTGGTCCTGGTACTGGTTACGGCGGTATTGTGCTTCGCCGCTTGGCGACGTAGCGGGTACCGCACCTCGCTGGGCCTGCTGGAACTGTTGAGGTTGACGCTCGTCATCCTTGCCGCGTTGATGCTCAATCAGCCCGAGTTCATCCAGGAATTCCGGCCCGAAGAGAAGCCGTCAGTTGCCGTGCTATGGGATGAGTCGCCCAGTATGGAAACACGCGATGCGGAATCTAATGATCCAGCGGCAACTTCGCTTGTGTCGCGGCGAGAGGCAATCGCGGCGCTGACCGAAGCGTCATTTTGGAGCGAACTGCACGAACGAGTCGACGTTGTGATTCAGCCGTTTTCGGCGACGGAGGGCGGAGGCGGCAGCAACCTGCACGAACCGCTGGCCAAAGCCCCAGGCAAGTACAAGAACCTGGTTGGCGCGGTGCTAGTTTCCGACGGCGATTGGAACGAGGGCCTGCCGCCCGTCCAGGCCGCGACGCTTCTACGCTTGAAAGGCGTGCCCGTGTTCGCCGTGCCGGTAGGCAAGCCTACTCGATTGCCGGACGTCGAATTGCTCAGTCTTGACGCGCCAACGTTTGGAGTCGCCGGTAAATCCGTGCGAGTTCCGTTTACGGTCGAAAGCTCGCTTCCGCGTGACTACGTAGCGACCGTCGTATTGCGCACCTCGGATGGCGAGGAGGTGTCGAAGGATATCCGCATTGGCGCGATGGGACGCATCAACGACTGGGTCGTGTGGAAGCCGAATGATGTTGGCGACCTGACTTTGACGCTGGACGTGTCGACGCACAGCGACGAAACGCTGACGGACAACAACCGATTAACTGCGCCGATTTCGATTCGCGAAGAGAAGCTACGTGCACTGGTCATCGAATCGTATCCGCGATGGGAATACCGCTACCTCCGCAATGCGTTGTCGCGCGATCCAGGCGTCGAAGTGTCGTGCTTGCTCTTTCATCCGGGACTCAGCAAAGTGGGCGGCGGCAGCAAGGACTACATCAAACAGTTCCCCAGCGGCCTGGACGAACTGTCGCAGTTCGACGTCGTCTTCCTGGGCGACGTGGGGCTGGGTGACGGTCAATTGACGGACGAGCAGTGCGAGTGGCTGAAAGGTCTTGTCGAACACCAGGCAAGCGGAATTGTCTTCATGCCGGGGTGGGAGGGGCGGCAGTTCTCGTTGCTGGACACTGAATTGGACGAACTGTACCCCGTTGTGCTCGACGAAGTGCAGTTGAGCGGTTGGGGATCTCGAACGCCCTGCCACTTCGAACTCACGGAACTAGGACGCCGAAGTCTGCTAACAAAACTGGCCGACACAGAAGAAGAAAACGTGGAAGTCTGGGAAGGATTACCAGGTTTTCAATGGTACGCCCCGGTCGAGCGAGCTCGGGCGGGTAGCGAAGTGCTGGCCGTGCACAAGGATATCGAGAACAAGTTCGGCCGCTTGCCATTGCTCGTGACACGCACCTACGGAGCCGGCAAGGTGCTATTCATGGGAACCGACGGCGCGTGGCGATGGCGCAAAGGCGTCGAGGACAAATACCACTATCGTTTCTGGGGCCAGGTTGTGCGTTGGATGGCGTACCAACGCAACATGGCCAAGGGCGAAACGATGCGGCTGTACTATTCGCCGGACCAGCCGCAAATCGACCGCACGCTCACGCTGAGCGCGAACGTGATGGACCGAAGCGGCGAACCTCTCCACAGCGGCGATGTGACGGCGCGGATCACGGCCCCTTCGGGGGAGGCACAGACAATAGGTTTTGTGTCCTCCGGCGACCAGTGGGGAGCGTTTTCAGCCCGATTCACTGCCAAGGAGCCCGGTAATCATCAAGTTGTGCTTGCATGCAAGCAAACCGGCGCAACCCTTGAGGCGTCTTTCTTTGTACAGGGCGTGGCGACCGAACGCGTTGGCCGTCCGGCGCGGCCGGAGGTGCTTGAAGAGATTGCTCGTGTAACGCGGGGCAAGGTGATCGAGGCCGACAGACTGGACGAGGTCGTGTCGTCACTGGCCAGTTTGCCCGATCCGCCGTCGTCCATACGCCGAGTGCAAGTGTGGAGTCACCCGGCCATGGCCGGCTTGTTAGTTGCCTTGTTGGGCGTGTTTTGGGTAGGCCGAAAGGCGATCGGACTGATATGATGGAAGGTATGCGACTAGAGTTGGCATCTTCTCGTTTAACCGCAAGCCGGAGGCGTGCGCGTCCAAACGTGGGCATCCTATGCTCAGCGCAAACCTCCGGCTTGCGGTTGGACGACTCGGGAAATCTCGACCTGTGCTGTGGAGGCCGCCCATGATCCACGGCTACCATGTGATCCTGGGAGCGTACGGTTTCTGGCTACCCAACGATCCACGCGGCTCATGGTCCGAGTTCGTAGGCAAGTGGGAGTTGGTACGATTTGGACGTACAAGCATGTCGATTGAGCGACAAGACTTGGAGACGTTGTCCGATGCCGAACTGGCTCAACGAGAGGAAGCGCGGCGAGCGCTCAAATACCCGCCGATCCAATTCACGGGCGCGCAAGCCCGCGCCATCGGCAACGGCTTCGCCGACGCATGTCGCCACAGCTCTTACACGATCTGGGCGTGTTCGATTCTCCCCCAGCACACGCATTTGGTGATCGCTCGCCACACGTACAAAGTCGAACGAATCGTCAACCGGCTGAAGGGTGCATCGACACGCGAACTGTGCGATGCGGGGCTCCACCCGTTAGCTCGCTTCGCAGCAGAACGAGATCGCCCACCTCGTATGTGGGCAGAACATCAATGGAAGGTCTATCTCGACAGCGAAGAGGCAATCGAAGACGCGTTACACTATGTTGAGCAGAATCCGGTTCGCGAAGACAAGAAACCTCAGAAATGGACGTTCGTCACACGTTTTGCGGGACTGCCGAAGGGCGGTTGGGTGACATATCATTAGCAGGTCACGGATATGAAACGCATCCAAAACTCGTTTGACCGCAAGCCGGAGGCATACGCTTCGCAGCGCCCCAACCCACGCGCACGCCTCCGGCTTGCGGTTAAACGAAATTGACAGGACCACACAAATGAGCATCGCACAACGATCGGATCTGTTGCGTCTGCCGACGACCCTCGAAGGACAGTTGCTCGGCTTCCGCCGCCGCGTGTGGACGATCAAGATGGTGGAAGCGGCATGCATAGCCGTGTTCGCGGTGATCGTCGCATTCCTTTGCGTCTTTGCGGTGGATCGACTTTGGGATACGCCGTGGTGGCTGCGCATGGACGCTTTTCTGGGAGCAGTGTGCGGGTGCGCGATCGTACCGTATTACGTGCATCGTTGGATTTGGCGGCGCCGACATTTGGAGCAACTTGCCCGATTGCTCAGCGGCAAGCTGCCTCACCTCGGCGACCAACTCTTAGGCGTCATCGAATTGGCACACAGTGAAAGCGAACAGAAGCGATCGCGCACGCTTTGTGAGGCTGCGATTCGGCAAGTTGCGCAGGATGCTCAGAAGCGCGATTTATGCGATGCGACGCCGAATTCGCGATATCGCACGTGGGGGTGGCTCGCCGTGGCATCCATTGCGGCAGCCGTTGGTTTGGCTTTGATTTTCCCTGCAGCGGCCGCCAACGCTTGGGCGCGATTCCTCACCCCATGGACGAACACGCCTCGTTACACCTTCGCGGCCATCGAGTCGTTGCCCGAACAGATCGTTGTTCCTCACGGCGAGCCGTTCACTATCTCGGTACGTTTGGCAGAAGGCTCGCTTTGGCATCCGCAGCGGGGCCAGGTCCAACTCGGTGCGCAACTTCCGGTTCAAGCGTCGCTTCGAGACGGTCGTTACGAATTCGAGTTGCCGGCGCAGATTGCTGCTAGTCGGCTGCATGTGAGCATTGGCGATTCACGACACGATGTGAGGATCGAACCCGTGCTTCGTCCCGA
This sequence comes from uncultured Pirellulaceae bacterium, assembly GCA_964617665.1. Classification (GTDB taxonomy): domain Bacteria; phylum Planctomycetota; class Planctomycetia; order Pirellulales; family Pirellulaceae; genus JADHUC01. Next base: position 11,422 of record CAZUAH010000311.1, read on the forward strand.
ACTCACCGCGATCGTCGCCGACGTTACGCTGCCCGAGTATTTGGGCCGGCCGGACGCGCAGAAGAAAGACGTACGTGGCGGTTCCGTTTCGCTCGTCAAAGGGGCTCGCGCAGCCTTCGTTGCCACCGCCAGCCGCAAGCTGTCCACAGCGACGGTGGACGGCCAACCGCAGACGCCGGCGGACGCGACGATACGCAGCCCGGAAACGGATGTCGATGGCGGGCGCGAGATCGAATTCCAGTGGGAAGATGAGTTCGGGCTCGCAGGCAAAGAGCCGTTCACGTTGATGGTCGCGGGATGTGACGATGACGCTCCATCGCTGGCTTGCGAGGACTTGCCGCGGTCGAAGGTGGTGCTCGATTCCGAGCAACTTGCGTTTCGCGTCAAAGCACAGGACGATTTCGGTGTCAAGCAGATTGGAATGGAATGGCAGGGGATGGAAGGTGCGATTGCCGAAACTCCCGCAAAGGGCGAACGCATCCTGGCGGCAGGCGGACACGAGGAAGTGACTGTCGACGCCGCCGGCACGTTCTCGGCTCAAGCGTTGGGAATCGAACCGCAGCCAGTCCATGTGCGGGTTTTCACCGAAGACTACTTCCCGGACCGCGAGCGCGTTTACTCGCCGACTTACGTCTTGTACGTGCTGAACGCCGAGCAGCATGCCATCTGGATGACGGAGCAGTTGAGTAAATGGCATCGCCAATCGCTGGAGGTTCGCGACCGCGAGATGCAGTTGTATGAAACGAACAAGCAACTGCGGGACCTTTCGCCAGAGGAACTGGATCAGGCCGAAACACGCCGACGCATCGAGAAGCAGGCTGCGGGCGAACGGGGGAACAGCCGCAGGTTGAAGAACTTGGTCAACGCGGGCGAGGAACTGATTCGTCAGGCTTCCCGCAATCCGGAGTTTGGCGTTGGACATTTGGACAGATGGGCCGAGATGCTGCAGATTCTGAAAGACATCTCGGCCAACCGCATGCCGTCGGTTGCGGATCTGCTGGATAAAGCCTCGAAAGCCAAGAACGTAGCCACCAGCAAACCGGGCAACCAAGGCCCGATGGCTGGAAAGGTGCGGGCGTCGGGGGCCGGCGCTCCATCGGAGGAGTCGCCAGACGACAAGGCGAAGCCGTCGAATGTCCCGCAGATCGTGGATGTGGAATCGACGCAACAACCGGCGGACAAGGACTCGGGAAAGCCGCCGCCCGACGGTCCCGCCTCCAAGCCAAGACTCACGCTACCTACGACAACACTGATCGGCGGCGGCCCGAAAGAGCCCCCGCCGCCCTGTCCCGCGGAAGAGAGCATGGACGAGGCGGTGGCCCAGCAACAAGATCTGCTGGCCGAATTCGAGAAGATCGCCAACGAGTTGAACAACATCCTGGCCAATCTCGAGGGCAGCACCCTAGTCAAGAGACTGAAAGCGGCGTCGCGAGAGCAGTACAAGGTCGCGGGGCGCATCGGTGACCAGTTGAACGACTCCTTCGGTCTGAGCACGTTCCGCGTGGGGAGTGCCCCGAAAAAGGTCTTTGGAGAACTGGCCGAAGTAGAGGCCAACAGCAGCCAAAACGTCTCCGTTATCATGGATGATATGCAGGCCTATTTTGAACGCCGCAGGTTCATGAAGTTCAATACGGTTTTGGAGGACATGAAGAAGCAGGATGTCATCGGCGGTTTGCGCCAACTCGGCGACGACATACCCCAGGAACACGGACTGTCAATCGCTCAATGCGAATTCTGGTCCGACACGATGGATCGCTGGGCGGAGGATTTGGTCGATCCTGCCAGCGGCGGTTCGTGACGGGGCTCGAAATCGGCCGGCAGTTTGCCGCCATCCATCGTGCTTGAAGTGCTGCAGATTCTGGAAGCCGAAGTCAATCTACGCGAGGAAACTCGCGTGGCAGAACAGGCAAAACCCGCCTTGCCCGAAGACGAATACGGTGATCAGGCCGACAAGCTGTCCGACACGCAAGAGGGCTTAGGGGAACGAGTGGTGGAAGTCATCGAACGGATTCGCGAGTTGCCGGACGGCGAGGCGGACTTCGCTTACGAAATCAAACTGCTTGAAACCGTCGCGATGGTTATGCACGAGACAACGGAGATTCTCGCTCGACCCGAGACCGGGCCGCCGGCCATCGGTGCCGAGACGGAGATCATCGAACTGCTGCTGCAATCACGCCGCATCAATCCGGGCGGCGGCGGTGGCGGAGGTTCGACACCAGGAGGCGGAGGCGGCGGGACGACGCTGGATACTGCGTTGGCGCTGCTGGGTATTGGCGTGAACGAGAAGGAAGTTCGCGAGGATCGCGGCGTGAATCAGTCGGTCGGCGATTCAGGGCAGTCGCTACCGGAGGAGTTTCGCGCCGGCTTGGACGAGTATTTCAATCGACTTGAACACCCGGATGGATAGGAAGTGGCAAGCACTAGCCACTTGAAGAAGGGCCGATACATGAACTTGTACGTTCGCCGATTGAGTCGAGTTGCACTTCTGTCCTTGTGGTTGGTCCCGGGACTCGGGTTCGCCCAAGACGAGGAAGAGAAAGAAGTCCCGCAAGGCTACGAGGATGCGGCGGTGGCAGACGAGGCGAGGCCTGCCGTCGAAGCTCAGATCGAGGAAGACGCTGGGTCGTTGATCGACGTACTGGTTGGCGCTCTGGCTGAAGACGCCGATCCGAATGTCGCCAACCTGGAACGGCAGTTCCTTCCTCAGTTCCAGCCGCTCTTGAAGCCAGAATTGGCGTTTATTCGACGGGTATGCCATCTGAACAAGGAGCAACACGATCAGATCGCGAAGTCGGCAGACCAGCGGCTTCGAGTTGCCGTCAAGGAATATGCGATCGCGCAAAACAACATGAGGCAGGGAAGAGGGAGATTCCGTGCACAGTCCATGCCCGACCCACGCAAACTGGTACAGCAACAGTTGGCAAAGTTGGTGAAACAAAGACTCAGCACCGAGCAGGCAGAGGCGTACCAGCAGGAGTGTGACAAGCGCAATGCGCAACGCAAACGTGCCGCTGTGCTAGGTCTAGTTGCGAAACTGGACGAGGAACTTGTGCTGACGGTCGAACAGCGCGAGAAGCTGATTGAATCGCTGACCTCCAACTGGCAGGACGCGTGGGTGCAGTCGCTTCAGATACTAATCCACAACACTCAGTATCTTCCTCACATCCCCGACCAGCACGTTGTTCCCTTCCTTAACGAGACGCAGAAGGCCGTCTGGCGCGGGGCACAAAAGCAATCCATGGCCCATGGCGGAGGATTTGGTTTTGCCCCGGTACAGGTAATGATAGACGACGCTCCCGTGGCAGCCGGCGGCTTTTTTTGATGTTCGACGAGGTCGAGTTCGTTATCGAGGAGCAGTATACGGACTAGAGCGCATAACAATCTCCTCTCCCCTTGAGGGGAGAGGGAGGTTGGAACTGCGATCTAAAAACATAGCCTAGACATCCGGTCAGACCGACCAGCTCTGGTCGACTGCTGGCCGAGGAGATTCGCATGGTCAGAGATTCACGTACATGGCCTCATCTGCTGCTCCTGACTGTATGCCCAGGGATCATTGCACTTGGGTCGGCGGTGGTGGGGCAAGACGACTGGGATGCCAAGGATGCGGTATTGGCCCCGGCAGCGGGAATGGTCCAGGCGGTGGCCTTTGACGTACCCGAGGAGACTTTCGATCAGTGGGTTTTCGGAGGCAAAACTACCTCGCAAGTCACGAAGAGACTCGATTCACTGCTGTTGTTGCAGGTGGAGTCGGTCCAACGTGCATGCGAGCTGTCGGACGCCCAGAAGAAGAAGCTGCAATTAGCGGGCCGCGGCGACATGAAGAGGTTTTTCGGCAGCGTGGAAGAAATGAGACAGAAATTCCGCGAGGTGAGACGCGACCAAAACAGGTTCAATAACATCTGGCAGGAAATACAGCCGTTGCAGATGAGATTCAACAGCGGGATCTATGACGATAAGTCCCTTTTTTACAAGGTTCTGAAACGAACGCTCGATTCCGATCAGTCCGAACAGTACGACGAACGAGAGCAGGAGCGACGGAGATTCCGGTATGAAGCCAAAGTCGAGCTGGCTGTCGCCATGATGGAGACCGGTGTGCCGTTGCGTGATGTACAGCGTCGGAAGTTTGTGACGCTACTCTTGAAGGAGACCGAGCCGCCCACCAAGTTTGGACAATACGACTACTACGTTGTGTTGTACAAGGCCGCGAAGTTACCGAAAGAGAAACTGCAGCCGATTTTTGACGATGGCCAATGGCGAGCGGTGACTCAATTGCTCGCACACGGAAGAGGAATGGAAGCGACCCTCAGGACGAACGGATTTATACAGTAGA
>CAZUAH010000312.1:0-15709 GCA_964617665.1 uncultured Pirellulaceae bacterium
TGGAGTCCCTCAAAATGATCCCCAATCGTGAAGAGAATCTGGGCCGCCGGAAGGCGCCCGTGGAACGCTCGACGGCTTTGTACAACAAGTCGAAGATCGACAGACGTTGGGTTCGGGTCAAGCGCCCCACGATTGTCGCGGGGGGCGAACTGACGATGGAGAATCTCGAGGTATCACTCAATACGTCGACTGGGATTTGCGAAGCGCCGCTTCAATTGAAAAGCAATTGCGGTACGCTCGTGATCGACGATTTCGGCCGCCAGCGCATGAGCATCGACGAACTGCTGAATCGTTGGATCGTACCATTGGAGAAACGACACGACTACCTGAATCTCCCCAACGGCAAGAAGATCGAGGTTCCGTTCGATCAGTTAGTCGTCTTCGCTACGAATCTGGAACCGAGAGACTTGGTGGACGAGGCGTTCTTGCGACGTATTCCGTACAAAATCGAGGTCGAAGATCCCAACGAGGCTGAATTTCAGCAGTTGTTCCAGATCATGTGCAAGCATCTGGAGATCCCTTACAATCAACAGGCGGTCGCCTACCTGATCGAGCACCACTTTAAGAGTCATGGACGCCCGCTTCGCTATTGCCAGCCTCGAGATTTGCTTATGCAGGTCCGCAACTATTGCCTCTATCACTCCGTTCCAATCGAATTGAAGCCCGAGTACTTCGACGTCGCCGTGGATACGTATTTCTCGGTGATGTGATCCGTCCTGGCACCTCAGCTGAAGATCGAAGCTTTCGGCTGATTGGACGAGACTGAGGTTCAGGTATCCGTGCCCTGATCTTCCTCGGCCTTCCCGTGGTGCGAATCCGTACCAAAACTCAACCGCAGTTGCGGGTCCTCTCGTTCCGCGTCCGGGTTCAACTCTCGGTACAGCAAGCTCGGCTGAATGTCGCGGCTGTTTTGGTACTTCTCGCTGCAATACTCGACGATATCGCCTTCGATTTGGTGGTAGAAGATCTGGCAGATTGGGACGTTGGGGTAGATGCGCACAGGCTGTACGGCGAAGATCTCCAGAGTCCAGAAGCCGCAGAAGCCTACATCCCCGAAACCGGCGGTCACGTGGACGAACAATCCAAGCCGACCAATGGACGAACGCCCTTCGATCATGGGAACCAAGCCGTGTGTTTCGGTGTGCTCCACGGTCCGGCCGAGATATAGTTGGCTGGGATTCAAAACCAGCCCGTCTTCGGGAATGACCAGCCGCCGGACACGATTGGGCTGCTTCATGTCCAGGACGACTTCTTCGTAGGTAAGTAGCTCGTTATGCAGCGTCAAGTTGTAGCTGTTCGGGTTCAGCTTCGCCTCGTCGAACGGCTCGATGACTATTTTCGTGCCCAGATTCTGGCGGATTTGCTGGCCGGATAGTATCATTTCGCTTGACTCACCAAGGAAAGTCCTGCTGCCTAACGCGGCAATTGTGCCGGACGTATCGTGCCGATGTCAAGTATCCGGCCCCATCCTGTTTGAGTGCGGTCAACGGGACGTTGAGTCCTTTTGTCGGCACAAATGAAAGAAAGCACGTGGAAAACAAAGCATACGATCCTCGCTATCTGGAAGGCATCCGGTGTTTTAACGAGCGCGATTTTTTCGAGGCACATGAGGCATGGGAGGAACTCTGGCTGGACTGCGAAGACCAGGACCGCCGTTTCTACCAAGGGCTGATTCAGTTTGCCGTGTGCCTACACCATTTTGGCAATGGGAATACGATCGGCGCCAGAAAACTCTATACCAGCGGCCGCGCCTACCTGGAACGCTACAGTGCCAGCTACCGGGGATTGGACATCCAGGCCCTAGTGACTGGGCTTGAAACGTGCTGTTCCGGAATTCTGGAGGGGAAGGACTACCCGGACGTCAAAATCGACCCGTCCCAGATACCAGAAATCCACCTGCCCCCCGCTGTCGGGTGACGGGCTGACGGCTACACTCGTTGCGACCGGAAAAAACCCGTTCTCTTAGGGCAAACGGAAATCACGACCGACGCGTGGGCGATATAAGTAAGTGGTGGGACGGTGACCGACGCCTGCGCTTTGATGCATGCTTTTCCTTGCGATTACGGGCGATTCAGATTACCATTAACGTTTTAGAATGGAACTTATTGTATTCGAACGGGTCTTGGGACCGTCAACTCAATTAACATGGGGGTATACGTTCATGGCCAGGAAGTTGCTGTTCGGAGGAGTCCTGTTGACGCTCTTCGGGCTGGCCGTCTCGACGACTCGAGCACAGGACAGTCTGTTGCTGGAACTATATGGTCAAGGTGTGCATGCCTATTATTCCGGCGACTACGAACGGTCGCACGAGTTGCTGACGATGGCAATCGACCAAGGCAGCCGTGATCCACGCTGCTACTACTTCCGCGGATTTGCCTGCACCAAGCTCGGCCGCCCTGACGAGGCGGGAGCCGATTTCAAACAAGGATCTGAACTTGAAGCCGCAGGGGCGGCAATCCAGATCAACATCGGTGCGGCACTGCAGCGGATTCAAGGCGAAACACGCCTGCAGTTGGAGCGCGAAAGGTACACTGCGAAGCTGGCCGTTCGGTTGAAGGAAGCGAAGGAACGTGGAGAGAAATACGAGCAGTTCAAGACCGATGAAGGAAAAATTTTGCGCGGCGCCGATCAACCGGAGCCGGGCGATGTAACGGTGCCCGAGCCGGCTGGTGCGGATCCAACCGATCCGTTTGGCGCGGGCGGCGCCACCGAACCGCCGCCTGCGGAACCTCCGGCCGAGCCCATGGAACCCGCGGTTACAGAGCCCGCTGCCGGCGGACCGACTGACCCATTCACCGAGCCGGCCAAGCCCGACGCGGGCGCACCCGCTGACCCGTTCGCTGACCCGACGACACCAGTTACTCCGCCGGGTCTTGATTCAGGCGATCCGGCCGCACCTGCTGCTGGAGCGGATCCCTTTGGCGCACCTGCCGCACCGGCTGCCGGCGCTGATCCGTTTGGCGGAATGCCAGCTGAACCGGCTGCTCCCGCTGCTGGAGCCGACCCATTTGGTGGAATTCCCGCTGAACCAGCCGCACCGGCTGCACCGGCCGCGGCCGAACCAGCCGTACCGGCTGCGGGTGGTGATCCGTTTGGTGCGCCAGCTGCTGCTGAGCCAGCCGCACCCGCCGCTGGCGCCGATCCGTTCGGCGCTCCCGCTGCTCCTGCAGCCGCCGAACCAGTTGCTCCGGCTGCTGGCGCTGATCCATTTGGTGCACCGGCTGCAGCACCCGCCGCTGGAGCCGACCCATTTGGTGGAATGACAACAGAACCGGCTGGCGCTGGCGCCGATCCGTTCGGCGCACCTGCTGCTGCGCCGGCCGCCGCCGAACCAGCCGTTCCGGCTGCGGGTGGCGATCCGTTTGGTGCCCCGGCTGCAGCGCCAGCTGCTGCTGAGCCAGCCGCCCCCGCCGCAGGCGCCGATCCCTTTGGTGCTCCTGCCGCCGCCCCGGCTGCTGGAGCCGATCCATTTGGCGCACCCGCTGCTGCACCGGCCGCCGTCGAACCAGCCGTTCCGGCTGCGGGTGGCGATCCGTTTGGTGCCCCGGCTGCAGCGCCAGCTGCTGCTGAGCCAGCCGCCCCCGCCGCAGGCGCCGATCCCTTTGGTGCTCCTGCCGCCGCCCCGGCTGCTGGAGCCGATCCATTTGGCGCACCCGCTGCTGCACCGGCCGCCGTCGAACCAGCCGTTCCGGCTGCGGGTGGCGATCCGTTTGGTGCCCCAGCTGCAGCACCAGCTGCTGCTGAGCCAGCCGCCCCCGCCGCTGGCGCTGCCCCATTTGGTGGAATGACAACAGAACCGGCTGGCGCTGGCGCCGATCCGTTCGGCGCACCTGCTGCTGCGCCGGCCGCCGCCGAACCAGCTGCACCGGCTGCTGGGGCTGATCCCTTTGGTGCTCCCGCTGCCGCTCCGGCTGCGGCCACGCCTGCAACTCCAGCCGCTGGCGCTGATCCCTTTGGCGCCCCCGCGGCAGCACCAGCTGCCGCTAAACCAGCCGCACCGGCTGCCGGTGGAGACCCGTTCGGTGCGGCGGCCGCTGAACCTGCACCGGCCAACGACAATGATCTGCTCGGTGGCGTAGATCCGTTCGGGGCTCCTGCAAAACCAGCTGCGGGCGGAGCTGCGGCCGATCCGTTTGGTGGCGCACCGGCGCCAAAGACTGCGGACGCGGATGTCGATCCGTTCGCAGATGATCCCACCAATTGAAACGGCTAAGCCACAGTCGCACTTCCAGGAGCCGAGATAGCGAACTCGGCTTCTTGACGATCATCTCTGCTTCTGCGCCCATGCCACGAACTTCGCGATCTCGGGGTGCGCTAACAGCAAGTCCAGAGAATTGTAGTGCCGGCCCAGTTCTTTCTCGTCGGGAATCAGATTGTGAATGGCGTTGTGGCAATCCGGGCACACGTCAATCGTCTGGGCCATCTGTTCGCGTGTGTAACGTCTCTTGAACCACTTGTTGCTGTGGCAGGTGCGCGGAATCAAATGGTGTTCCGTCGTTCCCCGCTTGGTGACGCGTCCACAGAGGTGGCATTCAAGACCGTTCACGGGATCTGCCTCAACCGCCCAGCTGTTTGCTGAGTGCCGCAAAGATGTCATACATCGCTTGCAGGTACTCGCGAGCCTCATCAAGCGGCATCACGTGCGGTGGACTGACGCGGATCACCTTCTCTGCCAACGGCCCGAGCAAATGGATCGCTCGTCCATTCTCGTCGCCCAGATAGCAGGCCTCGACACACGCGTTGGCAACTTCCTTGGGTGTATGGGAACCAATGCCATCACATTCGATCCCCCAGACACAACCCTCGCCCCGGACGTTCTTGATCACGCCTGTCTCTTTCAGGCGACACAGACCCGCCTCCAACACCTCTGAAAGCTGGCGGCCCTTTTCCAGTACATCCGTACTCTCGAACTCGTCTAACGTTGCCAGCACGGCGGCACTGGACAATGGGTTGGCGCTCCACGTATCCGAACCTTCGCCGTAGGTCAGCGAACCAAACACGTCCGCACGGCCCACGGCGGCGCTGACCGGTACGCCGTTCCCCATTCCTTTGCCTAGGCACACGATATCGGGTTCGATCCCGTAATGTGTGAACGCGTACATCGGACCGGTTCGACCGAAGTTTGCCTGAATCTCGTCTAGAATAAACACTACGTCCCGCGAGTGGCAGAAACGCTCCAAGAGCAGCAGATACTCCGGTTGTGGGTGGAATGAACCACCACCGCCTAAGTAGGGTTCGGTAATTAGGCAGCAGATCCGGTCGCCGTACCGCTCGTAGAGATCATCCAGCTCTCGTTCGTACGGAGCCAAATCAATCGGTTGCTTGCGGCGTTCGACGTTGCAGCATTCCTCCGTTGGAAAACTGATGAATCGAACGCGCGGGTCGCGTTCTGAATCCGTCTCCTTGCCGGTTGTCGCCCCGGCGAGCCCTTTCTTTCCATGGAATCCACCGCGAGTCGCGATGATCATGTCACTCTCGGGCCGCCGTGACATGGATGCCCAAAGCGACTTTTGGATCGCCTCGCTTCCACTGGCCGCCCACAAGACCTGCTCCATACGGCCACCACCGGGTTGACTACGAAGGTTTTGCAGCAGCCGTTGGTTGGCCTGGATCTCCAGCGGCGTAGTCGCATTGTAAGCGGTCAACGGAGCAGCCCGAGCAAAATCGCAATCCGGCGCAATCGCGTCCAACGCCATGTAGCCAAACACTCGCTGCCACCAACTGGTGGGATTGTGGCCTAGGTTGGCCACCAGTACTCCCGAACTGAAGTCGGCCAGCTTGCGCCCTTCCGGCGTCCAGTGATACGAACCGGCGCTTTCGGCCAGCACGGCCAAGGAGGGAGTGAATGTGCGCTGCGTTAACGGTTCCGTTTCACTCAGAAACCGCCGCGCCTCGTTGGATTTCTCTTCATCCGGATGTTGAATGAACATCGACGGTTCGTGAGACGTTTTCTGGTCCATCTTGCCCTCAGTTAACAATGCGAATTCATCATTCAGTCAAGAACTACGGCATTTCCCGTGTGCTCATTGGGTCCATCACGACCGCAGCCGTACACTTGGCGTGCCATCGTAGTCGATCAGCGCCGGTTGACCGTCCCGGGCGATTGATAGTCGGGCGGCCTCGGTCACCAATTCGTTGATCCAACTGTTCGAAGGCGTCGCGAGGATCCCTCGTTGGTCGATTTCGGATAGCACTCGCTGTCGCGCGGTCAATGCCTCGTCGCCTTCGAGGCCATCCGCTGCCTCGTTCACCGCTTTAGCGGCCATCACCAGTGCCTCAATCGATTCGAAGCCGTAGCCCACCGGCTTCAGGCCTTCACCTTCCCAAGGCACCAGCCGGAAGTAGTCCGGGCTGACAAAACGGAACATGGTGCCCGCTTGGCGGTCCGCGTAACCGTGACGCACGCCGCGATATTGGTCGTCGTGCTTGAGGATCGCACCGCAATCGTCGCCTTCACAGTACAGTACCAAGCACTGATCATTGGTGCCGGCCGCCTCGTCGGGATAGCCAAGGCCATCAGTTATGCTCAACAACGCACCGTTTTCCCATACGACTCGACCCTGGGTCCACATGTAGCCGATGTTGCCGTTTGGGAACGCGCCCTCCACGCCTCGAACTGAAACCTCGACTGGTCTTAGGCCGGTAACAAAGTACACCAAATCTACATAGTGACAGCCGACGTACGTAAAAGGGTCGCTGTTTTCTTTGGTAAACCAGTTTTGAAAGTTCGAGTGGCGGTAGTAGTACGGCTCGATCATCTTGGCCTCACCGCAACGAAATTCGCCGAATCGTCCCGCCTGATAGAGGCCTCGGGCGTCTAGGGACCGGCGATCGAACCGTTTGTGATATTCCACACCCACAAAGCGACCCTTAGCAGACGCCAGCTTCTCGATCTCGATCGCTTCGGCGTAGGTAGGCACCAGCGGCTTCACGGCCATCACGTGCTGATCATGCTCCAAGGCCACTTGAATCACCGCCGCGTGGAAATTGTCAGGTACGGCCACGACGACTAGATTTCCCGGCGGAAGCGAGGCGATCACTTCCTTGAACAGATCGGGGTGCATCTTGTCCGGCGGTACATCAAGCGCCGGAAACGGCCCGAATCCCTGGCCTGGAAATGCATCCGTGAATCGCGTGGATTCCGCCAACTCAACCAACGGGGCCGAATTCAAAGCACATATTTTGATTGGCCCAATCGCGTTCTGACGCTGCATGTGGTACAGAGACGGCAGGATCTGGTCATGAGTAATCATCCCGCCGCCAACGACAACGATCTCCATCTTCTCGCTCTGTCTGCTCATAAGAACGGACCCGCTTTTCGTGTGTTTCTTGGGTAATCCCGTGCCGAAAGAATACCGAACCGGCCGGGGATTTGCCAGCATCCTGGGATCGGATTGGCGCGATTGCAGCCAAGGGGCTGACTCCACCTTGCGGTTCGCAGAACAGGCCACAACTCACTCGTTCAGAGTGGACCCTATGTCGAAGCCGCTTCGCCGGGTCTGTACCACACGCAAACGGTGATATGCTGTCCCCTGCTGTCCCGGCAGCTTTCAGACTGCGTGATTGTGGCAATCTTGCCGTCGACGGTATCGAGCCACTCGTTGATGATGCCTTCTAGTTCAGTGTCAGAGACGGTGGAACCTTCGCCGCTGATGTGGGTGAACAGTTTGACTCGCTCTTTCATCTTCGGTCCTCAAATGCTGTATGGGGCAAGGGATGCAACGTTTCCAATTATGGTACGTCGTCCGGCCAGCATTTGCCATCGGGGCGGTGACGAAGAATCCGTTATCGCCGCTGGTTCTCTAGCGGCAGTCTCGGGCGATGTATCGGAATGATCCGCTGCCCTGTCTGGACACCAAAATGAACGACGACGCCTCCCAGGCTAACGCCATCGCCCAGTAGCCCACCGGTTCGCGTGCTGATTCCCGCGCCAGCCCCGGGCGTCGACGTGCGTCGACTGCCTGCCCTACGTATCCGTTCGAAGAACGCGATTGCCGTGTCCTGCTGGGCCGCCCCACCGACGCGCGAGTCGCTCGTTCGTTTCAGTATGAAGTCTACGCTGTAGGCATCCAGCAGTTTGGGTAACAGAGCGGAAGCCAAGTCGGGCCGGCCAAAGAACTCCGCGCCTACAGCACGATTGCCGGAAACGAAAATGAAGCCAACACTGTCCCTGGGAACCTCCGGTGTGATTCTGGCACGCACGTCGCGGAGCTTCGACCGAACGGCTGGCGATTTGAGTGCAAGTTCCAGGCTGCCCGTGCGATTTTCGGCGCCCAACGCGGCGTTGTTGCTGGCCACTTCGGACCAGATGCGCGATTGATCGGCCCCGCGACGTAGCTCTTTGTGAATCGACTGCGGTAGCAGCGAACCTCCTGCCATCAGTTCCGACTTGCCCTGCCAGCGATGCGCTTCCACGCAATAGACACTCAAACTGATTCGCTGGCCCGGAGACAGAACCACATCCTGACGCACGGTCCGCGTCTGCTTGCCGCCCGAGAGCAATTCCCCGGACATGATCAGGATGTGATCGCCGCGACTCCGATTCTCGACGGTAACGAGCGGCACTTGGCCTCCGCTGCCTTTCTCCTTGACCACCAAGTCGCCGCGCGACAAAGCTTGGTCCATGGTCAGCCAATCGCCGCGCAGACGTTCCCCGGCTCGCAGTCGCACCGGAAAGACCGCCAAGTGGCGGTACACGATCGGAGCGTAAATCTGGACATTGTCCAGGTATCGCCCCAGTTCAGGTACGTGTCCACCGCCGGGATACACGATCCTGGAGTTCTGAGCCTTCAGTTCCGCCGGCTGGAACACCGACACGGCGAATACAGAGAGAAACGCCACAACGAAAAGCGGTTTCATCGACATCATCTATTGCCCCCTTTTCCTTAGCGTACCGAATGCGGCCGACCCCTTTGTTCACTTCCATGATCCACTTATTAGACGATTTCGTGTATCATTTGGTTTGGAAGACTTGTCTTCCGGCAGCACCGTCTCCAATAATGGGACTGGTTGCGACGATATGTGTCCGAATCTCTTCGAGAACGACGTATCGCAAGGCCCCAGGGCCACCGTCGGAGGTGGCGAGTCGGGGTGCAAAGCCCCTCTCTCCAGGCTCACTCAAGCCATCCGCGACGTTTTTCCCTCTCGCGCTCGTCCCCGTAAAGCACATGCCGCTTCGCATATTGGAATTGCCGCCCTGCATCTAACTTGCTCGTACGAATTGGGCGTAGACGCTCTCGATCCACTTCATTGTGCACCATTTGTCACTATTCGTCACGCATTCACGGAAAGGGCGATTGATGGACACCTTCAACACCAGCGAGCTGAAAAGGCTGACCGTACCTCAAGAAGGGCCGTGCGTCACGATTCTCATGTCCACTCATGCTGCGGGACGTGATGGCCAGCAGGATACGTTGCGATTGAAGAACCTGATTGTGCAGGCTGAACGAGAGCTGACAGCCCTTGGCATGCGAGCTCCCGAGGCCCGAAAACTGTTGGCTCCCGTGCGCCAGTTGCCAAAGGAACCTGGCTTCTGGGAGAAGCGAAGCAACGGCTTGGCCGTATTTGTGTCCCAAGACTCCTTCGATCGCTACCGCGTTCCCCTGGAACTTGATCAAACGGTAATCGTCAATCGGCGATTTCAGGTCAAACCACTGCTGCCCTTGCTTGGCTCCAACAACCGATTCTACGTTCTCGCATTCAGCCAGCATCGAGTTCGCTTCCTCGAAGGAAAACGATTCACGATGCGCGAATTGACGATCGATGGGCTGCCCTCGAACATCGAGCAAGCGTTGAATCTGGATGGTGCCGACCGGGGCTCTCAAGTCCATTCGGCCATGCGTGGCAGTTTGGGAAAACAAGCTGCCGTTTTTCACGGGCAAGGCGGCGAGCGCGAAGCGGCGAAAAACGACCTTGCTCAGTATTTTCGCGTCATCGACGGCGCGCTCCACCATACGCTTCGTGACCAGCGCGTACCGTTGTTCTTGGCCGCTGTTCAGTATCTCCTGCCGATCTATCGTGAGGTATCCAGTTACGCGCATATCGCCAAGGAGGAACTCCCGGGCAATCCGGATCATCTGAGCGCTCACGAATTGCATGCTCGAGTTGCGCCGCTTGCCGAATCGTATGCGGAAAACGTCAAAGAGGAGGCGTCCGCCAAATACCATCAGCTCGCGGGTACCGGCAAGACCTCGGACGATATCCGTCAGATTGTCCCCGCAGCGCACCAAGGGCAGATCGAAACGCTATTTGTAGATCGCAGCGATCACCAGTGGGGCGAGTTCGATCCCAGCACGGGCAAGCTGGAACTGCGTTCACCGCCACAGCCGGCAGACGACGATCTGCTGGACTACGCGGCTGTGCAGACGCTGCTGCATCGCGGCGCTGTCTACACGGTCGCGCGAGATCGATCGCCATCTCCGCCAGCTGCAGCCGTCTTCCGCTACTGAGCCTACGACGTCTCAGCCCAAATGAAGTTGTGTTACAGGCGAAATGATGTACCAATTCATCATTTCGCTTGCATTCCTGCCATGACCGAGGGTACGGTATTGTTCCCAAGAAACGGTCGACGAAACTGACACAACGACTGCAGCGCCGCTTCTTCTGCAGGAGACAACGGGAGTTCGGAATGGCGGGAAGGGGATTGTGGAGTACTCTGGGGCCAGGTGTATTACTGGCCGCAGCCAGCATCGGCACATCGCACCTGGTATTCAGCCCGCAGGCAGGATCCTTATTCGGCTATCAATTGCTGTGGCTGGTCGTCATCAGTCATATCTTCAAGTATCCCGCTTTCGAATTCGGTCCCCGATACGCGGCAGCCACTGGCAACCATCTATTACACGGATATGCGCGCGTGCCGGGACCGAAGAACTGGGCTCTGATCGTTTTCCTTATCGGAACGTTGGTCCAGGGAATCGGCGTGTTGGCAGCCGTAGTGAGCGTCGCTGGGAGTGTGCTGAGTTCATGGACCAATTGGCTTGGCGCCGTGCCCGTCTCCTTGACCTTGATTATAGTAATCGTGTTCCTGCTGCTCGCGGGCGGATTCTCGTGGCTAGATCACCTGAACAAGATCATGATGGCCACGCTGGCCATCGCTACCGCTTTGGCCTTTGTCCGCATCCTCCCCGAAGTCCCAGTCGCCGAGGCCGGATACCATCTAGTCATCCCAACCGTGCCTGCGGGCTCCATCGTGTTGGTCGCAGCAATACTCAGCTGGATGCCAACAGGAATCGACGTGTCGGTCTGGCATTCTTTCTGGACGATCGAGAAGATGAAGACGCTCGATGCGTCTGGATTGGACAATGCGACTCAGACGACGGTCCAACGGCTGAAGACGGCACTTTTGGACATGCGAATCGGCTACGCCCTTTCCCTTTGTACGGGGCTGATGTTCGTGACCATGGGAGCTGTTCATCTCGCGGGGCAAGGAGCGGATCTGAAAAGCGTCAGATTCGCGGAAGCGCTTTCGACCGCGTACACGGCGTACTTTGGCCGCTGGATGTACCACGTGTTCATGCTGACGGCCTTTTTCGCAATGTTCTCGACGGCGTACACGGTTATCGACGGCTTCTCCCGGTCGTTTGCCGAGTGTTGCGCCACGCTGCGAACGTCCATGTCTAAGGTCGAGTGGCGTCTGCGTCTGTACCGAGCCTTTGTCATCGGCTCTTCCGTGTTGGCGGGCATCATTCTCGTCACGGTTGGGAATCCTGTTACGATTGCCAAGTCCGCCGCTCTGATCAGCTTGGCGACCGCGCCGCTCTTGTATGCCTTCAATTTGTACTGCGTGCACCGCCACATCCAAGATCCAAAGCTCCGACCTTCCGCACTGAGCATGGGCACTGCGCTGGTAGGCATCGTCGCGATGACGGTGGCTTTGGGAGTCGCTGTCTACCTCAAATTCGCGTGACAGCGAGACGATGCGTTGGGAGGCCGTACTATGAGCAAGTACGTTCCGTAGGTGCCTCTTCGGCTGGCGGTGTCAAGACGCGAAACAGACCGCGAGATACGGTGTGACGCCGCCTGCGAGTTCCGTATTGCTTGCGCGCGTCACGTTTCTGCTGGTTGTGGACAACCACGCGATCGCTTGGTTTGGGCACTCGTTGGGCTGCGGCCACTTTCGCCTCAACCTCTTGGAGTCGATTCAATAACACGTTGATTTGATCCCCCAGATCCTTCCACAGGTCGTTACCTCGAAACTGCAGCGGTCGAATCTCCTCGCCCTTGGCGCGACGATTCAGCGAGCGACGTACCTGGCAGACGGGCCCCGCAACGCGACGGCTGAATCGTACTGCGTCCCAAACGATGATTGGCAGCATCGCGACCGACACAGCCAAGATCGGCCAGTGCCTCGCGAGCACGGCACCGAGATGATGAATAGCTCGCTGACCGGGTTCGGCTAGTGTATAGATCGCGGTCAGCAGAAGGGCCGCGAACAGCGTGCAACACACCCAGCACAGCAGGAATCGTCGAACAAAAACAGCGCGAATAACAGGGTCAACTACAAGCTTCTTGCTTTTGGAATCGCGCACAGGTTGCCTCCCGTGAATGCCGAGTGTAGGCAGTGACTAGACAACCATAGGACAGAATATGTAGTTGGCAAATGTAAACAACGAACCCGTTGAGAAAAGGCAACAATGGCAGCAAACGGGGAACGGCGTGTTCCGGTCGGTGAGTCGTAAGTCGCTGAGGAAAAACGACTTGCGAAAGTGAAGGAGATCAGTTGACGGAAGGAAGCCGCCAGTTTGGCTACCCTTCGCCCGAAGGGGGCATTTCTACGGAATCGGGCTACCGTCGTCTTCCGAACCGGCGTCCGCCGAGGCCAGCAGTAATTCTAGGTAACTCTGCTGTTCCGAACCGGACAACCCGAGTTCGTCGGCCAGTGATTGGAGCTTCGCTTTGGCGGCGTCCAGTGCTTCCTCGTCCGCACTGAGTTCCAGTTCGACAAAGGTGCCGAGATCCTCAACGTGGTCCAGGGCAACTTCGATCTCAGCGTCTTGCCAGGGGATATGGGCATGTCGCCGTCGTTTGCAGACCGTCGCCACCGGCGAGAACCCCAACGCACCCAGCAACGAGGTCCACTGCTCAGCATGCTCGGCGCCTTTGTGCAGCGGCAGTTCGATTTCTTTTCGAGTCTTTGTCGTCGCGTCGATTTTAGGACCTTTGTAGGTAATGAAGTTCGCATCCCCTACCTGACGAATCCGAATCGCCTCGTCGGTTTCGGCATAGTCTCGCGACGGGTGTGCTAGGTAGCGATCTACCTGAACGACCGGGTCGGCAAACGTCGCCCCAGCCAAGGCCAGCCGGTGTTCGATGTCAGCCAAATCCTCGACCGGGAATTTCTGCTCCACCTCGAATTTCATCTACAGCGTTCCTCGTTCGCCTGTGCCACGGTCAGGACAAAAGAAAACGCCCCGCCCGTGTCGGCGAGGCGCAAATGTCGGTACGGTTCGTCAAGTGTTCGATTACAGCGGGAACTCTTCGGTAGTAGCCTGATCTTGGTAGATCGGCATGTGCCGGTAGTACACTTCCAGGATCATGGTAGCCAGCGACGTGTTGTAGACGCGACCGCCTCGTTCGGCACCGTGACCACCGTTGAAAAACCAGCTACCCGCGGCCGGTCCGCTTTTGGCTTGCGAGTTGACCAGGAAATCGCGCATTCTGCCGTTCCACTTATCCCAAGCTTCCCCGCCGTGCTGGCGCATGACCTGCGTGGCGTAGTAATTGTAGTACATATTGGTATTCGAAGGCCCCTCGGCACTCAAGTACTTCACGCCGTCCTTCAACGCCTCGTTGTCTTTCGACCAGCCCAGGTACATCCTGCAAAGCAGCCCCACCGCGGTGGTCGTTGATCGTTTTCCCGGCGTTGAGTAGCCGTAATAAGCGCCGCTGCCGGCTTGCACCGAGTCAAAGAACCTTATGGCGCCGCGGACGGTGTTGGGATGAACCTGCAGATACGCCATATGGCCGCTCTTCAGAGCCATCAACTGCCAGCCGACCACCGAGGTGTCACCAGGTTGCCGTGGACTGTAACGCCAGCCGCCACCGACAGGATCCTGTGCATAGGCGATGAAGTTCAAGCTGGCCTGAGCCGGAGCGAGCAGCTTCTTGTCGTGTGTCATGGCGTAAGCTTCGCACAATGCAATCGCAGCCAAGCCGTGCGAGTACATGTTGCCTTCGGCTTCGTGCATGCTGCCGTCGCGCTTCATGTGGTTCATCAGGTAGCCAAGACCACCAGTGACGGTCGGCTTGTACTTGCCTTCGACTTGAGTCTGGCCGGCTCCCAGAAATGGCAAAACGCCCATCGCGGTTGCGCCGTTTCGAGAACGCTGATAGCTACCAGAGTGATCCGCTCCGCGAACAGCGGCATTGTGAGCAAACTTATGGTCGAAGTTCCAGCCGCCGTCGGCTGTCTGGGCTGCGGCCAGCCACTTCAAGGCGAGTGCCACGGCTGCCTCGCTACCCGCGCTGCCTCCGAACGCCTTGACTGAAGCCGCACGAGCAGCTGCCGTGCCGCGTCCCGATAGCCCCGTGCCGGTGTAGCTGCCGATTTCCGCCAACAGGTCGCCCTTCGGCGCCGTCGTCTCGCTGAAATCAGCCAGGTCCACCGCGATCGCCGCTGAGTCCAGGTCGTTGGCAACGGATACTTCCGTCACGTCCTGGGGAACGATGTCGGTCATCATCGGCACCGGAGTGACGTCCATGACCACATCCGTCGTCTCGACGTCGATTGGGTCGACAATTGGCTCTTCAAACTCCTCCAGTTCCTCCATTTCCTCCATCGCCGGTCCGGCGGTGATGATATTCTTGACCTTGTCCATTTCGGAACCGAACGAGACCCATTCCAATACCAGTAGCCCAATGCCATGGACTACCATGCTTACCGCCCAAGCGGGCATAGCGTTGAACAGCAGAAACTTGTGGCCGCCACCTGCGTACTCTTCGTACTCTTCCTCGTCGTACTCGTCGGCCTCTGCGACCTGAGCCTCCATTGCCTGCTGCTGTTGTTCTGCAGTCATATTTCCCTCTGCTCCGACCAGCCCCTCTCGGAAGAAAAAAAGCGTAATCCGATACCGGCATCTAAAATGCTAACTTAACTGATCACAAGACAAACAGTAAGCTGGCGACCCTATTTGGGGGTAGCGCCGGCGGTGCAATCCCATCGGTGTATTCGAGTGCAAATTCGAGCATTATTCCACGCATTGCTGTGGGTCAGGCAATTTTCTAAACGCCACTGTCCGAACTGCCCGACTTTGGAGTAAACTGGTGTATTGTCCCGATCAAGGTAACCAGTGGTGGTTTTGTGCGTCGGTCCTGAAAATGCGGCCGAATGCCAACAGCCTGAAGCCACCATCACGGATAGATCGCAAGAAGCCGCTCGAGGAGCAGATCGAAACATGGCAAAGAAAAAGGGTGGAAGCAGCAAGAAGAAGGCGGAGACAATCTTTCTGGTTTGCGAGGAAACTGGGGACTACAACTACAGCCTCCGGCGCAAGCCGGGAGGCGAGAAGTTGAAGCTGAAGAAATACTCCCCGCGTCTTCGTCGGCGTACGTTGCACGTCGAGAAGAAGAAGTAGGGCAGCGATCTTCTAAGACGCCACGTCGCTGGGGGCGGGCCATCGCCTACCGTCGAGGCCGAGTGGCTCGGGGCAGGAGGGGCATGGACAAGCGCTGGCGCATTCATCCGCATGATGCGGCCGAGATCGCCCATCTC
>CAZUAH010000313.1:0-15635 GCA_964617665.1 uncultured Pirellulaceae bacterium
GTCGGCTCCGAGGTTAGGTCCGAATAGGATCCTCGGGATTGGGCAATCCATGATGATCGCGCCAAAGATGACCTTTATCAGAGCCGGTATGGTTGCGGAAAACCATCGTACAAAGTGACCAATTTCCGTGGGACACATGTACCAAGGCGAATAGTACATCTGTACTAACCGCCTGTCGATTCGGCCGCTGGCCGTGCCCGCTCGTACAGGACATAGGGTTTGCGCTGACGCCGCGTTGATTTGTAGATGCAACGAACCCGCCCGGTCGATGCAATCTAGAGTGTGCCAAGTGGGCCTCCGTGCTCACTGCCTGCGTTTTGCATGCCATGGAATGGTGTTGGACGAAAAGGAGTCGCGGCAAAATGGCAAGATCTATCGCCTTATCTGCTCTGTGCATCGCCACCCTGGCATTTCCTGCCTGGGGGCAAGTCTCTCACGAAACGATCGTCGAAAACACTCTTGCCTCCTACGCGGCACACGCAGGAAATTGGGAGGGCGACGCTTCCGCTGAGCCGGCTCTCTGGGAAATAGTGGCGGCTCGGCAGGAGCCTCGCCCTCCCGAGCAAATCGGCCTTGTTGGCTTTGGGGTCTTGGACCAACCCGCGTACCTTCGTGAATCCACGTTTCTTGAGCAGCCCCGGTACATCATCCGCGCACAAGATTCCGAAGGCTCGGGCGGCGGAGGCGACCTATCCAGTCAGGCCACGAATCCGACGGCGAACCTGACGGTGTATCAAGTTCAAAACACCTTTGTGCCCAGCACGTATGAAGCAAGCGGATTCGCGTACATCCTTGGACTTCAGGCCGTCAAACCATTCAAAACCAGAAGCTGCTTCTTCCCGACTTGGATCACTCGCACAACGCTGCCCGTGATTTCAAGTGCCGATCCAGACGCCAACGTACCGATTGGGCCGCCGAACGGAGGTGACTTCACGGTCCCGATCGGCCCCGAATCTGGTCTTGGAGACTTGGTCTTCATTAGCATCTTCAACCATCCAACCAGTTGGGGCTCCTGGGGCATCGGCCCTGGCTTTGTCGCGCCTTCGGCAACTCGCCGGGAATTAGGAGAGCAAAGTTGGAAGTTCTCGCCAACGTTCGCAGTCGTCCACACGGCGATACCGTCGTGGCAGCTTGGTATTCTGGGCGTCTACAATTTCCCGCTCGATGGCAAAGGAACGCAGTCATTCCAATTCCAACCGCTGATCGTCAAGCAACTGGGCGAAGGCTGGTATACCGGCTGGGGCGACGATCTGTGGCAATTCAATACAGAGACGGGCAATTTCGATATGCCTCTGCAATTGCGATTGGGCAAGGTCCTGAAGCTGTGCCGCCACTCGTACAACGTTTTTGTCACCGGGGCGTACACGCCGGACGAGCTTCGTAAAGGTCCTGCGCCGGAATGGGGTATCAAACTGAGCGTATCGGTCCTGATTCCTGGAAGTTGATAAGCCGTGACCATGGAACGGCAGACGGTTCCATACTCGAAAGAAATGGATTGAGCTTATGTCTACGGTCACAACGGAAACCTGCTTCTGCCGTGCCGCTTCGGCCCTGTTGTGCGCACTCTGCATAATCGCACCGGTGAGTGCCCAGAGTTGGCTCCACGATCGAGCAAGTACTGAGGCGATTGGAAGGGGCGGGGCTGAAAGCCTGAAGCTCTGTCAACGTTCAGCTACAGGGTGGCCGGGGTTGGAGGGCGAAGCCCGAAACCCCGGGGCTTCCTTCGCTAACGCTCAGTCCAGCCCCGGCCACCCAACCCCGATTCTTAGTCTGGAGAACGCGCTAGAGCCGGTTGGCTGGAACGATTCATCGCTTGATGCGCCCGTGTGCTACGGTGGACCGTATGCGTATGACACAATACGTGGCCAAAATTGTTCGTCCCGATTCAGGTTGTCTGAAATTACCATCTATCCAACGTTCTCGTATCGTGGAGTGAAATCGGCAACGTACAACGAATTCGAATTTGCCTCGTTCACCGACCTTGGTTGCTGGGAGATGGAAAACCGCACGGTATTGAATGTCGCGGACCTACCGTCGACGATCAAGCTGGGCCCCACCAATCCGGGACTTCCACCCACGACGCTGAATGTGCGAGCCTCCGGTTTTGGCGACATCCTGTCCGGTTTCTTTTTTGGTCGCAAGGATGCACATGCAAACTCCCACTTGCGTATCGGTCCTGTGTGGACCTTTCCAACAGCGACGGACGATAACCTTGGCAGCGGTCAGTGGACCGTCGGCCCCGGCGTGCACTACAGCACGGACATCGGCCGTTTGACCGCAGGCTTCTTCCTGTGGCAATCGTGGGGCTTTGCTGTGGACGATTCGCACAAACGTATCAACCAACTATTCGGTAAGCCTTTTCTGATTTACGAGCTATGCGAGAAGTGGAACCTGGTCTACATCCCATTGGGTATGAGCTACTCGTGGGAGGCCAAAAGCGGCGAAGATTGGACTGTGCCGATAGGCGGTGGAATCAGGAGATTGTTCGACATCCGCGGTCGCAAAGTCGGCCTTCAGGCGCAGGCCTTTGATTACGTTGCCAGGAAGCCATACGATCCCGAATGGGAACTCAGGTTCACGATCGAGTTCCTTCTCGACGAGTTAGGATTAGCATCGGGATAGATCCGTAGTTTAACGGCAAGCCGAAGGCGACGTTGTTGTAGGGGGGAAACGCAGTCGCCTTCGGCTCGCCGTTAAACGAAACGGAAGCAGGGACGTAGGTTATGCTTCAGCATATCTCCCCGCCAACGCGTGACACTAGCAGAAGTCACTCGAAAAACGTTTCTATGCGCGCGGATGCGATATGCTACGCGATATGCTGAAGCATAACCTACATGTTTCGGTCGCTAGACACGTTCGATCAGAAGTCGAGCATGAACCTGACGCCCGATATCTGGTAGTCGCCAGATACGATCGCTGTGCCACCACCTGCCAGATCCGCTAGTCGGTCATCAACACGCCCGATCACGTAGTTGAACTGCATTCGCGCGTGGGCGTTCCAATACCAATTCAGGGCAAACGTCGCACTGCTTCCGATGCCGCCATAGATGTCGCGGTCGTTGAAGTCCGCGCATGAGAGACGAGCGGCAAACTGCCAAGCCCCCAGTCCGCGTTCCCTGTGGGCATCGACACAGAAGAAATCGGTGAATGGCTCTACACGCCCCAGGATTCCCAACTGCCGATTCCACGGGATGTGTTCGCCCGTAAGGAACCACGAGAGGTAGAAGTAACCACCATAGAGATAGATGTCTGATCCTGACGAGCGATCGCGTTGGAGCCACAGATTCATGAATTCGCCGGCGAACTGGAAGCAGCCGAGATTGACGACGGATTCAATCCCCAGAATCTGATACGATTCGGCGCCGGCGATTCGCCGCGTGTCCAACCAGCGTTTGCTGGAGCGTCCTTCAGGCCGCGTGCGGAATCGGGCTTCGTTGTTCTGAGTGCCATTGTTCGGCGCATTGCCATCCGGAAAAGCGAACGTGCCGGATAGCCCCCAGTGCCCGTAGCATCGCCCGTCGCAAGCTTCGTCGTACCACCAGGTATTTGCGAGTCGCCACGCTAGTTCCAGTTGATAGTCGTCGTTGATCGTCGAGCCGGAATCCTGAACCAACTCCAGATCGTAGACGCCGTAGCGCCAATTGAATGCCATGTCGTCCGAGGCACCGTAGGACGCCAATCCAAAACGACGGTTGTCTTCATTGAATCCGTCGACGACAAACGGCCGTTCGAGGAAGACGTTGAAGTTACTGCTATTCAGGTGATCCAACCCATAGGGCCTCTTTTGGTTGCCAATACGCAATGTCTTCAGAACTGGCAGTTCATTCCAACCAATCCAAGCATCGCGGAATTGGCTTCCGTCCTGCCCACTGAACTCGATTTCCATG
Source organism: uncultured Pirellulaceae bacterium (assembly GCA_964617665.1). Classification (GTDB taxonomy): domain Bacteria; phylum Planctomycetota; class Planctomycetia; order Pirellulales; family Pirellulaceae; genus JADHUC01. Next base: position 3,888 of record CAZUAH010000313.1, read on the forward strand.
CGGTACGACATGTTCTCGGGCGGCACGTTCCCGCGAACGCCAATCCGAATTCGTCGATAAAGCAGCCGATCCTGTGGATCACCGTTGGGATCTCCCGTCTCGATGGTATTGATGCCCGCCGAGTCGCGCGGAAAGCCCCATTGGTCGATGTGGATGCGCCCGTTAACGAACCGCCTCGAAACCCTCGATAGCGTCTCAAGAAAGTCGCTATCGCGAAAGTCGCTTTCGAGCGACTCCAGGCCGAATACGGATTCTTCGAGCCGATCGAGACGGGACTCTGCCGCACCGTCGCCTACTACTCCAACGTCGGACGCTTCCGAAGAATCCCGAAGCGTGCCCTCCTGACTGGCCAGTTGGGCCTCCAATTGCCGAATTCGTTGCTCCTGGCTGCTGATCTGATGCTGCAAATCCTCGAATGTTCCCGGCGGCTCGGCTCCAACGCCGTTGCCGCAAGAGCACAGACCGATCACCCAAGCCATCACGCCGACTAGGCTGCGGAAACAGTTGGAGATGAAAGGCCGCTCGTGCATCGTACCGCTAGACTCGCTGATCGAAGTGAAAGCCTGCCGTTTGGGCGCGCAGATCCGTACATCTCAACTATCAGCAGAACCCATTCAACGACTGCAGGAAAAATCGTTACAACCGGGAAATTCGACGCAGATTACCCAGTCCGCAAGGTCGCGGAGCCATCCGACACCGTGTGTGACACATCTTTCGTGCCGGAGGCACGATCGAGAGTAGCCCACCAGTTCACTGGTGGGACGGAATGACGAGACAGGCACGACGAGTCCCGTAGGGACGACTGAACCCAATCGTTGGCGGCTAGAATACCGATTCAGTCGTCCCTACGGGACTTCGGCGACCGTGGTTTTCGCCCGAATCCCCAGCGATGAATCGCTGGGCTACTGTCGAATGTCCCCACGGGACAGACCCCTGGTAGCCTCCGGCAAGGGCAATAAGAGACTCTGGGCGTTTTCGCGTTTCCCGAAGGCGAGATGATCGGGGTGCTCACGTCCTATCGTCGCTGCCTCCTGTGTCGACCAAGCCATTCTGGACGGCAATGACTGCCGCTTCGGCTCGATTCGCCGCGCCCAACTTCGAGATGATCTGGCTGACGTGGTGGCGGACGGTGAATTGGCTGCGATGGAGCTGCTTGGCAATCTGCTTGTTGCTCATACCCTGTGTTAGGAGAACCAGCACCTCGCGCTCGCGATCGGTTAAATCTTGGCCGACCCCTGACTGTGCCTCGGTTTCCGATACCAAGTCATTCGCAACTTCGGGCGACAGAGTTGTGCGGCCGCTCTTGGCGGCCCGAATGGCGTTGGCAAGGTCTTCTTTCGATGAGTCTTTCAACAGATAGCCGACAGCGCCGGCATGCATGGCCTCTTGTATCAGACTCTTGTCGTGGAAACCCGTCAGAAACAGCACATGTACATCTGGGTACGCTTTCTTTATCGCTCTGGTCGTGGCGATGCCATCCATCTCTGCCATTTTCATGTCCATCAGCACGATGTCTGGCTTCACCTCGCCACAGACGCGGATCGCCTCCTCCCCGTTGTGAGCTTCGGCGACCAACTCCAAATCGTCGAAGGCAAGCAGCAGGAATCTGATGCCACCACGCATGATTTCGTGATCGTCGACCGTCATCACGCGAATTGGTTCCTGTTCAGCCATCTGAATCTCCGAATGGCATGCCTTTCCAGACAACCTCAATCGTGGTGCCTTGGCCGTGCTGGCTGTTGATATTGATATTTGCTCCGATCGAGCGCACGCGTTCGCGCATGATCTCCAGGCCAAGTCGACCTTCTTCCGCAACGTGCGGATGGAAGCCTTTACCGTCGTCGCAGACAACAAGAACGATCCTATCCGTGTCGCCGGTCAAGCCTAACGTTGCGTTGGTGGCTTGTGCGTGTTTGACAACGTTGTTCAACGCCTCCTGCGCAACACGGTACATAGCCATGTGCACGTCCTCGGGGACTGCACGCTCGCAATCGATATTAGCCGTGACTGGCATCCGAGTTCGCGCAACGGTCCCATCAGCCAACTGCGTCAACAATTCACCAAGACTCTTCTCCAACAACGCTGTTGGCCTCAATTCCAGCAAAAGGCTACGCATTTCGGCCAGCGCCCCTTTGGTTAACTGTCGAAGCTCGACCAAACCGTGACGAGCCTCTTCCGGATAGCGGTCCCAAACGTCGGGCAACGCGTCAGCGATGGCGGCCGTTGAAAACAGCGTCTGCGTCACGCTGTCGTGCAAGTCGCTCGCGATGCGGCTGCGCTCGTTTGTAACCGCTTTCAGTAGATCGGCCTCCTTGCGACCTAGTTCAGTGGATAGTTTCGACGCTCGAACGACCTCGCCTGCCAGATCATAACTCATGACCACAACCACAACCAAGAAGCCATACGACGACAGGTAAGGCGAATTCAAACGGCCCGTATCGACGAGAAATGCATGGGAGCCGAAGAGAATGAAGAACAAAACGATGCTGAATCCGAACACCCATGCTCGCACTCGTTGTCCCTCGCGCCATAAACACCGTGATCCGTTGATTGCCAGGACAAACAACCCCAGTATCGTCAGCTCCATTGCTATGCGCCACGGGCTGTCTTGGCCATCCGCAAGCCTGATTTGCTCGCCCCAGGCCAACGTGATTTCTCGCAGGCCACGGATTTCCGTGTAGAGGAAGCTGCACGGAGCCAGAAAATTGATCACCAATGCACCGAGAAAGACCACGCTAATACCAACGGTCAGCCAGCGGCCAAATCTGCCGACTCGTGTATAGGCCACGACAAACCAGACGAACCCAATGATCCAGAATCCCGACGTGGCAACGTACCACTTCAGCGCGACGACCATGCTTTCGACTGTCGTTGCCTGGTACATCCAGGATTCCGCAATCGCGTTTCCACCAGCCGCGAGCGCGGTTCCGGCAAACAGAAGATGCGTCACGAAATCGCGCTGGCGAAGCCAGACAAGAAAATGCAGCAGCGCAACGGCGAAAAACGCCGCCGCTACCATGTGCTGCGCCATTGACAATGGTGACGTCGACATTTTGGGAAAGAAGCCAGTGATGGGAGATGGTAGAGCCGAAGTCGCCGCGCCAGAGCAGGTCACACTCGCTCATCTTACAGCATAGACGACGCCCGGGCCGATTGGAATTGTGTCCACTGAGCTAGCAGAGAAACCAACTAGTCACCTACTCCGACTTGGCGACGAATTGCATTTCGACGATGCGATCGAATACCTCCAAGACGGCTTTGCGCGCCTTCGGATCTGCCGAGAAGTCGTAGTTGGCCCAATAGCCGTTCTTTGCGGCACTCTCGTGGAGGATTCGACCGTCGCGACAGTCGATGCACTTCAACAGGATTTGTGGCGGCTCGCTTCGAGTCGAGTTGTTCTTCAGTTTCACTCGCTTCTGATAGCGGTTGCATCCAATGATTATCGGAATGCCGGTCGGTTGATCCACGCGCAACTGTTGATTCGCGATAGGTGTCGACCAAAGCAGTTTGCCGCTCGCCGCGTCCAGACCGTACAGTTTGCCGTTGACCATCTTTCCCCCGCCGAAGCCCCGCATGGCGATCATGCGTCCCAGGTTGTCGTCTTCCGGGATATTCGTGGCTAGAACGAGGACGTCGTCGAATCGGAGGAGCGTGACGTCGTCGAGGTCTTTCAGCGGATCCACTATTCCGGTTAAGATTTCAGTACCGTCGGATATATCCAGCAAGGTGACGTCGCCGGTCGGATCGACGATTCCCACAGCAGAATCGCCCGCCATGGATAGTAGCGTGTCGGCACCCAGCTCACGTTGCCAGACGTACTTCTGATCCCACGGATCGAACAGGCCACATTTTGGCGGCTTGGCTTCCGTTTCCCATCGCAGCAGCCGTCCACCTAACACCGCCAAACGTTCGGATGTTGGTATTGCAGGGCGCCGTTCCAGCAATTTGCCGTCGATTGCACGGAACACGGAAGTCTGCTTATCATTTGGCGGTGTAGCGAAAATGCGTTCTCGGTCGCCTATGAAATCGCAACCGGCGGGCAGGTCGTCGCGGGACCAGAGCAATTTTGCGCTCAGCGGATCGACGGCCATCAGTTCGCGCCCGAGCTGGAAACAGACGTATTCGCTTGTGGCCGCGATACCGCGCGAATGTGAACCGGGCTGATTGGGACGTCCTCCCAGCAAACGATTTCTGGCTGCGGCGATCATCATAAAGTGGACCGAACTGTTCGAGACTACCGCTCCCGTTTCTTTCGTCCATAACAGTTTCGGCTTGTCGGCCAAGCAGTCGATGGCCACGACCATATCACCGCGATATAGAACCAATAGGTGTCCCACGCTGACCCCATGAATCAACGTGTAGCTCGGGTTCATATGGACGCCGCTCTTCGTCTTGACCTCCGGCAACACGATCTGGAAGCGACTCCGGCCCCAGCGGTCCAACCCGGTCAGTGTCCTGGACCGGGCTTCGTAGGTCGCCGACAGGTCGAACGCCAGCCGGCCTTCGGCGCTATCTATATACACGGGCATTCGCTGACCGGTACGCAACGAATCAGCGGTACTCCGGTTCGAAACTGCCTTATCCTTGACTTCGATCGTTGAATTCGCCCAGGGTGATTCGTAGCGAGCGATCCCATCTTGCTCGTTTGCGGCACCTTCGGCTTCGGTAGCAGCGAGTTGGTTGGTGGCTTTCCAGTAGGAAGCTTCCAATGGCCGGTTTGCCGCAGCCAAAAGGACGCCGATTTGGCTGATCGCCCCGTCGCGTTCGGTGGGTGTGCTGTGATCGAGCGACTTTCGCATCAGTACGTCCGTCTCGATCCATCGTTCCTCGGTCGCACTGTGCTGGGCCAAACGAAGGCTATTGGCCGCAGTCTCAGGCTGACTCCCATACAGATTCAGTTGTTCGATTGTGGTTGCGCTGGCCAGCATAGCCCGGATGCGGCTGGCCACCTCGTCTGCTTCCGCAGCGTCGGTCATCGCTCGCAGGCTCTCCAATCCGAGCGCCGTTCGACGATCCAGCCGGACGGTTCGGGACGCGCTCATGGCTTGAACATGCTCAAGCAACTTGGGTTTTTCGACCAAGCGGCTGTATATTTCCATCGCTTGCAGCGGCCGCCCGTTATCGGACAACAATTCGGCCAGAGACAACCAGTCGCTGGCCTGGTTCGGAACGGAGCGCATAAGATCGTCAGTGAAGTCAATGCGATCAATGAAACGTTCCGGGTTTTGACGGAGTCCCTGTACAAGCGACTCGAGCAGAAGCTCGTCCGATTCCTTGTCCGTTCCTGTCTTTCTCGCTTCGATCAACAGGTCGATCGCTCGGCCGACGTCGCCCGTGGCCAGCGCTAGTCGTGCCTTGTCTCTGGCAAGCGTGGAATCATCCGCATCGCCGACTTGCGCTCCGTCCAACTCGGCCTTTCGCTCGGACAACAACGCGAACCGATCCGTGCCGTGCAGCCCGACGGAAACGACCATTTCGCCGGTCGGAACCAGATTGCCCAGCCGAGTCGGTTCCAGTGGCCTGATCCGGCCAGCCAGCCGTCCCGTTTTGATATCGAAGGACGCAACTTCGCCCGATGTCAACGGCACGTAATACCGGCCTTCGCTCAAATAGCCGCGGCCCACCGGCACGGTTCCCGCAGGAAACGGGGCAACGTCGTTGGACCAGGCCGCCTCGCCGTCGGCCAAGCGAATCCCTCGTAGCCCCGAACGACCGACAACCACAACAGTGTCCTCGGATAGGCCGCCGACGAACAGCCCGTCACGGCGCCATGATTTCCACGCTCGCTGGCCGGTCCGCAGATCGACACAGTGCAATTCGTCCGAAGCGTAGGGTGTCAACAAGACGCGGTCGCGCACGATCGTAGCCGCCGTCGCAGCCCAACGGTCGGTGGCATCGTCTTTGGGTTGGACGCCCATTGCCCGGAGTTGTATTTGTATATTGAGCCCCTTGACCGGCGGGGCTTCGGGGGCAGCATCGTAGGTCCACAAGGTCGTGCCATCGACCACATCGACCGCGGCAAACGCACCGTTGGGAGCGCTGCAAACCAGCACTCCATCGGCGAAAACGGGAGGCGAATTGCGTACCGGAGGCGGCGTCTGGACGTTCGAAGTAGACATGACGTGTTTCTGCGGCGTGCTTTCGCGCACCTGGAGAATCCACTGACGCGTGACTTTGCCATTGGCGGCATCCAGCATCATCAGCCGAGTGTCCTCTGCAAAATCGACGACTGCGTACAGTTGATCGCCCAACGGCAAAGGCGGTCCGAGAAACCGGCCGTCCTGAACGGCGGCGGACGATTCGCCAAACACCTCGCCGGTTTGCCAGACGAGCTTGCCCGTGTCGATGTCATAAGCCGAAACTGCGTTCGCCCGCTGATAAGCCGCGCCGTCCAGTTGCCGTGTACCGTCCATGCGCGTGGCAATCCGCTGGTAGTCCACTCCCAAATCGAAGCCGATATCCTCGACCGCAAAGACAAGACGGCCATTACTGCTTAGTGCCCCCCAGGCCGCGTCTTCCCACAGTCGGCGTTCTAGCCCACTCTTGATCGCCTCGGTGAACCGATCCTGCTTCCCAGAGTTCGCGAAGTGCAAGACGTGTTCAAGCGCGTTGTCCGCTGGAAACCGCCAATGCAACTCTCCCGTACTTCGGTCGATGGCTTTCAGTTCGGTAGGCGTGCGTTGGATCAATAACTCGCCGACAATTAACGATTCCAGCGTGGACACCGCACCGATGCGTCGGTCGCGACGTTCGTCGCCGATTTCTTTCAAAATCTTCTTCAAAACGTCATCATCGGCCATTGCCAGCAGCGGCTTGGGATCGGGCCATAACGCTCCGCCCGCAGACTCCTTCGAGCCCGTGATGTCGCCCCGCGAAACAAACCATTCACGTGACGTCTGCCCGCCAACGGACAGAGCCTTCTGAAGCCATTGGTGCGCGTCATCACCATCGGCGAACACGGCCAGAGCCTTCCCGCCAAGTTGCACCGTAGGGTGCGGCCACTGCCGCTTCCATTCTTCAAGCTCGTTCCGCACGGCGTCCGGCCGACCTGCCAACAGCCAACACACGGCCAACTCGAGCGGCAAGAGGGTTCGTTGCTCTTGGTCCAAGAACGGCACATGCCCCAACCGCTGCAGGTACACCGATGCCAACCAAGGCTTTCCGCGGCTTCGATGATAAACCGCCAGGAGATATGCAGCTTGGCGGCCGGCTTTTGTGAACAAGAATCGTCGCTCGATATCAGCCATTGCCTGCATGTCGCCCGCCTCCAATGCTTCGTTCACGCGGTGTTTGGCGACAGGACCGAACCGCATTTCGTACTCGTCCAGCCCTTCGCGAGGCAGAGTACCGAGGATCGAAGCCGCTTCCGCTTTCACGCTGCGATAAGCCTCCGAGTTTCGAGCTGGTTGAAAAAGCGAGTCGTGCTCAGCGGCCAGGATCTCGCCGAGGATCGCCGCAACTCGACCGAAATCTTCTTCGGCCACCAACTTTCGCGCCGACCGCAGTTGACGAGCAACGGAATAGTCGGCCAAGCCAACCATCTGCTTCGGTTCGTCACGTTCTTTCTTCTCCGGCTCTGGCGGCTTGACAAGCGCAACATTACCGGGCTGCGCCTTGACCGCACCCGCTTTGGGTGCCGGCTCTAGATCGACGGTCGCCAGAGGATTGTCCGCGAGCCACGCGCGGAGCTTGTCGAGACACGGCTGCCGATCCTCTTCCTTCGCGAATCTGATACTGCTGACGCTAAAGCACACGGCCGGATTACTGCGAACCGAGTCAAACCACTTCTTAGCATCCTTGAGACCGTAGTCATCCAGGTTCTGCTCCGTAATCCTCACCAACCAAGCCGCGGCCACGTCTTGGACGTTCGTAGCCTGACGTTTGTTGTTAACCATGCGAATCCCGCATTGCCGCTCGTCATCAAGTAGCGGAACAATCGCCGCGGCATATTCCTTGCCGCCAAGCACTCCAACAACGCCAATAGCGCCGGCAATCGAAGTGTGTTGCTGCTGGGGCGCGTCTTTCAGCAGCCGAAGCGCCAATCTGAGGCCCGGTTCCTTGATCTTAAGCGTGATCGCCAATTGCAGAGTCTGGCGTGCCAGGTTGGTGTCGCTGGCTGACAGAATGAACTGGCCGAGAACTCGTCGCACAGCATCATTCGGCTTGCTCTGCTTCACCTTGTCGGCGAACTCCTTCCGCTGGTACAGGCCGATGATATTACTCAGCAGACTCGTAGCCGGACCTCGAACAGCCGGATCGGACGCGACGAATGTGATCGCAGCCAAAGTGCTGATGTCCGGCAACCGACGCTGCTGGACGGTTCTCGCGTAGACTTGGCTTCGGACTTGCCGAACTCGCAGTTGAAGCGCCAAAGACGCCGCATCTCCGCCGGCCGCGAATGACTCGAACAGCCCCCCCTCGGTCTTCAGCATTTCGACGTAGAGCTTTCGCGCTTCGGAGTCGTCGCCAACGGTTTCCTGGAATCGCTTCCACGCCGGGAGATCGTGCTGGCCAGTGCCGTCGCGATCCGCCAAGAACGCGTCAAGCCGTCTGCGCAGATCCGCTTCGAGTATTTCGTCCAACAACCGTCGACACGTTCGGCGCACGTGCACGTCAGACGACTTCAGCCCGTCCAACAATGCCGTTTTGGCGGCATGCCCCAAGGCCAGAAGCTCGCTTTCGGTCGCTTGGCGCTGATCGAACGAATCCGCCCCTAGCTGTCCGACGAGTTCAGCAGGCGACGCGTTCCCCGGCTTGGCCTGCGCAGGTTGGTCGGTTGGGCCCGTTGTTTCGCCTGCCATACCAGTGCCAACGATCTGAATAGCAGACCATGCGCAAACAAGCTGGCATGTGAAAGCACAACGGTACATGAAACTCGTTGCGGTCTTCATTCGTCATCTCCGCAGATCTGGGCGCGGTTCGTGGAGTGGTCGTATTTGAGATTAGTTCGTAGCATCGACTGAAGACGGCACTACAAACGGCGTCTCGCGCGCACTGAGAGTCAACTCTCTAGGATAGCCGGGTCTGTTGACGCTGTTAAGCGAACCAGAGCACATTTTGCGCGAAAGCTCGCTGCCTATTTCGCCTGGACAGGAGAAAGGAGGGGGCGCTTGCGCGATTCGATAATGTCGAGACGCGTCCCCCTATTCTCTGGACAGATTCCAGAAGGAGGGAACCGCTGGCAGTTGCACGATGGTGTAGGCCGGAGGGTTTTCGATCACTCATCCACCATTTGAGCGATCGAGATGTCAAACGGGGTTGCATCGAGCGAGGCCCCAGTGACACCGTTGGCGATTACCGCCAGCAGCTCGTCCAAGTCGGTGGTTGTGTCTTCGCCGCCGAGCTCGTATGAGAATAGGGCGTCACGTGACGCCGCCGCCGTCGCGCGCTGAGCCGGTCTCGGTTCAACTTGGTGCGGCGGGCTTTCGGTCGGCGCGGACAGAATGACCGAAGGTCGTTTGGAGGAGAACGCCTGGATAGACGCGCCGCCGGCGATGCCAATACTGCCGGGCACCTTGACCTGCAAGACAGGCCCACTGGCAAGCGCACTTTCGCCATCACCTGCCGCTTGGCGATTGATGTGGGCGATCAGTTCCAGCACATCCAAGGGCGTACAACTATTGTCGCCGTTAATGTCTACATACCGATGCTCAACTTCAGAATGGGCAGTCGGCGTGGGCAAATTGCCGCCACCGTTGAGGTTGATGTAATAGATCACGGTCAATACATCCAACGGAGTTATTTCGTCATTGTCGTCCACGTCCAGTCGATTATCTGGATTCTGCCACGGCGCGTGATTGTGGTTGCCGAAGTTAATGTCGGTAGCGACGGTCCCCGGATCGAGGACGACACGATGGCCGCGAAAGCTAGAATCTGCAAGCGGATTCCCGTTGACAAAAACGTCATCTACTCCATTTGTGTCCCCCAGCACCAAGTTCGAAGCCGCAGACGCAAACGCCACATACCGGCCGTCCGCGCTGATCGCGGGGTGGAAGCTGGCGCCATTCGCCTCAGCGCCCGCCGAGTCCACACTCACTCGCGCCGTCCTCCCCGTTGCCCGGTCATGAACAAACTCGTCTTGCACTCCATTGGTGTCCCCAGCGACCAGTTTGGACGCGACAGAGTAAAACGCGACGTACCGCCCGTCTGCGCTGATCGAGGGAACGGAGCTGTCGCCATCGCCCTCGGCGCCGGCGGAGTCGACGCTCACCCGCTCCGTCGTCCGCGCCACTCGGTCACGGACGAATATGTCGTAGAATCCATTGTTGTCGTCCGACACAAGGTTGCCAGCGAGGGAGTAGAACGCGACGTACGTGCCATCCGCGCTGATCGACGGCTGAAAGCTGTGCGAATCCCCGGCGTTGCCCGCCAAGTCGACGCTCACCAACTCCGTCGTCTCCTCGACTCTATCACGGACATACACGTCATGTTTGCCGTTTCCGTCTTCCGCGACGAGCGCATTCTCGGTGTGAAACGCCACGTACCGGCCATCCGCGCTGATCGAAGGAGCATCGGTGTTCCCAATCACCTGAGCACCAGCAGAGTCGAGGCTCACGCGTTCTGTCGTCGCCGTTACTCGGTCATAGACGAGCGTGTCCCGGGCACCGTTGCTGCCTCCCGACACGAGGTTTGTAGCCTCGGAGGAATACGCGACGTATCGGCCGTCTGCGCTGATCGAGGGGTCCCAGCTCCGCCCATTGCCCTGCGCACCGGCCGCATCGACGCTGATGCGTTGTGTCGTCTCCGTTACCCGGTCGTGGACAAACACGTCCCACGTGCCATTGGTGTCTTCCGCCACGAGGTTCGAAGCAAGGGACCAAAACGCGACGTACCGGCCGTCCGCGCTGATCGAGGGATCGTAGCTGGCCCCATCCCCCTGGCCGCCCGCCGCATCGACGCTGACCCGTTCTGTCGTCCCCGTTACCCGGTCATGGACAAACACGTCCCATGTATTATTGTTGTCGTCCAGCACAATGTCTGTAGCTTCGGTGGAATACGCCACGTACCTTCCGTTTGCGCTGATCGAGGCGTTGGAGCTGCCCTTATCACCTTGGCTACCCGCCGAGTCAACGGACACACGCTCGATAGCAGCGGGCGCAATGATTGGAAAGGTCTGTTCCCAACCAGGTTGTGACACTTCGGCAACCGTGTAAGTGCCAGGGGGGACTCCTGTGATTGCGTATGTGCCATCAGCGTCTGTCACGTCGTAGTGCGGCTCCTGGGTCTCCCCGTTCCACTGGCCGTCGTTGTTCGCATCCACATAGATCCTCCAGCCAGCCAGCCCCGTCTCGCCATCGTCTGGATCGTAGTTCCTGTCCCCGTCCAGATCGTTCCATTTGATGCCGCGTATCTCGCCGACGGATGAGGTCGTGGTGAAGTTCCACGTTGTTTTGTCGCTGATCCCTGCGTAGTCGTTGCCGCTGGCATCCTCGAAGGCCCCGCTGTCAATCTGCACGTAATAGCCGGTCTGCCCCGCCAAGTCGGACGGAGGCTTGATCGTTGCCTGGTCGTCGGAGATCGTCACCTGACGGCTGGTCACCGCGATCGTGTGTTCCACCGAGTCGTTGCTCGATCGCTTGATTACGATGTTCCCCGAACCCTTCTGCACGTTTCCGCTGAAGTCGATCACCAGGTTCGTGTTCACTGCCACGTTCACCGCGTTGTCCGCCGGAGTGAAACTGTCGACCGTCGGTGCGCCTCCGGCGGCCCAGATTCTCTTCACGATTGGGGATCATTTTGAGGGACTCC
>CAZUAH010000314.1:0-14500 GCA_964617665.1 uncultured Pirellulaceae bacterium
TCGGCACTCTGGTCGGGCATGAACGTGAGCACACGTTCGGCCGCCCAGTCATGATGGATCGGCAGCGTCCGCTGGCCGATTGCAATGGCTGCCTTTTCGGCAGCGCCGCGATCCTCCTCAGATTCGGCTGCTGCGAGGATCTGGAGCATCCGTGGAAAAGCCTGACATCCGGCAACTGCACCCACCGCACCTACGGCCTCGATCCGTACACTTTGCTCGGCATCCTTAGCGAGTTCCAGAAAAGTTGGAATAGCAGACGTCGTACTTCGGGCTGCCAGCGTTCGGATCGCTTCAATCCTTTGCGCCGTCTCGCCGTCCTGGGCAGCCGCGACAAGGGCCCGGTCAACGTCGGTGCCGCGTAATTGCTGAAGGCTCTTGCGGGCTGCCGCCTGTTCGCTACCGCTACCGGCAGTCGCGATCGGCAGCAGCCGCGGAACGACGCTTTCGTCGCCAAGCCGCCCGATGGCGCCCAACGCGGCCACGCGGATGTCTTCCTTGTCGCTGTCGGCCGCTGCCAATACCGAGGGCAACGTGGCCTTTTCGTTTGCCATACCCAGGATCGTTATCTGAACATTCTTGGGTAAGGACGACAGCTTGGCGAGGACTGAGTTCAGAATCTCGGCTCCACCAAGCTCGGAGGCGAGTTTGGCCGCGGACAGACGGAGCTTGGTGTCTTCGGCTCGGAGAGCCGCCGTCACCAGCGACGGGGCGTTGTTGGGGTCTTTGGTCAGGATGCCTCGCAGCGCGCCGATCTGTATTACCACATCGCCGGACTGCTCATACAGACCGCGGTACACCGCTGATGCATCAGCCGATTGACCTTCGGCCGCCATCCCTTCCGCGCACAGCAACATTGCGTGAAACCGATGACGTTTGAGACCTTCGGGCAGACTGGCCGCTTGGATCGCCGCAAGAGCGTCCTTGGTGCCAGTTTGTCCCAGCGCGCATAAGGCCGCCTCGGCGACTGCGGGATCCTTATCGCTCGCCAGCGGGGCAAGAAGCGGAACGGCTCGACTGTCACGCCGCGCGCCGATGGTACAGACAACGCCGACCAGCAGGTCGCCCTGCACTTGGCACACGGCATCGCGCAGGGCTTCATCCACTTTGAGACTGGGGATACTCTGGAGAGCCCAACGCGCGACGGTTGCCAGGTCTTTGTCGGCAACCAGTGGCACCAGCGCGGGGACCGATCGCTCAGAGCCTGCTTGCCGAAGTTGTCGGCAAACCCAGTCCTTGCAGGCGGTCGTTGCGTCAGGTGATGCCAGGATCGTTAGCAGCTTCGTTTCTATTGCCCGAAGCTCCTCCGGTGTGGCCGCGCGGATTTCCGCTTCGATGGCTATGGTTGCCGTGCGAGGTCCGCTGAACTCGTACGTGAGGACGTCGGCGTAGGGGGCAGGCAGCTCTTGACCGAAGGCACTCGGTGTACCAGCTAGTGCCACCAGGATGGTCCAGAGGATATGGTAACGTGATCGTTTCATGATTATGTCTCCCTTCCCGAGTTGCGGCGAATCATAGGTGCCACGGACTTCGCATTGCGCGGGTCAGTAGCTGCGACGCTCCGGGATCGTCGAGGATGCCCTCGTTCTCCGGATCCCACCGAATCTTGCGGCCTGTGAGAATGGCGATCATGCTGAGTTGCGTGATGTTGTCCGACAATGCAGCAACTTCGACTGGCGCGACCGTTTGTCGACGCGAGCGCACGCAGTCGATGAAGTTGCCCATGTGGTGACGGCTTTCGTACAGACGCACGTCGTTGGGGCGAATCTTGTGCCGCGCGAGCGACTCGGGCTCAAGCCGAATTCCGCCGCGACTGAGCGACACGCGTCCGTTTTCGCCGACAATGGTTGCGCAATCGCCACCCGGAGTGAAGTGAAAGTCAACGCCGTTGGCGAACTTGCCTCGGATGTCCCAGTCATACGGAGCATCGAACAGGCCGCTGCCGAATTTGCCAGTCCCTTCGTATTCGACGGGCACCGCACCGGCGTCGTCGCCCATTGCCCACACCATGTCGGTCAAAGGATGGGCTCCCCAGCCGCCGATGAAACCGTGGGCGTTGTCCAACACCCAGTACGCTCCCCAACTGGTACAGCGGTCTTTGGTATAAGGACGCCACGGTGCCGGTCCAAGCCACAAATCGTAGTCCAGATGATCGGGAACGGGGATCGGCTCCAACGAACCGCCCTCGTATCCGTAGCTGGGCGCAGTAACGGTCACCTCCTGAACCTTGCCGATTCGCCCGTTGCGGACCAGTTCGCAACCGAAACGGATATGCGCCAGCGAGCGTTGTTGCGTACCGTATTGGAAGATGCGCCCGTAGCGCGGCACTTCGCGACGAATGGCGGCGTTTTCTTCGACGCTCAGACCAAGCGGCTTCTCCACGTAAACGTCTTTGCCAGAACGCACAGCCATCAGCGCGGCTGGCACGTGCCAGTGATCGGGCGTGCCGATCGTGACCGCGTCGATATCGTCACGAGCGAGCATCTCACGCAAGTCGCGATAGGGCGTGCAAACATTCTCGCCGTACCGTTGGTTCAGGCTGGCCGCCCGCTGCTCGCGCCGATCGCTGAACACGTCGCACACGCCCAGCACTTTGACGTTCGGCTGTCCGGCCGCGGCGAAAAGCAGGCCGGAGCCACGTCCGCCCACGCCGATCGAGCCGATCGTGGTCTGGTTACTCGGCGCGGCGTCCCCAAAGACCGACGATGGGACGATCGTCGGCAAAGCCAATCCAACGCCCCCCGCCGTTGCTCGCTTGAGGAAGCTGCGTCGCGTGACGTTTCTATTCATGCCTGATCCTCCTATCGCTACGCCAATAGCTATGTTCATATCATTGCCATGTTGTACATGGCATGAGGGAGTATTGAAACGATGCATCGAATAAATGCGAACCAGTCGCGTGGACACCGCGGCAACACATGTCGACGATGGAGGATGTAGCGCGAACGGTTGACATAGCTGGCGATCGTCATATAAACGAATATTACTGAGTGGGTTGGCACTTGCCCTTCAAGACGCTTCCATCATTTCCCCTGTTGTCGAACCAGCAGAGTTATTGCCCGCTAATGGATCGCGAGAAAAAAACTATCGCCGCAATGCTTCGGGTCTATTGTCGCCACCATCACGCGACAAGAGGCGAGCTGTGCGAGGAGTGTACCGAGTTGCAGGACTACGCCATCTGGCGGCTGGATCGTTGTCCATTTGGGATCGACAAGCCGACCTGCGCGAACTGTCACGTTCACTGCTACAAACCGGAGATGCGTGACCGAGTACGGCAAGTGATGCGCTATTCCGGACCCAGGATGCTGCTACGGCACCCAATACTCGCCTTGCTCCACCTACTGGACGCCCGGAAGGCTGCTCCGAAAATGTCTCGCGGGAAAGATTCAGCCTGACCCTATGCCGTCTGTGCACGCCTTGCGGGCAAGAAATCGCAGATGAACGCGGGGATGTGAGCCCGGGCCACTCAGAACTCCACCCTGTTAGGGATTCTGCTGAAGTGCGCGACATTGCGGGGCGAAGTTGGCCGCATTGCCAAAATGTGGTAGAAAGCTACCACAATGCTATCGCAGCACTCAATATCGGCCGTCCGTACCGGGATGGACTGCCAATTGGACAGTGCTCGTTCAAACCGCGGCGTTGCTGAACTTGGGTTGACAGGTGTCTACTAACGAAAAAGACTCTCCATCCACTTCGTTGAGCCTGCTCGATCGCTTGCGGTCGACGCCGGATGAGGATGCGTGGCGGCAGCTCACGAACCTGTACACGTCACTGATCCGGTCGTGGATTCGTTCGCACGCGGTGACCGAAGAGGACACGGATGATCTGGTTCAGGAGGTGCTGTTTGTCGTATTGCACAAACTGCCCGATTTCAAGCACAACCGCCGCACGGGGGCGTTTCGCTGCTGGCTGCGGAGCATCACGATCAATTGCCTACGCAAGTTCTGGGACGCCAAACGACTGCGGCCCAAAGCGACGGGCGATAGCGACTTCTTGGCGTTACTGAACCAGCTCGAAGATCCCGATAGCGGACTCAGCCGCCAGTGGGATCGCGAGCACGATTTGCATGTGACGCACCGGTTGCCGGAATCGCTGAGTTCTCAATTCGAGCCGGCCACCTGGCGGTCCTTTTGCGCAGTCAGCCTGGAGGGGAAAAGCGGCGTTGATGTGGCCAAAGAATTGGGCATCTCGGTCAACGCGGTGTATGTCGCTAAGTCACGTGTGCTGGCCAAGTTACGACAAGAGGCCCGTGGGATTCTGGATTAATCGGCGATTTTGCTGAAAGGTTCCGAGCGTAGGCCGGATCTTATTGGAGCAGGACAGAAACTTACCATTGGAGTATGGGACAGGTCGTTGGAGTACACGTGTAGGTCATGCTGTGCATGACGATAGTGCATATTGTGTCAGGCAGAGCCTGACCTACAGTAAATCCGCCCATGAATCTCAGCCAGCATCCCGAATCGCGCCGATTGGCCGAGTTTGCACTTGGGCGGATCGATCCCGCCGAGGCGGAGCCGTTGGAGCGTCATGTGGCGACCTGCGATGATTGCTGTTGCCATTTGGCCGCCGTGGGCGACGACCATCTTGTCGAATTGGCGCGGGATGCGGTTGCGGCGTTCGGTCCGGTCTCGGACACCCGCCGGAACGATGCGGATAGCGTGGCGGAGGCGGGAGTTGAGGATCTGCACGATGGTGACTTGCAGCCACCAGCCGAGCTACGCGACCATCCGCGGTACCGGATTATCGAACCGATCGGCAGCGGCGGAATGGGGGTCGTGTTCAAGGCCGAACATCGGCTGATGAAACGCACGGTGGCGCTCAAGGTCATCAACCGCGGCCTGACCAGCAATGCCAACGCGGTGGCACGCTTTCATCAGGAGGTCCAGGCGGCGGCGAGCTTGTCGCATCCGAATATCGTCACGGCGCACGATGCCGAGCAGGCCGGCGACGCGCATTTTCTCGTGATGGAGCATGTCGAGGGCACGAGTCTGGATCGGCTGATCGCCGAACAAGGTCCGTTGCCGGTGCCTGGCGCGTGCGAAGTCATCCGGCAGGCGGCTTGGGGGCTGCAGCACGCCCACGAACGCGGCATGGTGCATCGCGATATCAAGCCGCAGAATCTGGTGATTGAGCGCCGAGAGGCCAGAGTCCAGATACTCGATTTCGGATTGGCTCGCTTGGTCAGTGAACAACCAGCAGGCACATCCGGACTGACCAAAGAACACACGGTGCTCGGCACGCCCGATTTCATTGCACCGGAGCAGGCGCACGACACACGATCGGCCGACGCGCGATCGGATATCTACAGCCTCGGTTGCACGCTGTACTATCTGCTGTCTGCGCGTGTACCGTTTCCCGTGGAATCGTCCGTGTTGAAACTCTCGTCGCACATGCTGGTCAAACCAAAGCCGCTTTCCGCGCTCCGCGGCGACGTTCCCCAGGCATTGGCGGACGTGCTGGAGAAGATGATGGCCAAGGATCCGACGGATCGCTTCCAGACCGCGGCGGAAGTGGCCGAATCGCTGGCGCCGTTTGCCGAATCGCGACACGCGAGGCATACCGAGGCGCCGCAGATTGACGTGACGCCGATTTCCCGCAATCCGAAAGCACGGCCTTTACCGTCGCCGAGAAAACACAAATTGTGGATTGCGCTGGCAGCGATCGTCGCCGCATGTATGCTCGCCGCGGCGCTGGTACATCAATTCCGGCCCCCGGCACCCTCGAACAATCTGCCCAGGATCGCGGCGGAAGACGATGTGTTCGTGTTGTTTGTACTCTCGCCGGATGGTCTGTGGTATGACGATTTCGGGCCCGTGTATGACATGCTGAAGCAACATGGTGTCCATGTCACGGTGGCGTCGACGCGCTCCACGATAAGCGTCGCCCCGGACACCGGGGGCGATGGCCGAGCGATTGAGGCCGATATGCTGATCGAAGACGTGATTGTCTCGCACTACGATATCATCGTGTTTTGCGGAGGCTACATGATTCCCTTCTGCAACAACGCCTCAGTACACCGCCTGGTGCACCAACACCTGGACAACAACATGTTCGTGGCGGCCATCTGCGGCGGACAACGCGTGTTGGTGTCGGCGGGCGTGTTGGATGGGATCGAAGCGGCAAGACCACCAACTTCGGAAGAATGGGAAGACAGCGACGGCGTGCGGTGGCTGGACCAATCGCTCGTCGAATCCGGACACATCATTACAGCAGCCGATCCCGAGTACGCGGATCTATTTGCATTGAGATTGCTGAAACTACTGAAGCCAGAAATGTAGGGTGCGTGCAACGCACCAATTGCAAGCAACGTGGTGCGTTGCACGTACCCTACGATTTCGTCAACACCGAAGCGTGTGACGGCCACTTTCGCGGCCTCACGTCGACTTGTCACTCTTCGTTTTTCGGAACACCCGGTTCGTTTTGCGCTCACCGTGCGCGCCGACTGCCTAACAGAGAAAGGGTTCAAACAATGATCAACAGTCTACGACATTCGAGTTTGGGGCAAGCCGTTTCCCGACGCTGCGCTCGCCTATCCAGCCGTGCGTCACGGCGCCGACGACGCAAACGCCGCCGGGTCTTTGGCCGGTTCGAGGGCCTCGAGCAAAGACAAATGTTGGCTGGCGACGTCACGGCCGGTGTGGAAGTGCCGACCGGCGACTCCACGGACCCGGTGACCGCCGCGCCGGCCGCCGAAGTGATGTCCATCGGCACGAACGTCCAGGGCGTTTTCGATTGGGCGGGCGCGTGGATGTTCACAGACGTCTTCAAGCAATCGCGCGATTGGATCCCGCATGAAATCAACACGACCACCGGCGAGTTCGTCTGGGAAGGCGACAGCACGGTGCACGCGAACGAGCACGGTTGGCCCACGCAACTTGGACAGTGGACTAACGCAGACGGCCACGTCGTCCGCCAGTTGCTCGGCACGCTCATGTTTCATGACCTCGATGGCCGCTATCCCGCCGGCGTGTATCGCGCGGAATGGGACGGAAACGGCAGCATCGCATCCGGGGCGGTCCATTTCGATTCCGATGGCACTGTGGTTCTCAACCACGGCGTCACGGCGGAGGGACGCAACTTTGCCGACGTGCAAGTCACGCCCGACGACTGGGGAATCCACTTGATCATCGCACAGATCGATGCGGCCGATCCGATTCGAAACATCAACATTTGGATGCCGGATTACGAAGGCCAATCGTTCGCCAGCCAACGCGACTGGGCGCCCGGTGCCGACTTCTCGCCGTTTCACCCGCTATTCGTTGCAAGACTGCAGCCCTTCGGTACCCTACGCATGATGCAACTGGCTGGTGCCTGCGACACGAGCGAGGTCCACTGGGCCGACCGCCGTGAACTGACCCACGCCCGGCAGTCGCAAACCGACCGCCTCACCTCCGGCACAGCGCTCGAGTACCAGATCGAACTGGCGAACCAATTGCAGGCTGATGCGTGGTTCAATATGCCGCACACCGCGGGCGACGAATATGTGTGGAATTACGCCACGATGGTCCGCGATGCGGTCGACCCAGGCCTGACGATCTACGTGGAGTGGTCCAATGAACCGTTCAACGATCGTCCGGAATATCCGGCCTATCATTGGGTGACCGAACAGTTGGCTTTGCCGGAAAACGCCGGCCGCGATCGTTGGGAATTCACGGCCTCCGAAATCCGCCGCGACATGGCCATCTGGTCGGACGTATTCGCAGGTCAGGAAGAACGCTTGGTCCGCGTGGTCAGCGGCTTCACGCACGTTCCCGACGTTGCAGAGCAGATGCTTTCGCACATGAATGGCGAATTTGACGCGCTGGCCGTGGGTGCCTACGTGCAACCGGATGCCGAGGAACGGGAGTTGTACACGTCTGCAACGACGGCAGACCAAGTGCTGGACGACACGATCGGCAGCATGGCGACCACCTTGGGGTACATCGATACGCACAGGGCGATGCTTGAACAATACGAGCAAGATCTCGGCCGCGATCTGGGTTTCCTCCTGTACGAAGGTGGCACTCACTTGGACGTCGATCGCACGCCCGTGCCGGAAACGTTCGCCGCAGCGTTTGCCGACGAGCGGCTTTACGACATTGAGGAGTTACTCCTGAACGGCACCCATGATGTGGGCGTGGATTTGTTCACCGACTTCCAATACACCGAACGATGGAACGACGGCGTGGGCTTCCATGCGACCCTAGGAGGCAACTTTGGGTCGCTGTTGTACCAGGACCAGCCGCTCGAGGAGGCCCACAAGTATCGGGCGCTGATCGATGCCATTGACGGCGCGATCATCGATGTGAACAACCAGCGGCCGACGATCTCCGAGATCTCCGACATCACCATGAGCGCGGGCGAGACGATCGACATCGGTTTCACGGTTGGCGACGCGGAGACGCCGGCCGACCAGTTGATTTTCCTCGCCGACGCTTCCGAATCGGCGCTGGTGCCCAACTCGAACATCGAGATTACCGGCAGTGGCACCGGGCGCACGCTGTCGTTCACAACCGAGCAATCGGAGATTCCCAGGGCCATGGTTTCGCTGTTGGTCGTGGATGCAAACGGCGGTACCGCACTGGAGACGTTCGAGATCACGATCGTTCCGGGCGGAGATCCGCCGCCATCCGATGAGAACACGCCGCCTACTGCCTTGGATGCGACTCGCACGGCACTGGAAGACGACGAAGCTTGGATCGAACTGTGGCAACTGGCCGACGATGCGGAAACGCCCTTCGAGCAACTTCAATTCACGTTCAGCAACGTCGTGGGCGGCATGGTCGAGCGATTTGACGTCTGGAACGCCATCTTTACGCCGGATGCGAACTACGACGGGCCCGCCAGCTTCGACTACACGGTAACGGACATGGGCGATCCCGCGTCGAGCGCGTCGGCTACCGTGGACATTCAGATCACGCCCGTGAACGACTGGCCCACCGCGGGGCACTTGGCCATAACGACCAACGAGGACACGCCGGTCGAATTCAGCCTGGCGAGTGTCGTCTCCGACGTGGAAACGCCGGACGAACAACTGAATGTGACGTTTCCCAACGTCTGGGGTGGTACGCTGGTGCCGACAGGCCAACCGTTGACCTATCGTTTTACGCCGGAGCCCGATGACTATGGTACGGTCGAATTGTGGTATCAGGTGGTCGACGAGGGCGGTTTGGAGGATTGGGACCGCGTGACCATCGAAGTGCTGCCGGTGAACGACGCACCAGTGGCCGAAGACGCCTCGTACGTCACCCACGAAGGCTGGCCCTTCTGGATCGATCTGTGGCAACTGGTCGGCGACGCCGAGACGCCGCTGGAGCAACTGGACATCACGTTCAGCAACGTCGTGGGCGGCATGGTCGAACGCATCGGCCCGTACACCCTCGTATTCACGCCCCTGGACGGCTTCATCGGCACCGCCGGATTCGATTACCAGGTTTCGGATAGCGGCACCCCGCCGCTGAGCACCGCCGCCGCTGTAGACATTGCAATCATGTCGCTGGCTGAGTCTGACAGTTTGTGGTCGGATTGCGAATTGCAGCTCTGCTAGTCCGCCGGGGCTTTCGTCCAACGGCAGTCTATCGTCGTTCGAGGCCCTGCAGCACGCCGTCAATCGTCAATCCAATCGAAAAACAGACAAGGAGACACGCGTAATGTTCTCTCTCAATACGAATTCGATCCGAGTAACGGTCCGCTGTCTGTTCGTGGGCATCATTGGCAGCGCGATTTTCTCGACGCCTGCAGTAGCCAGGACAGAGAAGCCGTATCAGCGAGCCAGAACTTTCCTCAACGAATTGCGTTGGCATGTGATCGGATTGCAGGACAAGGTGAGTGATGCTCGTTCCGAAAGGGACACTGTGAAACGCGACTATCTCATTCGGCGCGCTCGGAGAATGGTGGAAGACGCCAAAGATAGCGTGGCACGACTTAGTTCCATTCTTGAGCAGGAGCGTGCCAAACCTGCAGCGATGCGGGAAATCGGCGGGTACTCGGATGCGGAACTGAGACGCCAACTCGAGCGCTATCGCGAGTGGATCGAACAGGCCGAGGCGGATATGCCGCAAGAAAACAAGGAAATAGAACCCGCACCTAATGACGACGATGCTCGGAGTTCCGCATCGCCATCGTCTGACATGACGCCCGATGATTCGTTGTCGCCCCAGCGTACCAGACCAACAGCGAAGAGCCTTCTGCAGACTCGTGCCGAGGCCATGCTCGACGAAATAGCGTTGGCAAACCGCTGGTCGCGGGAACATTATCATGGCCGCGGGATCGGCGAGAAGCTCGGCAGAGCATTCGCTCGGCACGGTGCCACCGATCGTCACGGTTGGGTCAGTAATTGGTCGGGGAGTTTGTGGATGAAAACATGGGGCGGCATCGGCGGCGGACGACATGAGTCGTTGATCGATTCGCTGGAAGGCTTTATCGAGCACGTTGAACATGCAGAATCGGTAGGTGTGTCCGAATCCGACTATCTACGATACCTCGCCGGCTCGATGAAGATCTGGCGGCGATACCACGAGCGACAAATCTCGCTGCTAGAGCAGATAATCGACAACTGGGGGCATGCCGGCGCGGCCGGCGAAGCGGGCGACGAGCAACTAGCGGAACGGCTCGAGGGGATCGAGAAGGAATTGCGGGCTGAGTACGACCGTCCGTTCCCGCTGGATGTCAAACCGTTGAACGAATGGCAAAAGTCTCTTCAACGATCCTGGCGAGAACTCAAGGAGCATCGACAGAGCAACCGCGACGGCAGCACACTCACTGAGAAGCAGACAGTCAGGCTGCTGAAAGACATGCGCGACAAGCTCGCCGCCCGCGGATTACCGGCCGCTTGGGTCGACCAACTCTTGAAGACGCTACCTAGGATTCGCTTCGACAGGAAGACATTGACAGACCGCGAATCCGAGGCAGCGTATTTTCAACATGGCAACGACATCGTCCTCGATCCGGAGGTCGATGTCGACAAGATGACCGACGACCAAATGGCAACGCTCGTTCACGAGGCCTTCCACGCGTGGCACGATATGGTTCCCTACTGGTGGGACCTGTGGCTCTCGGAGGCGGAAGAGGAAGCCGTGGCGGGGTACATGGAATCTCGTTTCAAAGGAGACTCGTTCACCAATTCGGTCGTCCGAGCTATTGTCGAGGCCGATGACGACGATCGTGGCGGAACCATCCAAACAGCTCTGGACGCGCTGATCGAAATGGATCAACGATTCGGCGGCAAGCTGCTCGCAGGAGGCTTGAGCGACGAAACCGACCGCGGTCAATGGAAGATTGTAAGAGAAAAGATCTATCCCAAGGCGAAAACCGAGCTGGACGAATTTGAGAACCGGGTGATCGGACGGAAATGACGGCCTCCGAGCCCGGACCAATTCACTTCACATCGACGATTCTGTTCAGCAACTGTCGGGAGTCATTGCTCCAACGAAAGCACGAGTAGGACGCGATTGATGCTCACTGGAGTTTCAGCGTGGCTCGGGCTTGGCGCACGTTCTTGTTTTTGTCTTGCACCAGGACGCGAATGGTCTAATCGCCGGGGCGGTCCAAACGGCTGGCCGGAATCGTGCCGAAGTGCCCTCGTCGCGGTGCATACTGAGCCAAAACGCAAGAAAAGCTCGACGCGCATCGTGATCCAGGGCATAAATGGTATCGCAGTACCACGCTGCTGCGCATGGTGGGTTTTTGCTCCGCGTGTGCGAGACTTCTCGCGAGGGTAGTACGCAGGCGGCGGGCGGGCCTGCGACGGCCTAGTGCTTTCGTTGAAAAACGTGGGAAACCGAAAGTGGTGTGCAGGCCGACACTTCGCGATCACGGATCGTTGTTGTGGCTACGTGATCTGATCGGTACATGCACCTGGGAGCAACCTCATGCCTGTAACCCGCCGTTCTGCTCGGGACGCCTCTCGCCGAAAGGCTCGACGCCAGCATCGTTTACGTCGGCTACTTGTTGAGCAACTGGAAGCCCGCCGGGTGCTCGCGTCGGCTTGGCAGAATCCGTTTGACGTCTACGACGTTAACGACGACGGGATCCGATCTCCGCTCGATGTCCTGGAGGGTATCTTCGACCTCAACACCAACGGCATTCGCCAGTTGCCCGATCCTCCGCCGGGTGGCGACCCGCCGGCGTTCCTGGATGCGACCGGCAATGGCGAGCACTCGCCCGAGGACATCTTACGCGTAATTATCGGCCTGGAAGCATCGGAGCCGCAGGTCTTCACGAGCGACGCTGACCGGCAGCCGCTGAGTGATGCGCCGGCCGATCCGAATGATATCGGTGGCTCGGTATTCTTGCACAACGGTGCTGGGCAAGTTTCGACTACGGACTTGACGATTCCTGGCCGAGGCTTTGATTGGCGTTTCACTCGTAGCTACCGCAGCGATGGCAATTACGACGGCCCCTTGGGCCACAACTGGGACCACAACTACAACCGACGCCTGTGGCACGTGAGCCCACAAACGCTTGCGGACGTCCACCTGACGTTTCCCGATGCCCAAAACGGGGACGTGATTCTTCTGGACGGCCAGAACCGGTCGGACATCTACGCGCGGAATCCCGATGGTTCATTCGTATCACCGCCCGGCATTTTCACTCGCCTTACGGATAACGGAGATGGTTCGTTCACCGAACGCTTTCCCGACGGAACGGTGATTACTTATGAAACCCTGTCCCCTGACCACTTCGTCCGCATGACGAGCATCGCGGACCGTAACGATAATCGAATGACGTTCGACTACCACAATGGGCGTATTCTCACGCAAGATCGAGACACTGGGAATGCATTGACGTCTTTATGTTTCTCTAGCCGCTAGAAGCATGGCTTTTACTTGTAAATAGGTTATGAAAAGAAAGATCGCAATTGCTTGATCTTGCCTAGCGCTTTCTTTAACTTCGTGAAGCAGATTTTCCCAATCGGTTTGAGCAAGATATGCACTCGCGGATACGCTCATTAGAAGCTTCTGGATGTCGAGTGGAGAGGTTTTCCACAACTTTTTTTTCTTGCAAGTCGTAAGAGTTCAGCCTTGCTATTCTTTGTGGAATATAAGTCATTCTGTCTCCATTCATTCCGATTGAGAAACTCATCCCATTCGCTTAGATTAAGGAACTCACATTCTTTAAATCCGTGTGACTTATATCTGAAACGGATAGCTTCCTCCAGTACGAAGACGGAGGATTGATTTCCAACTTTTGCCAAAAGGAATACTTCTACAATGGCCGCGTCAAGAATTGGCATATTGTCTGAAAGGAGGTCAGAAAGCAGTGGTGAAATGGAATTGGTTTCTTCTGACTTAGGCGTATTTCGCTTACGCGAGCAATCTGGACATACATGCTCTTTCGATTGTATTTTGTGTCCATGTTCACTTCTAGTTACGGTTTCACGCCACGACCAAAACGGAACCTTCGCATTACACAAATAACAGCGTTTCATAATACATCTCCCTATCTGGCGCGTGCTTTTATAGGTTGCTCTTTTAAATGTGCCGATAGTATTTCCAGAAATGATCTCCAACTCCACCGAAGGAGAATAAGAGGTAAGAATGTCCATAAAAAACAAGGGCGTATGGTCCTAGTCTTCCCGCATTGGAGTCGGCGAGTTTGGGCAACACGTCAATGAATCCCCAAAAGAGCCCCACGATGTATAGAACGAGAAGAACAATGATGCCGATGACGATAACGCCCAAAGCAACTTCGCCGTACAAGATGCTCTATCTCTCTTTATCGCGTTCGGCTTGGCTCGTTTTTGGTTCAGATTCATCGTCTCTGATTTCACGCATGGTTCGCCTCTTGAATTTCTAGAGAAGAATTAATCAATAACGAATGGCGGCGATAGAGCGAATCAAAAAATCCTCGGACTTTATCCCGATTCCAAACGTAGCCCCGCTGAAATTCCGGAAGGGCCATATGCCCGCTGTCGATGTGAACTAGAATGGTCGAGATCTTCATTGCGTACGCCTCCAGGCAGTCTTAAGATTCGCTCCTAGATAATGGAGTTCAAGGGCTAAAGTATAGCACCGCCGACTACAACTAACAGATCTTTGGTAGAGGAATCAAGAGCAATCCCTTGTGGGGCGGACTCCCCGAGACGGATGGCGCCCAATATTAAAAAGCCCCGCCGGAAGATACCAGGTCGCGATCGCAACCGAGCCCGCCCGACTAGGGCTTCTTGATGAACTCTGATGGTTTCTACTGTACTGTGCAGATCCGCGATTTTCGGGGGTGGCCAAAAAAACAGCCGGATTGCCCGAGAACAACCATCGATCAACGTGCTCCGTCATCGCTCATCGGATATTCGCTCACGATACACGGACGCCATGTCGTGGCCTAGATGCCCCATGATGTGGTCAACGGCCAAGTGAGCCGACTGGGCCGGCGTATCGGCCCCGATCGTCGCGAAGGATAGGAAATTTGATTTCCCAGCCAGAGTTGATCGTACCAGGAGCAAATGGTGATTCAAGGGGCAGGCAGGTACAAGGCGGCCCAGGCCCCCCCGTACCAGCCAGCCCCCCGCCGCCGGTTGAAGGTT
>CAZUAH010000314.1:14510-15621 GCA_964617665.1 uncultured Pirellulaceae bacterium
GGCCGCGCCCCCGCGCGCCCGCCGCCCCCCCCCCCCCCCCCCCCCCCCCCCCCCCCCGCGGCCGCGGTTTGAAGGTTCCTGGGCGAAGTTGGCGACCTCTCACGCCGCAAACTACGGGTAGATCCCTCGCCCGCGCGCACCGTCTCCGTGGCGGCCGTGCGTGTCAGAAGGTGGCAAGAAAGGTGTCCATGTCGACGAACGTCAGTTCGCCTGTCTGGTCGCAGGATCCTGTGTGGCTGTCCGAGAAGCAACCATCCAGGTCGTGGACCAAACCTGCCACGTCCGGTGGCGCCCTTGGTGCCGACGCCTGCCAGAGGCCGCAGTGGCGCAAGGTTCTCTCGACCACCTCGTCCTGGTGCGCTTAGATGAAGGCCACGACCTGGAGCCGGCTGCCACACTTCGGACAAACCATCGGGTCCACTTCGTAGACCCGCTTGATGAGCATAGCCCAAGTCTCGCTGCAGCGTGTCGATGCGGCACCGCAAGCGTCCTCCTCGCCCGATGGCTTGGCCGCCTTCTCGGCCTGTTCCGCCTGCGCCTTCTTGCGCATGCCCCGGCTCTTGTTGGAGTAGTAGCCATAATACCGGATCAGGTGCGCGCCCTTGGACGGAATGTGCTGGGTGAACTCGGCCAGGAAATCCAACGGCGAGAGGACCTGGAAATTCCGCTTGGGCCAGGCCTAGTTTCTAGAACACCGCAAAGTGCTCCGCCCCCCCAAGTTTTGAAGTAGCCTATATTCAACCGACGCGAGTCGAGTGGCCTATCCTCCAATGTCGACGAACCGCAATGCGAGTTGTGCGTCATCGACCTGCGGTCCGGCGAACTTGTTCACTGGTCTTGGATGCAAGGAAGCATCCGGGGACTGCACGACGTTGCCATTCTGCCCGAGAGGCGGAAGCCGATGTTGGTGGGATTCCGAACAGACGATATTTGGCACGCGATGTCGACAGGCGACGACTCTCAGATAGCCGGGATTCGCTAGCATCGGCCGAGTCGCACCGGATCCATCACACGATCCTCCTAGCGGCGTAGAAGATCCGGCAACTGTCTAATCATATGGATAGGGGTAGGAAAGACCGGTTGAGTACCCGGTCTCCCCTCCCTCCGAACC
>CAZUAH010000315.1:0-15611 GCA_964617665.1 uncultured Pirellulaceae bacterium
TGTTCGGTCACTCCGAACGACGCTGAGACGGGAGGGCTAATTGACGCCTTACAATGCCGGGCAGTTGCTCCATGAATCAGGACTTGTCGCCTGGCACTTCGATCATTTGGTCGCTTCCCAGAAAGCGTTCGAGCCATTTCATGAATGCGTCGACGATTCACCCTACCTGGATCTGAGCGAGGGATACCCGGCGTATCTGGAACAACGCCGCGCGGCGGGATGCTCGACCATGGCTCAGGCAGCACGCAAAGCACGCAAACTGGAACGGGAAGTCGGGCCCCTGCGGTTTGTGACTCACTCCACGGACCACACCGAGTTCCAATCGTTAGTCCGATGGAAACGAGAGCATGTACTGCGTACGAATTGTCTCGATTTCTTCAGATCCGCGTGGGTAATCAATCTGCTAGAACTGGTACGAACCTCGCAAACCGAAGGCTTTGCCGGTCTCCTATCCGCACTGTACGCCGGCGATCAGCTTGTCGCCGTTCACCTCGGAATGCGCAGCTATGATGTCATAGCTTCCTGGATTCCCACGTACAATCCAGAGTTCGCTAAATACTCTCCTGGTGTGCTTCTTCACCTGGAGTTGGCCAAGTCGGCCGCGGAATTGGGTGTTAGACGAATTGACCTGGGCCGAGGGGAAAACCCAATGAAAACGAGCCTCGCATCGGGTGCGTTCCCCGTCGCCATCGGGTGCGTCGACCGTCGTCCCGTGAATAGGCTCCTGCGGAGGGGGTGGCACCGTCTGCGTGATTTCGCCAACTCGTCGCCGTTAGCTAAGACGCCACTGGCCGCCTATCGTCGTGTGCGGAATTGGACTTGGCGCGATCCGGATCGTCCAAATGTTGGAAGGATAGCGACTTCTCACAAAAACAACCGATGAGCTCAATCGGAACTATACACATGACGGATATTTTCTCAGATTCGTTCTCGGGACGCTCGGTGTTTGTCACGGGGCACACTGGTTTCAAGGGATCGTGGCTATGCCTGTGGCTTGAACGCCTGGGTGCGCACGTCACGGGTTATGCACTCGCACCTCCCACGGAACCGAATAATTTCACGGTCTCCGGTGTGCGAGACAGGCTGATCGACCACTATGAAGCGGACATTCGCGATCAGGACACGCTTCGTAGCGCGATACGCAAAGCAAAACCGGACGTGATACTGCATCTCGCTGCGCAGTCGATTGTACGCCGCAGCTACCAAATCCCGCACGAGACGTTCGACGTTAACGTCATGGGGACGGGATGCGTCTTGGAAGCGGTACGCGGACTGGGCCATCCATGCGTCGTCGTGTGTGTTACAAGCGACAAGTGCTACGACAACCGGGAGCACGTGTGGGGTTACCGGGAATGTGATGCATTGGGCGAGCACGATCCGTACGGCGCGAGCAAAGGGGCTGCCGAAGTACTTATTCGCTCGTATCGTGACTCCTTCTTTCCTCCCGATTGCATGTCCGAGCACGGCGTGAAATTGGCAAGCGGGCGGGCCGGGAACGTAATTGGCGGCGGAGATTGGACGCCTGACGCTTTGATCGTTGATCTAGTTCGGGCAGTAGCTGCCGGAGAGTCCGCGGATATCCGAAGCCCGGGCTCATATCGACCATGGCAACACGTGTTGCAGGCGCTCAGCGGGTATTTGACGCTGGCAGCTAGACTGCTTGCCCCCGACGCCCCAGCTTTTTGCGGTGCCTGGAATTTTGGGCCCTTTCCTGGCAACGAGATTCCGGTACGAGATGTGGTCGAGCTGTTTCTGCACGAATGGGGTGAAGGCAGCTGGAACGACGTCAGCAGTGGTGAATGCTCGCGAGAATCGACAACTTTGCGGCTGAGCATCGACAAGGCCATATGGCAACTCGACTGGCAGCCGCGTTGGAATGTACATGAATCCGTACGCGAGACGGCACGCTGGTATCGTGCATATTTCGACGATCCTAAGAGCGTGCAAGAATTGGCAATCGAACAAATTCAGGCGTACGAATTGGCGATGGCTGCACGATCAAGAGACGTCGTACACCTAACGCCGGAACCGGTTCTAGCAACTGCAACGGATGTCTGCCCAGCCGCGTTTCCTGTGCCGTGACGAGCCCGTCCATTTGGGCACGGGGCGACCGCACAGGTTGAGTGTAAAGGTCGCAGTGCCAATACACCATCTCCTCGCACTCCATGGCATTCGCCACGTCAGATCCGGGAATCCTGACCTATATTTCTAGGATGGGGCTTTTGCCTCCGTGTTGGCTCATGGTGCGCCGTACCGCCGGGCTTCGCTCAATAATTCGAGGAGCAGGTCGTGAAACTCTCAAAATCAAAGGAATTGCAGGCCAGGATTCACGAGTTGGTACCCGGCGGATGTCATACGTATGCGAAGGGCGACGACCAATATCCGTACCTTGCGCCGGCCTTTATCTCGCACGGAAAGGGCTCTCACGTTTGGGATGTGGATGGTAACGAATATATCGAATATGGGATGGGTTGCCGCGCGGTCACACTTGGGCATGCCTTCCCACCAGTGGTTGCGGCGGCGCAGGCCGAGCTTCAAAAGGGCTGCAATTTCACGCGGCCAGCTCCGATCGAACTGGAGTGTGCCGAGGAGTTGCTCGGCATGATCGACGGGGCCGAGATGGCCAAGTTTGCCAAAGACGGATCCACTGCCACCACAGCCGCCATGAAACTGGCTCGTGCACACACCGGACGCGATTTGATCGGATTTTGTTCGGATCATCCCTTCTTCGCCATACATGATTGGTTCATCGGCACGACCCCAGTGGATGCAGGTATTCCGCAGGCGGCAAAGGACCTCAGCGTCACGTTCCGGTACAACGATCCCGATAGCGTCAGATATCTGTTCGAGAAACATCCCGGGCGAATCGCGGGCCTGATCCTGGAACCGGCGAAGTACGACGACCCGGAAGATAACTTCCTGCATGAGGTCCAGGAGTTGTGCGAACAAAACGGCGCACTCTTCGTCCTGGACGAAATGATCACCGGCTTTCGATGGCACAACGGCGGCGGGCAAAAATACTACGACATCGTTCCCGATCTTTCGGCCTTCGGTAAGGCCTTTGGGAACGGCTTCGCCGTCTCCGCTCTGGTTGGCAAGAGGAAGTTCATGGAATTGGGAGGGCTGCTGCACGATAAGGAACGCGTGTTTCTCCTTTCGACCACTCACGGCGCGGAAACGCACGCCCTGGCTGCCGCCATTGCCACCATGCGTGTGTACCAGACAGAGCCTGTGATCGAAACGCTCGACCGACAAGGCAAGCGGCTGGCCGTCGGCATCAATGCGGCGATTGAACGCAACCAGATGGAAGACTACGTCGCACTGCACGGCAAGCCGTGTTGTTTGGTGTTCAGCACCCGCAACCAGGATGGAAAGCCGTCTCAGGCATTTCGAACTCTGTTCCTACAGGAATTGATCAAGCGCGGAGTCCTGGGACCTTCACTGATCCTCAGCTATTCGCACAACGACGAAGACATCGATCGGACGATCGAGGCTTTCGACGGTGCCCTGGCTGTTTATCGAGAGGCTTTGGACGAAGGGGTCAACCACTACTTGGTTGGACGACCGTCGCAGAGCGTATATCGCCGTTACAACGATTGGCAACTGGACCCAGTGGCGCCGACGGCTGGATTAGTGTCCCAGCCAATGGCAAACGTCTGTCACACGCATTCCTGACGGGCCGTGGCCCAGGCATCGCGCGAAGTGTTTTACTGCGGGGACGAGAGAATGGTCGAAGTCACGGCAGATTTGGCAAAGATCGGCCGAGAGATGTACGCGCTTGCGGCCGATCTTTACCCGATCCACCGTGGCATTACCGGCGACGGATTGCGCAAGACACTGACCATTCTTAAGGAACATGTTCCGATCGTCATCACCGAGGTTCCCTCGGGCACGCAAGTCTTCGATTGGCAAGTACCACAGGAATGGAATGTGCGGGATGCCTATATCAAGGATTCGGATGGCCGCCGGGTTGTCGACTATCAGGAGTCAAATCTTCACGTCGTGAACTACAGCCAGCCCGTTCGGCAAACGATGGCGTGGGACGAGTTGAAAGAACACCTGATCACCATGCCCGATCGACCGGACTGGATTCCTTACCGAAGGGTCTGCTCGAACGGGAGTTGGGGCTTCTGCCTATCTCACACACAATTCCTGCAGCTAGACAAGCATCCCGATCGCGAGTACGAAGTGTGCATCGATGCAGCGTTCACGGATGGATCGTTGACCTATGGCGAGGTGTACCTGCCCGGCGAGACGGAACAGGAAGTGCTGGTTTCGACGCACGTCTGTCATCCGTCGATGGCGAACGACAATCTGTCAGGCATCGCCGTCGCAACATTCTTGGCGAAACACCTACAGACGCTCGAACTCCGCTACTCCTATCGCTTCGTCTACATTCCGGCGGTAATTGGCGCAATTACCTGGTTGAGTGAAAACCGCCGACGTACCGGCAATATCAAACACGGTTTGGTCCTGAGCTGTCTGGGCGACGCTGGGGGACCGACCTACGAGCGGAGTCGTCGCGGCGATGAGGAAATCGATCGGGCCCTCACGATCGTACTGAAACAATCGGGCGCGGACCACGCGATCCGTGATTTTGATCCAACGGGCTATGATCAACGACAATTCTGCTCGCCGGGGTTCGACCTGCCTGTCGGATGTTTCATGAGGACGCCGAACGACCAGTACCCGGAATATCACACCTCCGCCGACGACCTTGATTTCATCCATCCGCACAATCTGACCGACTCGTGGTTGAAGTGTGCTCTGGCCATCGGGATTCTGGAAGGCAATCGAAAATACCTCAACCGCAATCCGTTTTGCGAGCCCCAATTGGGAAAATACGGACTCTATACAACCTTCGGCGATGACGGTCAGAACAGGTCGCTCCAGCAGGCCGTCCTCTGGGTGCTGAACTTCTCCGATGGCAAACACGACCTGTTAGATATCGCTGAACGATCGAAATTGAGTTTTGGGGTAATCGAGCAGGCGGCGCGTGCCTTAACACGTCATGGCCTGCTGACCGAGATCGAAACACCGTTTGATTCAGAAACAGAAGGACGACGGAAGGACGCTTCAACGTGGCACGGATCGGGTCTTCTTGATTTTGACACAAGGGAAGAGAATGATGATTCAGAACACGACAACCACGGGCTTGGCGGAGAACTCTGCAGATGTCAAAGTGGCGGCTTCTCCGTCGCGTGACTCCGCAAGCCACATAGATGATCGCTGCCGCTTCTGCGGCTGGGAAAAGCTGCACTCGTTCGTAGATCTGGGGATGTCGCCGCTGTGCGAGAGTTTCGTCTCCCGCGAACACTTGAACGAGATGGAGGCTTACTATCCGCTCCACGCGTTGGTCTGCGAAAACTGCTTCCTGGTTCAGGTCCAGGAGTTTGTCCACGGCGAAGAGATCTTCGGCGGCGAATACGCCTATTTCTCGTCTTACTCCGATGCATGGCTGAAACACGCCGCCGACTACGCAGAGATGATCGTCGAACGGCTAGGATTGGATGAAAACAGTCAGGTCATCGAAGTAGCTAGTAACGACGGCTACCTATTGAAGAACTTCGTTGCCAAGGGAATTCCTGCGCTCGGTATCGAACCGGCAGACAACGTGGCTGCGGTCGCCACGGCCGAGGGCGTGCCGTCGCTGGTCAAGTTCTTCGGCGTCCAAACGGCGAAGGAACTGGTTGCGGATACGATTCAGGCCGACCTGCTGATCGGAAACAACGTGCTGGCCCACGTGCCTGACCTGAACGACTTTGTCGCTGGGCTAAAACTGCTTTTGCGGGGAGACGGCGTGGTTACAATCGAGTTCCCGCATCTGATGCGACTGATGGAAGAGAATCAATTCGACACGATTTACCAAGAGCACTACTGTTACTTCTCGTTGGTGGCCGTCCAGCAGGTGTTTGCCCACCACGGTTTGGTCATCTTCGATGTTGAAGAACTGTGGACCCATGGCGGTTCGCTCCGAATCTACGCCCGCCATGCCGAAGACGATAACAAGCCTGTGACCGAGGCCGTCACGGAAATGGTAGATCGTGAAGTGGCCGCCGGATTCCGGCGTTTGGAAACCTATTTCACCTTCGCCGAGCAGGTTGCGGAAACAAAACGCAAGCTGCTGGAGTTCCTGATCCAGGCCAAACGCGACGGCAAACGGATCGCCGGGTACGGCGCTCCGGGCAAGGGCAATACGCTGCTCAACTATTGCGGCGTCGGCACGGACTTCATCGACTATACCGTGGACCGAAATCCGTACAAACACGGCAAGTTCCTACCGGGCACACGAATCCCGATCTTTCCGCCGGAACGGATCGCCGACACGAAGCCCGATTATGTCCTGATTCTGCCGTGGAACCTGAAAGACGAGATTGCCAAACAGCTTGCCTACGTAAGTGATTGGGGCGGTCAGCTGGTGGTACCTATTCCTGAACTCACAATAGTGGATTGAAAGCCATGAAGGTTGTATTGTTCTGCGGTGGATTTGGTATGCGTCTGCGAGAATACTCGGAGGCGATCCCCAAGCCCATGGTTAACATCGGCTACCGGCCGATCATGTGGCACATCATGAAGTACTACGCCCACTTCGGGCACAAAGACTTCATTCTGTGCTTGGGCTGG
Source organism: uncultured Pirellulaceae bacterium (assembly GCA_964617665.1). Lineage (GTDB taxonomy): Bacteria > Planctomycetota > Planctomycetia > Pirellulales > Pirellulaceae > JADHUC01. The sequence goes on from CAZUAH010000315.1 coordinate 6,625, forward strand.
CAGGCCAATGCCGTCAAAGAGTACTTCCTGGACTACAACGAATGCCTGTCAAACGACTTCGTGCTTTCCTCCGGCGGCAACGCCCTGAAACTGCTCGGTAGCGACATTCACGACTGGACAATCACTTTCGTTGATACGGGAACCACCACTATCATCGGCCAACGGCTGAAGGCAGTGGAACCGTACCTGGAGGGTGAAGAGACGTTCCTGGCGAATTACGCCGATGGTTTGACAGACCTACACTTACCGGACCTCGTCGATTTCCACCGCAGACGGGATTCGGTCGCTACCTTCTTGTCCGTCCGCCCAACGCAGTCATTCCATGCGGTGATGGCCGACCAGTCGGGCCACGTCCGTGGTATCCACGCCGTTACGGACGGCGACATGTGGATGAACGGTGGCTACTTCGTCCTGGACCGGCGGATCTTCGAATACTTGCACAAAGGCGAAGAGTTGGTCGAAGAACCGTTCCAGCGGTTGATTGCCGAACGCCGCCTGGCCACGTATCGCCATACGGGCTTCTGGTGTTGCATGGATACGTACAAAGAAAAGCAGACTCTTGACGACATGTACGCTCGTGGCGACACACCCTGGGAAGTCTGGAAACGCCCAGCAGCACCGGTGTGCCCAGTCACAATGCCAACCGGAATGCCGGCCGTGGTAGTGCCCACATAGAGGCCAAGACTCCGTAGGATTAACGGGAAGCTCGACAAACTCTCGACAACGGCACGATGATCAACGCACGCTTCGATCAACTACGAACCATCCTATGTCTCGGCGCCCATTCGGACGACATCGAGATCGGTTGCGGCGGCACGATCCTGAAACTGCTGACCGATTACGAACCAGCCCACGTGCATTGGGTCATACTTGGAGCGAACGAGCAGCGAGCTGAAGAAGCTCGTCAAAGCGCCGAATTGTTCCTCGGTGACGCCGTCGGTTTTCGATTGACCATCGAGTCATTCCCCGACACGTTCTTTCCATACGAGGGCGCTCGCATCAAAGAGTTCTTCGGCAAGCTACAGGGCGAAGTGTCGCCGGACGCGGTGTTCACATGCCGACGCGAAGACATGCACCAGGATCACCGATTGGTTGCAGAACTGACATGGAACACGTTCCGCAACCACCTGATCTTCGAATACGAAATCCCAAAGTACGAAGGGGACTTAGGCGCACCGAACATCTTTGTGCCGCTCGAGAAGTCACTTTGCCAGAAAAAGATCGACAACATCTCCAAAGCTTTCCAATCGCAGCACCAAAAGCCTTGGTTCACCGAGGAGACATTCTGGTCACTCCTCAGAATCCGCGGCATCGAATGCAATTCCCCCAGCGGCTACGCCGAAGGGCTGTATTGCCGCAAGATGACGATCTGATTCCCGACGTCGTAGTCCACCGTCTTCGGGAGGGCGAGGCTCCAGCCGAGCCGCGCGACTGTCTCGGGCACTCGGCTCAGCAGGAGCTTCGCCCTCAGGGTTCTCGCGCATCCTACTTGTCCTGTTGCTTGATGGGGCCGCAGACGATGTCGGCTTTGCGGATGGGGATCGCGTGGGTTGGGCAGGCGCGGGTGCAGTTGCCGCAGCGGATGCATTGGTTGCCTTCGATCCAGATGTACGTGGCGTCGGGCGCGGTGGCCGATTTGATGTGGCTGGTCGGTGCGCCGTCTTCATCGGTGAACAGACGCGTCAAGCCGTGGATGCAGGATCGTGGCGATGCTTTGATGCACCAGTCGCAGTGGATGCACTCGTCCTGATCGATCTCGAACTTGTAGTTGCAGAGGTAACAACGACGAGCGTTAATCTCGATTTCCTCGGCGTTGTAGCTGAGTTCGACTTCTTCGTTGCCTTCTCGCTGTTCTAGGGGCAGCGAGCGCATGTGGGCGGGGGTGTACAGGTCGTGATCGCGCAGTCGGCCGGTGTCGTCGGCGTCCTGGATTTCGACCCACTTGCCCAAACGCTTCTGGCCCGTCAACGATTCGTCAATCACGTTTGCCACCTCTTTGGCATCGGCCACGGCGTGGATCACGTCCAGCGGGCCGGTGTGGAAGTCTCCGCTGACAAAGATCTTGTCGTGCGTCGTGCGATTCGCCTCGCTCAACTCGACCCCGTCGGGCAGGATTTCAAGTGTGCGGGTTTGTCCGACGGCGTAGATCAGCGTGTCGCAGGGCACTTCGTATTCGCTGCCTTCCACGCGATGAATCGGTGGTTTTCCACCGTCCTCGGGATCGTCCCCCAGCACGTTGCGGTCGAAGATCACGGCCTTGACCTGGGCGTTTTCACAACGCACACGCCCGGGGTTGACCAGCGTGCCAACGTCGATGCCTTCCAGACGAAGTTGCCAGATTTCGTCAGGGCTGGCTGACATGTGTTCTTCGCCGCGCCGGTACATAATGGCGGTCACACGGTGCTCTTCGCCTAGCATACGGCGGGCTGAACGGGCACAGTCGACGGCCGTGAACCCGCCGCCGATGATCACCACGTCGCCGCTGATCGGAATGGGATCACCGGTGTTGTAACGCTTCATGAAGTCGTAGCCGCTGATGGCGTTGGCATCTTCGTCCAGACCGTCGATCTTCAACTTGATGCCGCGGATCGCTCCGGCTGCGACCAGGACGGCGTCATACTGATCGGCCATTTCCGTAAGGCGTTCCTTGTCGATATGCTCGCCCAGACGCACGTCGATTCCGCTGTCGATAATGGCCTGCACTTCCTCTTTCACCACATCGCGAGGCAAACGGAATTCGGGAATACCCCACGCCATCTGTCCGCCTAGCACTGGCTCGCGTTCGAAAAGCTCGACGGCATGTCCCAATCGACGAAGCTCGCGCGCGGCGGTAAGACCGGCCGGCCCACCACCAATGACGGCGATCCGTTTGCCGGTCGACTCCTCAAACCATGCGGGCAGCGGCCCGGCGGGTTGCGACTTGCTGTCTGCAGCAGCGCGTTTCAGATGACAGATCGTCACAGGACCGTTCGTGTTGGTCCACTGATGGCGACAGGCCGGCTCGCACGGCCGAGTGCAGATGCGGCCGAGTACGCCGGGAAATACGTTGTTTTCCTGGTTGACGCGGTAGGAAGCGTCCGGATTCTTCAGCACCAACTGACGAATGTATTCGGGCACGTTAGTACCGGCGGGACACGCGGCCTGACACGGTATATCGCGTGCCATGGTCTTCAAGTCTAACGCGGTATCGCCCTGGCCAGTGAACGTCGAGAATTCTGCCGGTTTGGGCGCGTGATCGTATTGGATGTGCAACGCTTCGACGGCCTCGCGAAACGCTGCCATGCCGGGAACGGAAAAGGGGTCAGGACCCTTTTGTGCACAGCACCCTTCGGGCCGTTCCGGCAAAAGGGTCCTGCCCTCTTTTCCGTCTCGCCAAATCGTATCGGCTAGTGTTTCGTCGTCTTGGCGACACGCCATGAATGTATCGAGCACGGCTTCGACGACTCGTGGACAATCCTCCATCTTGAACTCGCCAAGCACTGCGCCGAAACGCTTCTGAGTGCCGCCCAAGCGGATTTCGTATCCTTCGCCCGAACCCTGTTCCTCGCGAATGCGCATACCGCGCAACCCGATATCGGCAATATAGTAGGGTGAACAGGAATTGGGGCAACCGGTGATGTTGATGATGGCTTTATCGCGAATCGCATCGTATTCGTCTCGTTTGACGACACTTTGCAGCATGTCGTACATGCGTCTCGATTCCGAAACCGCCAGCGGACAGTAGGTAGTGCCAACACAAGGCACAATGTCGTCCAAGCCGAAGAAGGTCCCATCGTTGACCGGCAACTTGTCGATTTCGTTTTGTAGCTCAGCCAACTTCGCCGGATCGACGCCGTGTATTTCGAAGTTCTGGCGGTTGGTGACGTAGACATATTTGTCGCCGTACCGTTCGCTCAGTTCGGCGATGCGCTTCAGCGAATGAAAGTCAATTTCACCCTTTGGCACCATGATTCGCGCGATAGATTTGTCATCGACATCTCGCGGATTTGCGTCGGCCAGCGGTCGTGCCGGTACAGGCGGGCCGGAGTCTTCGACGAACTCGGCAACGAAATCGCTGTGGTCGACTTGTTCGGCGTCCAGGAAGCCTTCGACGATTTCGCGGCACTTGTCGATGCCCTGAGTTTCAACGACGACCTTCAATCGTGACATGCTGCGGTCAAAACGGTCGCCGTAGTCGCGAAACAGCAGGCCGATGGCTCGAACCACCGAGTGGATTTTGTCTTTCGGCACGAAGCCAAAGAGCAACTCGCCCACCTGCGGTCGCCAGCCCATGCCGCCGCCGATGTACACACGGAACCCCGTTTGTTGGTCACCGTCGGGACCTTTGCGCACGATGGCGACGATTCCACCGCAATTGATCAGCGGTTGCCCACAGTTCCCTTCGCATCCGGAGTACGTGACTTTGAACTTGCGTGGAAGGTTGTCCAGGTCGCGGCACGCACCGATCAGTTCGGCAGTCTTGTGGGTGTAGGGCAGGATGTCAAATCGCTGGTGGGGGCAAACCGAGGCCCACGGGCAAGCGGCGGTATTGCGCAGATTGTCACCGCAGCCGTGAAAGGTGCTTAGGCTGTACTTGGCCAAATCGCGCATCATTGGCGCGAGGTCGCCGATGCGGAGGTAGTGCACTTGCAGTGCCTGACGCGTGGTCAGACAGATGCGGCCTTGGCCGTAGGCCTCGACGATCTTCGACAGGCCGCGCACCTGCGAGGTCGTCAACACGCCGCCCGGCACAACAATGCGCGCCATGAAGTAGTTTGGATGACGCGTGGTGTAGACGCCGTAGGCCTTGGCGACCTTGGATTCTTCGAGCGTCATCTTGCCATGGCGCGCGATTTCGTCGAAATCCAGAAGCAGGCCGCCCTCTTTGACGACTTCGTCGTCACTACGTCGAATATTGGTGATGCGTCGTTGCATGACGCTCCTCCTTTGTGATCAACAGGTCGCAGTCAAGCTCAACTGCACGGCTTAACCCCGAGCCGGAAGGCGACGGCTGTTGTGAGCGGCTCGATGCGGCACGGCGGTCGCCTTCCGGCTCGGGGTTGAACTGTGATTGTCCCGAACCGCGGAAACTAGACTGTCTACAGGAACCCAGTACTGAGATATCGTTCGCCGGTGTCGCAGATAATGGTGACGATTCGTGCTCCGGCGTTTGCCGATTCTGCGGCAATTTGACTCGCGGCATATACGTTGGCGCCGGCAGAAATGCCAGCAAGCATGCCTTCCGTTTTCGCCAACTTCTTGGCCGTGGCGATGGCGTCGTCGTTGGTGACCTGTACTACTTCGTCCACAACACTGTCGTCGTAGATACCCGGGACAAAACCGGCGCCAATGCCTTCGATCAAGTGCGGACCGGGACTGCCGCCCGAAAGGACAGGCGAGTCGGCGGGTTCCACAGCGATAACGCGAATCTGCGGGTTCTGCTCCTTCAGATATCGTCCCGCGCCCGAGATTGTGCCGCCGGTGCCGACGCCCGCGACCAGAAAATCGACCTTGCCGCCCATGTCGCGCCAGATTTCGGGGCCGGTCGTCCGGTAATGGATCGCTGGGTTGGCCGCGTTGTCGAATTGGTGGGGAATGAACGAATCGGGAATCTCTTTGTTCAACTGTCGTGCGCGATCGACGGCCCCTTGCATGCCCGCCTTGCCCGGTGTCAGGACGAGTTCCGCGCCGAGGATCGTCAAGATGCGGCGGCGTTCGGCACTCATGGTATCTGGCATCGTCAGGATTAGGCGGTAACCCTTGACTCGCGCCACCCATGCCAGCGCGATCCCCGTGTTGCCCGAGGTCGGTTCGATGATTGTTGCGCCCGGCTGGATTAAGCCGTCCGTCTCGGCCTGCTCAATCATCGCGAGGCCGATGCGGTCTTTGACGCTAGCCAACGGGTTGCGCAGTTCCAGTTTCCCGACGATCTCACCCGGTAAGTCCTTCGCAAAGCGGCTTAGCCGCACCAGTGGTGTACCGCCGATGAGATCACAAAGGCTGTCCGCTATTTGTTCGGTCATAGCAAGGGTCTGTCAGTTGTGTGTGTCTTGTGTGGCCCGGACGCATAAATATATCAACATTTCTTTAGGTCTTCCATCGGGTGCAACAACGTCACTGGGCGGCTGTGGGCGGGTTCATACTGCGCTGTCTTGACAGAATCGCGGTGGACCACAACATTGAGCCAAGACAAGGAGCCGAAATTAGGAGAGTATCATGTCGAACGTAGCCATCCTGTACTGCAAGCGGATCAAGGACCATTCGTGCATCGGATGTGCGAAGTGTTTCAAAGGGATCAAGGAGAAGAACGGCGAATTCGCCCAGCACGATGAAATCGACTTGGTCGCCATGACCGATTGTGGAGACTGCCCTGGGTTGACCGTTCCGCGAGTTAAGATACTTACCGATGTAGCCAAGAATGTGGGGCGTCCGCTCGAAGTGGTCCACTTGGGCACGTGCGTCAAAGCGGCCATCAACACAGCAGAGTGTCCGATCAAGTTTGACAAGCTGAAAGCCACCGTCGAGGAAAAGTTCGGCTGCGAGGTTGTGCTGGGGACGCATTCGTACTAGTACGGCTTCGAATCATGTTTCACGGGCAAGTACGCAGGGCGTAGGCCGGATCAAGGAGCACAGCGACGCCGCTCCGGCAATTTCATGAATGGAACGCTTGGTTGAACTACCCGTGCCGGAACAGCGCTGCGCTCGGTCCGGCCTACCTGCTGAATTAAAGCACTAAAGGAGTCTTGCCGTGACCCCGGATGATTTGCGGGCGATTATGGAGTTTCTTCGAGAGCGAGTACGTCTCGCGGATCAGGGGTCAGATGGCGGAGTAGCCGTCGCCTTTGAAGCGCCGAAGGCGGACGAAATGGCCGCCGCGGGCCTCGACTCCGAGGGCTGCAACCAACTGCTGGCGGCTCCGTGGTGGGACGAAATGGTGACCGACATCGTCGAGACACCAGAGATGTGTGACGAGGATGATTCGCCCGAAGAGGTACTCGGCTACGCCAAAGACGTTGTCTCGGAGTACATCCGAAAACGGGCGAAGCTGTAATCGCGACGAAAAGACATGGCAAACGAGTAGGCCGTGCCACACTTCACTCGCCGATCAGTTCCCGTATCCGGGTGACGAACGCGTCTGGATCGACCGGCTTATCTACGAACATATCGGGCCGGACCAATCCTTCTTCGCGCATCTGGCGGATGCCCTTTCTCAGAGCCTCCTTCAGACTGTCGTAGGGATGCTCTTCCGTCTCGTCGCTGTGGGTGTCCATTTCTTCGAGGACGCCGCTTACACCGGTCAGCATGAGAATCGGAATGTCCTTGTACTCCTCGTCCCTTTTAAGCTGCTTGAACAGCGTGAAGCCGGTCTTCTTGGGCATCATCACGTCCAAGACGATCATGTCCGGCTTGGATTCCTTGATCTTCGCCAAGCCTTCGGCACCGTCGCTGGCCGTGTCTGGCTCGTACCCGTTTTCGCTGAGCAGCACGGAAAGAAATTTTCGGGTATTCGGGTCGTCGTCGATCACTAGAATTTGCTTAGCCATCATGCCCCTCCTGCTTGTCTATCGGGCCGTCTTTCAAAATACAAATGCGAAACGTGCTTCCGCAGTCAGGTTCGCACTCTAACAATGAGTTTATCCGACCTGCGGCGAGAGTGCAATTGACGCGCGGAGTGCGCGTGAGAGGTCAATGATCCTGCGCGGTGAGCGAGACCTGATGCGGGCAAGGCAACTCGCACTGAAGGAGGACGTTTTGGCGCTAGTCAAGACGAACGCATAAGCGAACTCGGAAGTAAAGTCTTCCTAATCCCGCACAAATTCCTGCGCGAAACATTTGACGTGTGCTCTCCACCTTGGCATAATTGCCTCCGCAATAGTCGCGTGACGCGATTTCGGGAGCAATTCAACGTGATCGTTAGAGCTTCCGACTGGAACTCTACGCGAAGCGATCTATAGAAGCTACTCTCGAAGCCTTATCTAGCGCCGGCACACGGCCGCCTGATACGCGGTATGCGTCACCGTGTTGTCGATAGCAATACACCAAGCCTGATGGCGATGCGTCTAGGGCGTCACATAACGTAGCAAGAGATGTATCATGAATCCTGAAGCGAAGCCTATTCTTGTGATCGGTGGCGGTATTTCGGGAATGACTGCGGCGTTGGAAGCTGCCGAAGTTGGCCATCGTGTCATTCTCGTGGAACGAGAGGCTTATCTTGGCGGGCGTGTGATGCGAACGCATCGGTATTTCCCCAAGATGTGTCCGCCGACTTGCGGATTTGAAATCAACGTCCGCAGAATCAGGCGAAATCCACGCATCACCGTCCATACGCTGTCTACGGTCGAAGAAATCTCGGGCAGCGCGGGCAACTTCAAGGCCAAGATCAAGACGCTGCCGAGGTACGTCACCGGAAAGCACGACATAGATGAATCGGTGATGGAGCAACTGAGTTCCGAGCGGGACAACGATTTCAACTTGGGGATGGATAAGACCAAGGCGCTCTATATGCCCCACGACATGGCTTATCCGCCGGTTGCGGTTCTCGACCGCGATGCTCTCTCCGACGACGATGCTGCTGCGCTGCAGGCTGTCTGCCCTCCCGACGCGATTGATCTGGAGATGACGGAGAAGCAGTTCGAGGTGGAAGTCGGTTCCGTTATCGCGGCAACCGGTTGGCGTCCCTACGACGCCGCTAAGATCGACAACCTGGGCTTTGGGAAATGCGAGAACGTTATCACGAACGTCATGATGGAGCGTCTGGCAGCTCAGCGCGGACCGACCGGCGGCGAGATCGTCCGGCCTTCTGATGGCAAGAAGGCGGAGAATGTTGCTTTCGTGCAGTGCGCCGGCTCGCGCGACGAAAATCACTTACCCTATTGCTCGGCGGTTTGCTGCATGGGCTCCATGAAGCAGGCCCGGTACGTCAGGGAGAAGAACGAGAACTCGAAGGCCACCATCTTCTACATCGACATTCGCACCATCGGCAGTCTGGAGAAGTTCTACTACGACAT
>CAZUAH010000316.1:0-15561 GCA_964617665.1 uncultured Pirellulaceae bacterium
GTCGAACCTCCACTGCGATATCGCCATCCCACGGATAACGGGTCGTTTGAATCAGGGTCACAGGATTGTCCGCCAGCGGGACGGTGCCTTTGCTCGAAAGGTATTGGTTTACGAGAATCGTGTCGTTGTTGTGCGAGTAGGCATAACCGCTGATCGATGAAATCACTCGCACCAGATTCGACGGGCAACAGGCGCAATCGTGGCCAGGCCAATGCCATCGCTCGCGCCCGCCGGTCGTAAGCGGGTTGGTGTAATAGTGTCGGTCACCTTCCGCCGACAGCGAACTGAGCATGTTATTTAGGAAGGTGCGTTCCGTCAGATCGGCGTACTTGCTCTCGCCCGTCATCTGATGTAGTCGGTGGTTCCACATCGCAAATGCGATCCCCGAGCAGGTTTCGGCATAGCAGCTATTGCCTAACTGATAGTCGCCTGCGAAACCCTCGGGGCCGCCCGGCTGGCCGATGCCGCCCGTGAGGTAGGTCTTCGTATTGACGATGTTGTCCCATAATCGATGTAGTGCGTTGGCATAGGATTCATCGCGGTTAAGCATCGCAATGTTGGTGGCGGCACAGAACAGGTAGCCCGCTCGCACCGAGTGCCCCACGCCCTTCTCCTGCTGGACAAACGGAATGTGATCCTGGCTGTACTTGCCGTAGAGCCGGTCCCTTTCGGGTTGTCCTCGCTGGTCGACAAAGAACTTCGCCGTGTCCAGGTACCGCTGGTGGCCAGTCACTCGGTAGAGCTTTGTCAGGGCCAGTTCTATTTCCTGGTGACCGGGAGCGTCCGTCCTTTTTCCGGGAGCAAAGGTATCGCAGATCAGGTTGGCAAACCGACTCGCCACGTCGAGCAGTTTACGTTTGCCCGTGGCTTGATGGTAGGCCACGGCCGCTTCGATCAGGTGCCCCGCACAATAGAGCTCGTGCTGCCCGCCAATATTCTTCCATCTTGCCTCCGGCTTCTTTTTCGGAATGGAATAGAACGTGAAGATGTAGCCATCGCCCCATTGGGCGGCCGCAATCCAGTTGATCACTTTGTCCGCATACGCTTCCAGTTTCGGATCCGGGTGGTTCTTCAGCGAATTCGCGGTGCCTTCGAGGATCTTGTAGACGTCCGAGTCGTTGAAGTAGATGCCGGTGAATTCTCCGTCAATGTCGCCGCCCGCCTTGCGAAAATTGTCCAGTCGTTTTGAATCGTCGCCATTGGCCTTCTTGGAATACTCGCAGCGACCCCACACATGCGGCAAGCTGACCGTCCGGTTCACGTCCATTCGTTCCCGCCAAACTCCGCCGGTTACGGCGACCTCATGGAAAGGAACCGCGCTGACGAAGCGGTCTGGCTGGATGAAGTTGGGCCACGGCTCACCGTTGTGGGCCGGAGTTTGCTTGTATTCGATGGAGATGTCATCGAAGTAGATCGTGCCCGAGCCGGCGGCTTTCGTCCGGTCGCGACGTCCTATACCCAGGCTCATCTTCTTGACGTGGCCGAGCCGAAACGTCGGATTATTCTCGACCAGCGTCTGCAGATCGATGTCCCAGCGTGTCCAAACCGGCTTGCTGAAGTCTGCGGGATCGCCTTCATATTCCACAACGGTGCGACTGCTGCCCCAGTCGTTGTCCTCGAAAGCCATGTACACCTGGTCGAATTGGTTTCCAGGATCTCCTTTGAAGTACACGCGCAGTGATCGGAACGCATAGGTGGAACTCCACCAGTCCTGGTTTTCGGAAAACGTGAAATCGACCTGACATGGCTCAGAGGATTTGGCATCAGTCAATTCCAACTTCATCGCCTGCCGCCCGGAACGAGCGCCCGTCCGCGATAATGCCACCGATCCATTGCCAGTCGCCGTCCATTGCGAGGCAAGGCCGTTGGTCGACGTGTCGTCTTCAAAGGTCGCAAGACGGCGATCGTAGACCGTGAAACGCCAAATTTTGCCGTGATGGATACGATCCTCGGCCACTTCGTCGATGCGCCAGTAATATGTTGTTCCATCCGCCAGATTGCTCAGGTCAAAGTCGATTTCAGTAACATCCTGCCGCCCTTTGTACACGCGGCGGTTCTCACGGTTCGCGTTCTCGACCTCCTCCATCGAATCGCCAATGTAGACGTCGTGAAACGAGGCCCCGCTACCCGGCACCCACGACAAGGTCAGCTTGGGCGGCTGATTCTGGGCCTCGTTATCCGGCGTGGGTAGCCGAGCTGTCTGGACTTGGCCCCCTAGCTCGAGTGAGAAGTCATCAAAACTCACTTGGCCTTGGTTTTGGCTGTAGGTTGCCTGGAACAATCCGACCTGCAGCGGCACGTTCACTAGATCGTTCCGCGTGATGGGCGATTCGGGCAACTCCTGCCAGGTGACGCCATCGGCGCTATGCCTGAGGAAGAACAGGTTGCCCACCAATTCCAGTTGCAGAAACTTATCGGCACCGCGCCCTTGTCCGTTACTTCCTTTCTCGGTGCGACGATTGTCATCAGCCATCCGGGCGTAGATGCCGCCGTAGATTGGGAAGTAGTCAACGCTGGTCCAGTCTTCTCCGCGGCCGGCATCGTCCAGGTTTGCCACACGAGCCATGATGCCGCAGTTGTTGTAAGACAGACGCTCGTAATCCACCACACGCACCGTGGCCTTGAAGTCGCCGGTCACTGTCTTGTACAGCAGCGGGCCCAGCGGATCCCAGCCCTCCTGATAACGTCCACGCGTGGACTGCAGATAGAGTTTCCCGTCGGCCGCCGCGATCCGATCGGCTGTCTCGCGCGGGCCTTTGCCGAGGAAACCATCCCAGCCCTGATCAGCGACACCCTGTGACAGAAAATCATGATCGACGTCGAAGTTGTCGCTGAACTTCCGAGCCTTTAGGCCTTCTTCAGAATTGGCCGCATTTAGGTCCGGCCGCAATCCGAGGCCAAAAGTGGTTGAGCAAAAGAAGACTGCCCAGACGAGTGCAAGTTCGAGCTTCATTTGATCTGCATTTCCAAGAACGTGTTTTGAAATAGGTAAACATCAAACTCGTGAGCCGACGGCGCTAGCCGCGGGCTCCGTTTCCCCGATGTCTAGGGCGTCTACGCCCGAGGCTAGTGCCTACGGCTCACACTTCAAAACACGTTCTAAACTGGAGGAAGGGCCGCCGGTTACCCGGAGATTTTCATTCTGACAGAACGTATAATGATCGCACGTTCATAGCATTCGCTGCAAGTGGCCAGCATTTGTCGTAACCTGAACGAGGAATTAACGCATGAAACCCAATCAGAGGTCGTGTCTGCTACGTCGCGGCATGTTGCTCGCATTCGCCTTCTTGCTCATGGCGTTTCCAGCCGTCGCGGCGGATCGCCCGAACATCGTTCTGGTCTTCATTGACGACATGGGATGGGGTGACTTCTCGTGCTTTGGAAACGAGGATGCCTGCACGCCGCAGATTGATCGGTTGGCGCGGGAAGGTATTCGTTTCGAACAGTTCTATGTGAACTCGCCGATCTGTTCGCCCTCGCGCACGGCGATCTCCACGGGGCAATATCCACAGCGTTGGCGGATCACGTCGTATCTCAGCAATCGTGACCACAACAACAAACGTGGCATGGCACAATGGCTTGATCCCAGCGCCCCCATGCTGGCGCGATCGTTGCAGCAGGCCGGTTATGCCACCGGACACTTTGGCAAGTGGCACATGGGCGGTCAACGGAACGTAGACGATGCCCCACCGATCACGGACTATGGGTTTGACACGTCGCTCACGAACTTCGAAGGAATGGGCCCGAAGCTCCTGCCTCTTACGCTCAAACCCGGACAAGAGAAACCGGGCAGGATCTGGGGAGATGCCGAGCGTTTGGGAGAGGGGGCTCGCTGGATGCTGCGTTCAAAGATTACCGGCGGCTTTGTCGATGCGGCAATTCCATTCATCGAACGGGCGAGAGATGCGAAGAAGCCTTTCTACATCAACCTTTGGCCTGACGATGTTCACAGTCCCTTCTGGCCACCGGTCGACAAGTGGGTGGACGGCAAACGCGGGTCGTATCTCTCGGTGTTGCAGGAGATGGATCGTCAACTCGGCAAGCTCTTCGATTTGATTCGCGACGACGAATCACTCCGCGATAACACGCTTGTGCTGGTCTGCTCGGACAATGGCCCTGAGTTGGGCGCGGGTATCGCCGTACCCTTTCGCGGATTCAAGGCGCAGTTGTACGAGGGCGGCGTGCGTTCCTCGCTGGTGGCTTGGGGGCCAGGTTTGATCGAGAAGAAAAACCATGTGGACCGAGAGTCCGTCTTTTCGGCCATCGACTTGGTACCGACGTTGCTGGAACTTACCGGCACACCGCGCCCCAATGGCACAAAGTTCGACGGAGAATCGCTAACGGGAACACTGACGGGCGCAGGCGGTTCACGTCAGGCACCCATTTTCTTCCGCCGCCCGCCGGATCGCGATGACTTCTACGGCGACAACAACTTGCCCGACCTCGCAGTGCGGGGCGGCAAATGGAAACTTCTCTGCGAATACGATGGATCGGATCCGGAACTCTACGATTTGGAGGCCGACCGGGGCGAAACCACTAACCTCGCCGATCAGCATACCGAGCTTGTCGGCACCCTGACAAAGGCACTCATCGCATGGCATCAATCCATGCCGCCCGACAATGGACCTGTGTACGCTGCCAAGCCAGAAACGAAGCGGAAAAAGCGGCCTCAATAGGCAGTAGAATGCTCTGCCCGATTCAGGCAAGTAGCGAGCATGAATAGCAAGAGGGACCATTCTTGACATAGCGAGGCTGCGCAGCTTGGATACCCAGATCGATATGACCGAGAGCACTTAACTCTGATTGTCTGTTGGGACTTCTAACCGCGTTCAACGCGCTCGAATTATCGACGGGCTGGATTGGCGTCCGCCAGAGCCTTCCGGAAGCAGGTTCGCAACCGGTTTCACCTGCCGGCCGCCTTGTCTCAGTGCTTCTCCGGAAAGCGAATCTTCTGGTGGTCGGCCAGGAAAGCGGCCTTGGGATTCCCCTGGTTGAAATGGACCATTAGCTTGAACACTTTCGGAATTCTCTCGGCTAGGCGGTCCAGCACGTCGGCCGGGACCGTGTCTCTGCTGAAGGGCACCCGCTTGACGTACTCCTGTAGCTCGCCTGCGGTTCTGCCGTATTTGTAGTCGTAGCTGAAGATGCCGGGCGCCTCCAGTTGGATGTTCCCGTTCGAGGTGTTGGGCACGCTGATGTAGAATTCGCTGTGCTTCATGTTGCTTTGGTTCAGCAGCGACTCCTGCTTGAGGTGCTCGAACAGTTCCTTGGCCGTGTTGATGGCCGGATCGACCAGCGCGATTTCCTCGGCCATGTAGGGCCGGTAGACGTAATGTCCGTCCTCTTGGTAGTCGTAGAGTTCCTTGAGCTTCGCTTGCAGCTCCTGCTGGCAATAGGGGAAATGGGTGCATCCCAGGATGATCGCTTTCAGCTTCGGGGCGCCTTTTGTGTGGCGAACGGTCTCCAGCAGCGACACGGCGTGATAGCGGATGTAATTGTTCACGGAATTCAGCTGCAGATTCTCAGGCTTCTCCCGCGTGCCGGAGTAGAGCATTTCGTGGTTGTCCCACGTGAAGGCGTAGCAGCCCATCAGCGATCCGTCGATCGGCGCCTGGTCATGGCCGACGGCCGGCCCCTGATACAGCTCGGTGGGGGCTGTGGCGCGGGGTGCGATGTATTCGCTTTTTCCGTCGATGGCTCCAGGCCAGCCGTAGCCGCCCTGCTGCGCGACCATGATCGTTCCGGTGTAGCCGCCGGCCTCTTTCTGCGCGACGAGCGACTTGACATAGCCTTCGGAAGCGACGGTTGCCATCGTTGCCATGACGCCAATCGTGCCATCCTCGTCTCTTGCCAGATGGCCCAGCGCTCCCCGGCAGCCAGCATCGATTACGCCGATCACCTTGATGTCGAGCTTGGCTAGGTCGAGGAAATGCTCGATGTCCGACTTGCCGTAGGCGGTCGCCGTGTTGCAGGCAATGACGATCGCCTTGACGGGCGTCTTGTCGGTCTGCGGCGATTCGGCGGCCAACCTTCGATAGTATTTCCTGGTCAGCAGGAACCAGGCGTCTTTGATGATGTGCTCTTTGAGCAGGTCGGTCTTGTTCTTGTGCGGACATACGCCGTACGGCATGTTGGCCGTGTCGGCCAGGTACACGAAGCGCTCCGACTTGAGATCGGGCGTGCCGTCGCCGCCTGCCGTCGAATTCCTGCTCTCGTTGTCGAATTGATCGAAGTTGATGATCGCGTCCAGTACGGTCAGGCCGCCGGTTCCCGAATCAAACACGCCCACCGGCAGCTCCTTGCCCATGGCCGGGTAGTCCTTCGCATCGAGGTAGAAGGGGCTTTTCCGGTCGTAGAGGATCGCGTCGACGATGGGCATCTCGCGATTCACGTTGGATAGCCGTGCCGCCGCTGGTGCCGATTCCTGCGCGAAGCACGTCGCGGAGAGGATCGCTATCAGCAGTGCCGCTGCGCTCGCAGTGATTTTCCCGTTCACGCGCATGTCAGGTCCTCCTGAATGGGTCTTGCTTGGTTGTTCCCTCGTTCTGGAATGGACGGGGCGTAGCGGCCGTTTCACGCCCAAGCGGACGTTGATATTGCTTGCACAGTTCGAATCGCGTTGAATGCTGTATTTTTCCCACATTCGGCACGGGCAACCGCGCATTTGCTTCTAAGCACTGCTTAGCTGCCTCAAACCTCTTCGAGCAGGCCAGCGTTGCGGAGGATCTGGTCGAGATCATCCAACTCCGCTTGCTTCAGCGGTTGAAGCGGGCTACGCACGGGGCCACCATAGTAGCCCAGCATGTCCATTGCCGCCTTCAATCCCGGCACGCCGTATTGGGCCGTCACCGCACGATTCACCGCCAGGAAACGCCGCTGCAGTGCCAACGCCTCGTCGTGTCTCCCCGCTCTGGCGTGCTCGTAGATCGACACGGCCTGATCGGGGGCGACGTTGGCCAGGGCGAGGACTCCCCCGCGACCGCCGACGCACAGTCCAGGGTAAATGACCGAAGCCGTTCCCACGAGCGTGCTGAATTCCGACGCCGCGCCGTCGACGATCTCGATCAACTCAGCTACGTTGCCGCTGCTGCACTTGATTCCTACGATGTTGGGTTGCCGCGAAAGCTCGATGACCGTCTTGGGTACGATGTGCACGCCGGTGAATTTCGGCACGTCGTAGATCAACACGGGCACGTCCGCGGCGTCGGCGACGGTCGTGAAATGGGCGATAAACGCATCGTGCGTCATGCGGCCTTTGTAGTAACTCGGAGTCAGAACCAACGCCGCATCGGCGCCCCGGGCGGCCGCCTCGTTGGTCAAGTGAATCGTCTGGCGAGTCGACTCGCAGCCGGTGCCGGCGACCACCGATTGCCCCGGCGCGGCGCTTTCTCGGACCACTTCGACCAGTCTGAGCTTCTCGTCGGTCGTCAGGTAGGCGCTCTCGCCGTTGGAGCCGAACACCACGTAGCCACTCAGGCCCGTGTGGTTCCACCTGGCAACGTTCTCTGTCAGTTTGTCGTAGGCGACGTCGTCGCCCGAAAACGGCGTTGGTATCGGCGGGAGGATTCCCTCGATCATCTCATCTCCTTTGGGCATGATCGTAACGTTTTGAACTTTGCGCACAAATGAATAGGGCAGCACCGAACTTGAAGAACCGCCATGGCAAGTGTAGCAGATGAAAGGAAGACTGGGGACGTTGCGCAGGTCATTCGGATCGACGAGGCGGCGTTGCACGGCCAACCACCGCGAATGCTGCGCGCGCCTGTGACGCGAGCCGTTCATAGAGTCTTGCGAAAGCATGGGCCTGAGTCACGCCGTAGAGGGCGCCAGTACAGTGCTCGCCAAGCTCCAGACCGTATTCGTCACCAATCATCACTTCGATGGAACGCCCGCCGACGGCGCCTTCATGGTCCGCCAAAAGCAAGCCTTGTTCGATCGAATCGCTTACATGAATTTCGAACGCTCTGCCGTTAACCAGGTGCTTACAGATTTTGCTGGTGTCAAACGGGAGTGACTTTTCTCGCCGACGGACAATTTCGTCTTTGTCCGATCTCCCGAGCACGATTTGGTGAACTTCGCCGTCGGTAAACTCCCAGTTCTCCACGAGCTTCCAGTCTTTATGCGGATGGAAGGCATCGGCCCCTACTCGCACGACCATACCCTTCGGCCAGATCCCTTTTCGAGCCGCTTCGAGCAGCGTTTCTCGGGCCTTCCTCTCAGGTTCTGCAAACACAGCTTGGGCCTGTGAGGCCAGTTTCTCATACAACGTGGCAAAGTTGCGGGCGTGTGGTTCGAGGTAGCCCGGAGAAAGATGACTTTCGCCCAGGCGGATGACCGGAGTTTCGTCGACCAGGATTTCAATGCTCCGCTCCCCTTGATCATAGCCCTCAAGCGCTAACGCAAAGCGAACAGGTTCGCCCGCCCCCTTATTATCGCGAATCTCAAGTATCCTACCGTCCGCCAACTCGCGACAAAGGCGTTCGGAGTCAAATGGAAGCGACTTATCGCGGCGGTAAATCACGCTGTTGCCCTTCACGCCTCTGACAATCCGATGAACTTTGTCAGAGGTGAATTCCCACGCCTCGCTGGATTTGTCCTCTTTGCTGGTGCCAGCTTTCCACAACATCTGTGACCACACTCGCACGACGACACCTGCAGGCAAACGACCGGCTTCGTCAGCCTGTTTAAGAAGCTTGCGGACATCGACTTGCTGCCCGGATTGTCGAGTCGACGAAAGAGCCGTACCTGACTCATCCGCCGCATCTTCAATTGCCTTCTCTTCGGTTGTAGTGGGCGGTGCGGCGATGTCTCCGTCGGCTCGGAGCGCTGGCGCGAGAAAGATTGCAGCGACTATCAACGAGGATACGACAAGTATCGAGATAGGTTTCCTGCTTGGCATCGCTCCAATACCTCGGATAGGGCAAGCTGGACTGATCTACCGGAGTTTACTTGGACAGCGCCACTTTGAATTAGCCGTTTGGGCGCTAGCCCCAATTATTGCGGGAGGAACCGGGGCTAGCGCCCAAACGGCTAATGAGTTCAGGAAATCCAACGAAAAACAGTGTTTGATTTTCAAGGTGACGATGTCCAACTTGCCCGTAGTGGAAGTCGCCAAGACTTTCGGTGATTCACGGTGTCGGCCAAAACTCTCGGCGAATTTCGCTACTGGTACGTTCTCACCCGCCTTTTGGATTCGCATGCGGAACGTGCCGCCAGGTACGGGAACCATCTCGAATGAGACCGCGGTTCCAGGAATCGTCTTGCGATAGGGAACCATATACCCGCGTTCCGTTTCCACGTAGGGGCCCTTCGAGGGCTTCGTCGCGGAAAATCCGACGCCTTCTTCAGAACGGGCTGACGAAACAGCGGCCGACAGAATTGACAGGCAAACGAGTAGAGCGAATGATTGATAACCGTAGCGGGTTTTTCGCCCATTCGACCCATGATTCACGGCGCCGGAAACGCTATACCTAACTGCGACTCGCAGTAGCCAGTGAGAGTGACATCGGTAAATCATGCCGCATCCGATCATAATCGACTAACCGGACAAAGCCGACGGACTAAACCCACTTCTGTCGACCGGACTGGGCACGTCGAAGTAACGGGCCGACATTCCGACGCGCGCTGGGCAGCGCGAGACTGCCAACAAGCGACTGGTAGTCCCGACGCGTCGGCGCGGCCTCAGTAGGCCGATCCCACATCGCTTGCAGGCAGGTTACTTGAACAGGGCAAGCAGCGTGAGTGCGCCGGCCAATGTGATGGCTGCTGGTACGGACCAGATCTTCGACCACTGGAACTTGCCGTCCTGAGCGAACGTATCCATCACCACGCCGGCGAACTGCGTTCCCAGGAACAACCCGACACCCGCCGTGGCAGCAAAGATCAGGCCTTGCATCGAGCTGCGGATTGCTTCTGGTGCTTCGGCGACGAAGGTCTGACCGACAATCACAAAGAAGACGTAAGCCAACCCGTGGAACGGCTGAACGGCGACAATCAGCCAACGCGGTTTCCCCGTCATGTAGATCTTGTAGAGCAGCACCCAGCAAACCGCGCCAAAGACCAGGGTTCCCTTGTGTCCCACGTTGCCAAGGAATGCCGCGAACAAGTAATACGTGGCCAGCGCTTGAGCGATCTGCGCCAGGGCCATCGACGCCGGAACGTGTTTGCTCGATATGCCCATGTCCTGCATGAATTGGGCGCTGCCGAGGAAATAGAACTGCATCAACCCAAACACCACAAGCGACACCAGCAAGAAGACCAGGAAGTTGAAATTGTCGATGTAGGCCAAGACACCTTCAAGCGGAAACCCCAACCCTTGTGGCTCCGTGGGCGAAGCGCGCCACAGAAAAATGCTCGCGAGGACCATCACTATCGACAGCGCTGATGCCAAATACAGGCAATCCCGCCCGTCTCCCTCTTCCTTTCTGGTCATCCGCCAGCCCGTCAGCCCCCAACCAACCAATGCCCAGGCAACCGGCGCCCACAAGAATACCTTCCCTTGTGTGGCGCCATCGCCGGTCGCGGCGAACAGCACGGAGTTCACCAGCGGCAAGGTCGCCGCATAGCAGATCGAATAGCCGAGCATGGTGATTAGCATCGGCTTGAATTCGTTTTGTCGAGCTGCCACGAACAGCAGGATTGCGCCGACCAAATGTGCCACCAGGATCACCCACTCGGCATTCACGTAGCTGTCGGCGAACCACCCCGCCAGCAATGGCATGAAGATGCATGCAATAGGCAGCGTGGCGTAGATCCAGCCGGTCTGTTTGCCGTTCAACTTCATTGGCCCCAACAGGCGAGCCGCCAACACGGGAGCCCACGCGCCCCAGATGGCATATTCCAGGAACATGACCGCGCTCAATGCGATGTACTTCTTTGTGTCAAGATCCACGTGACTCTCCTCGCTACATTGTTCTGGAATGAAGAGGACCTGCGTCGCATCCGCGCCATGACGCACCGATCGACCCAAACAACGGCGTCATTCTAGATTAGTGCGATGCGAGGGAAAAGCGGATGCGACCGGGACGGTTCACAGAACACCGCGACAGCGTCAGGGCGAGGTGATGCAGTCTGGTAACGCCTGCTGAAGTTTTTTGACTCCGGCGTCGGTTACGTCGGTGAAATCCAAGACCAGCAGTTTCAGCTTGGTCAAACCTGACAGGTGCTCCAGGCCTGCATCGGATACCCGCGTCCAACGGAGCTGCAATTCTTCGAGAGCGCTCAGCCCGGCCAAGTTTCTTAGTCCCGAGTCGGTTACCCGGGTGTTCTGGAGGGTCAGACTTTTGAGCTTAGTCATCCCTTTCAGGTACTGTAGACCAGCGTCGGAAGTCTTGGTGTGGTCGAGCGCCAGCCTTTCGAGTTCGGTCAGTCCTTTCAAGTGCTCCAGGCCTGCATCGTCGATTTTGGTAGTCTGCAAGTACAGCGATTCTAATTTCACGAGCCCCTTCAAATGCTTCAGTCCAGCCCCCGTGACTTCTGTGTGATCGACGAGTAGGTCTTTCAATTGGGTCAGTTCTGTGAGGTGTTCCAGACCAGCGTCGGTGATCTTGGTGCCCGAAAGGTTCAGGGCTTCAAGGTTCTTCAGCTCCCGAACATTCCTCAGCCCGATATCACTGACGGCGGTGTCGCCGAGATACAGACGTCGAAAATTCTTCAGCCCAACAACGTGTACCAATCCAGCGTCGGTGATTTGGTTGCGCGCAAACGACTCGCAATTGAGGTTCAGGGTCTCAAGCTTGGTAAACGCTTTCACATGTTCCAAATCGGCGTCCGCCACGGGTTTCCATAGGAAAGACACTTCCACGACGTTGTTGTCGCTATCGGTCTTGATCTTTCCGCCCAGCTTTTTGATCGCGGCCTTTGCGGCTTCCTGCTCGTCACTTGGTTCGACCAAGTCCTTGGGCGCAGTAGCGGCTGGCGGCACCTCGGCGGGCGGCTCGGCCTGACGAGCCTGGAGGTACTTGTGTGCCTTTTCCGCACTTTGCTTGGCGGATATGAAGCCGTCCGACGTTAGCTCGGAAAGAACTGGCAGGCTCTTTTCGGTCCCGATCACGCCCAGGATGGTCGCTGCGTGCCAGCGGACCCGTCCATCGCTCGATTCGGCGAGTTTGATCACAGCGTCTTCCGCGATGGGCCCCATTTCGATCAGAGCCGCCGTCGCCGCGTTGAGATGCGCTGGGAGCGCTGCGGCAACTGCCTCCGCGGCTTCCGGCGACGGGAACTTGCCCGCTGCAACAAGCAACCAGTTGTAGTATTCGCCTCTGCCTCCACGCTTCACCGCCTCGATGATGGCCGGCGCCTCTTTCTCGGTGGCCCAACGGCGGATTGATTGCGCGGCCGCATAACGTTGCCAGAAGTCCTCGCTGCCCAGCGCCTTGGCGATCTCGGCCGCAATCTCGGCCTGATAATCGGCGGGCTGCAGCGTCTTGATGTAGTACATCAGATCGCGACGTTGATTCCCCGTCCCATTCTGCAGTTTTTCGAGGAGTTTTAGCGACCGCGCCTCGTCGAGAACTTCAAACAGATTTGGAATCAGCCGCGTGCTTTCACTCGCTCGCCAAGCGTCCGCATTGGTCAAGTGGTAAGCGAATCTTACGGAGGTCTTGGCTGTGGTATCATCGCTGCTGGTTTGAATCGTTCCGTCGCCCTCCATGCGAAGCGGTATGTGTTGCTCGCGATCAAATGTAATCACCGAGTCGTAGTTCGCCTGAAACTCGCCGTCCACCGATTTCAACTCATAACGCCGGTGAAGCATTCGATGCTTGTCCGTGACTTCGCCCCAACGATACTCGCACCGCTCCGTCGCTGCTCGTTCCGACTCGACCGTGGTCTTCGGGGTTGACCGCGAAGAAAAGGGATCACGATTCGGTCCTCGGGGAGTCCGGATCACAATAGGACGACGGAAATAGGGAAAAAACGAAGTTCTGTCCGGGGCGTCGATCCGCTTGGTCGCGACCCTAATGGAATCCTGGTGAACCCACGACGTTTCGTAATCGGCAAGCGGATCCAACGGTAACAAAGACAACGGCGTGAACATGAACGGAACACTGACGTCGTATTTGCCGGAGATGTACTCTCCACGCGTGTTGATCACGAGCGATTCGTGTTCCGTCTTGTTCAAGTGCGATATCGCTCCTTCGCTGCCCATTTTGAATTTGCCGGAGCCCTTCATGTAGAGACTTCCGTGGTAGTCGACGTCTAACCAGGGTGCATCGTCGGCCTTGTTCGCTTCCTCTTTTGGAAGCGCCGTGTATCCAACTCCCCCGTACAGCCAGAATGCGTCGTCGTCGCTGTCCTCTTTCAAACGTGCATCCAGTCGGTACGCGTAGTTGTACGTGACCCCCGGCTTGAACCCGTAGCGATACGGCAGATCACCGTCCTTCGATGCCTTCGTTCGCGCTTCGACGTAACGAACATCCTCCAGGCTCAGCTTCTCCAGCGGCACCTGAATCTGCTTGCCGTCGGCGCGTTTCAGGATCACGTCGCTGCCACGCAGTTCGACGAATTCCGCTTCGACTTGTTGATTGCCGACACGAGCTCGCCATGTTCTGCCATCGGCGCACGCTGCTGCCGCCAGGAGAAGAAGCACCGCAGTGCAAATCGAGTGGTAACTCACGACAACCTCCTTTTGCATCTTCCTTCACGGATCATCGGGGAGGCGAGAATGGTGTGCCTGGGGTCGAACGCAGTGAACTCGCAGAGCGGGTTCGCGATGAAGCTCCATCCTGCCAGAACCCCAGGACATGAGTATATCGACACGTCCAGGTCAGGCAAACACGCTCAGGCATTACAAGTTCGTATTGGCCGGGGCACTGCCCGCCTCCGCTTCCAGAACGCTCGCCCGTTTGCCCGTTGGACGTTGCCATGACGGTTCGTGTACAGACGAGTCAACAGCACATGGGTTCCCACTTGCACAGCCTCGAATGGCCTTTGGCGGTACCTGATCATGTCGCCCGTGTATCTTGGTGATCGCCAACTGACCGACGACCTAAGACTCTGAAGTAGAAGCGGTTTCGAGACCGGGAGGGCGAGGCTCCGGCCGAGCCGAATCCACGGGAATGCGCGGCTCAGCAGGAGCTTCGCCCTCCCGAAAAGCAGATCTGAGATACCCTCTAGGCAACTTGTCCCATTTCCACAGGCGAGTGTTGGCGATCGGTGCCATCCGCCCAGGTTTCCGCATTGGGCCGCGTGCGAAACGTATCAATGACGATTGTGTAAAGAGCCGGCACGACAAAAAGGGTCAAGATCGTGGCGACCAACAGGCCAAAAATCATCAGCCACGACATGCCGACCCACAGCGGGCCGCCGCCCAAGGCCAACGGCAACAGGCCTCCGACCGTCGTCGCGGTGGTTAGGAAGATCGGCAGCAGGCGTTGTTTGCCGGCATCAACCAGGCATTGGCGAAACTGTTCCCGCGTCAGACTTGTGATGGGGCCAGAAGCATCGCACTGGTCCGTCTTTCGACGGATCAGAATGTCGGCGAATTCGATGAAAATGATGCCCGTGTTCAAGACAATACCGAACAGCGAAAGAACTCCAAGTTGGGGCATGAATCCCAGCGGATTGTTGGTCAGCCACAAACCACCCAGGGCTCCGATCAGAGCAAGCGGAAGCGTGGTGATGATGATCAGCGTCTTGGACACGCTGTTGAACTGAATGACCAGCAGCAGCACGATCGCGACGAAAGACATCGCAAACGACTTTAGCATCATCCCCGTGCCTTCCTGCGATTCTTCCAAAGCACCGCCAATCTCGATGCGAAACCCCGTGGGCAAGCCAGCCTGCAGTTTCTTCATTTCGTCGGATTTCATGATTCTCGTTACAACGTCGTTTCCCGAAGCGCCCGGTTCGACGCGGGCGCGAACTTCGATAGTGCGGTTCATGTCCCGGCGTTCGATCACTGCCGGTTCCCATCGCGGTTGCACTGCCGCGATTGACTCGAGCGGAATTTTGCCCGCGTTTCCTTCCACGAAGGCAGTCTTCAACTGGGCAGGCGATCGCCGCTCTTCCGGGCTCAGCCGGAAGTAGACCGGCACCTGATGATCTCCCTCGCGAAAGGTGGTCAGGTGAAGACCGGAAAAATATGTGTTCAGTGTGGCGGCAACCTGAGTGTTCGTCACACCGGCGCGGTTGGCACGGTCTTCATCCACATCCACCCGTAGTTGATAGCCGTCGACTCCCCACGCGTCGTGCACGTCCCACGTTTCGGGCTGCTGGCGAACAATCTTTTTAACTTTGTCGGCGGTGGCTCGCAGTTGCCCCATATCGGCGAAGCCGCTGCCCATCACGCGTAGCGTGACCGGTTCGGCGGGCGGGCCAAGCATGAGTTCGACCGGCGCGACACGGACTCCCGGGAGCGCGGCCAACGCCAGTGAATCATCGCCGTTTTGGGCTATCTCGCGAATCCGTTGGGCGTACTCGTGAGTGAACTTGCCGTGAGTCGTGCGAACCAGGATCTCCGCGTAGTTCGGCTTGACCGGCTCCGGACTCCACGAGAGATACCATCGTGATCCGCCGCCGCCGACCAGTGTACGCATTGCTCGCAGACGCTGTATCTCGTTG
>CAZUAH010000317.1:0-15467 GCA_964617665.1 uncultured Pirellulaceae bacterium
GCCGATCGGTCGCCGCCGAATCGTAAAAGCTAGTCAGGGAACTAAACTGTTACATCCGAACGGCATACTGGCCCCGACGTCGGTCAAACTTTCTCAGTGGCGATCCTCTATGAAGTTGGGCGCGTCGGACGCAACGGTTCACTCCGTCGAGATCCACACGCGACCGGCGCGACCTCACTTGGCCAACACGGGGATGGAGGATTACTTCAATGCAGACAACGACCCATTGTTGGACCGAGGCACGGCCGTTGTGCTGGGAGCCGGCAACGTCACGCCACAGAACTGTATCGCCGACGAGAAGACGGCCACCATGACTCTGCCCCAACAGCGGCGGTCACGTTACCACATCGTGATTGGTGCGGCGGTGACCACTGACGGGAAGACGCTCGCAGCCGCCCAGCGCGAAGTCGACGCGGCGCTGGCCGTTCCACTGGCGTCGCTCAGGGCCGAACAGCAAGCGTGGTGGCGCGACTACTGGAGCAAGTCGCTGCTGCGAATCCAGAGCCCCGACAAATTGGCTGACCGGCTGTGTGCGGCGTATCACGTACATCTCTATACGCTTGCTTGCGTCAATCGCGGTTTGGTGCCGTGCAAATGGGACGGCGGGGCGGGCCTGATGCGTGGCGACGAGCGGACGTGGGGTTTGTCGGAATGGGTACAGGAAATCCGCTTCACGTATCTGCCGCTGTACGCAGCCAATCGGTTGGAGATGGCGCGTGGGCTGACTCGGCACTATTCTCAAATGAAGCCTTACCTGCTGGAGCAGACGAAGCGGATGTGGGGCGTGGGCGGGTTGTGGATTCCCGAGACCGTTTTGCCTTGGGGCCATGCCGAGGACTTTGTGCTCAGAGACACCGGCGAGGCTCGCGCGGGACACTTCCTGCCCTGGGATCCCAAGACGGCCGCGTACGGCAAGTTCGACCGATACAACGGATATGTCGGCTTTCTATTCACCGCAGGTCTGGAAGTCTGTCAGCACTACCTTGTCTACTATCGTTGCAGCGGCGACGAACGTTTCCTTCGCGATGAGGCCTATCCAATCATCCGTGACGTTTGCCGATTCCTTTCAGGCTTGCTTCGCAAGGAAGCAGACGGCCTTTGGCACCTAGATCCAGCCAACGCCCTGGAGACGTGGTGGATGGTCCGCGATCCGGCCGACACACTGGCTGGCATCCGGGCCATCTTTCCCGAGTTCATCAGACTGTCGAAGCAATACGGTCAGGACGACGAGTTTCGGGCGAAGTGCCTGGAAATCCTGGCGGCTCTGCCGGAACCCGCTCTCGGGCATTGGGCCCGCGACGGCAAGATTGACCCCAACGCAAAGACCTACGCTCCGGCTGCCGCCAAAGGTCCAATCCCCACGTCGCGGAATTTCGAGATCCCAGCGCTGTATCGCGTGTTTCCCTTTGAACTCACTGGGATCGACTCGTCGGATTATCAGTTGTGTCGCAACACCTTCGATCGTCGGATATACGGAATCACCAATAGTTGGTCCCTGGATGCGATCTGGGCCGCTCGACTGGGGCTTGGCGACGAAGCCTGCAGACTGTTGCGCGAGCATGCCGTGCGCTACAACCGCTTCCGCTACGGCGGCTGGGACAGCAGCAACTCAAGCGTATTTGCCGATGGTCTATCGGTCGTTCCCTACATGGACGGCGCCGGCCTGAGCGCCTTCGGCGTGAACGAATCGCTCCTGCAAAGCCACAACGGTCTGATCCGCGTGCTACCCGCCGTTTCCAATAGTTGGTCGGGGGCCTTTCGATTGCGCGCCGAAGGAGGATTCCTCGTGGCAGCCGATTTCGTCGAAGGAAGTGCACGATTGGTCGAGGTGCAAAGCCTGTTGGGCAAGAAATGCAGGATTCAGAATCCGTGGAGCGAAACATGCATGGTCCGCGGTACGGACGAAGTAGTGAGGCGCAGCGACGCTTCGACCATCGAGTTCGAGACACGAGCCGCCGCCGTGTACCTTCTTGAACGGGCGAGTCGGCCACTGTCAGACTACAAACCAACGCCAGTCAGCGACGCCCCCAATCACCGGCCAGGCTTGCCGGGCCGAGACGCCCGTCAGTAAGCACGAACTCAGACCCGCAGAAAAAAGGATCTGCAAATCCGTGGCTGCGCTACAGCCTCAACGAACTCGCGTGTGGTGATTCGTGCCAATCGCAAGCGTGGCGTGTTGCGTGAGCATCACAATGTAATCCACTCTTTTGACGCAGAATCCGGCCTCGCGTGGTGTGCCAGCAGGCTCCAGTCTGCGGGTTCCGAATCGTGTGAGGTGACCAAACGCCGGCAGCCAATCGGCGCGAGTTCACGCGCGGCCTTACCCCAACTGGTGCGTTGTGCTGGCAACTTGCCCTCTTTGAGCGGAGCTCCCGCCCGCTAGGAACGATGGTTCTTAGGGCAATGGGGCAAGATTCTCTCAAATTTGCTGGCCGAACGTGTTTTCTTAAGTCCGGTTTTTCGGCCGGAATCCGATTACATAAGAGAACGACTAGCAAGCAATTGAACGGACTAACTGCTTACACTTCCCATCGCCGCGTCGGCGTGAATGGGACTGAGTCATCCGAACTGGTCTATTCGCAGGATCCCATTAACCCCATTTATATATACCGCAAGAAGTGGTGATATAGACTTGATTGAGAGGGCGTCAATAGTGCACGCAACACCAACGTCGCAGACACGTCCGGCGCGTGACCGTGGTCGTTCGACCGCCGTCCGTCCGAAGGCAGGATTCAGCGACGGCGTATTCCCTCAACTGTTGGACGACATCTATGAAAGGCTCAGCCGGGACGCTAGTCAGGACGTTGTCAACCGTTCGTTGGACAAGTTGATTGTCTCATTGCGCAGCCACAAACTGGAGGTGGAACCGCAGCAGTGGGACGGCTTGGTGGATACATGCCGCCAGCATCCACTTAGGGAGATCATCCACACCGATCCTTTCACTCGTCGCGCTTTCGACAAACCGAGAGGTTACGCGGGAGACGCGAAGCTACTGGATTTCATTTACGGGCGAGAGGAACAGTGGCCAGCCCCAAAGGCGTCGTCGATCGGCCGACGCATTTTCGACTATACGACAGCGGCTCCCGCGCCGTCAGGAGTGCGCGCTCGTCGAGGTTTCGTGGCAGACCTGATAGATCGACTTGCAGAGGATTCCCAAAAACCTCACATCCTGTCTATCGCAGCCGGCCATCTGCGAGAAGCCAGCGTATCTGCTGCCGTGCAACGTAGGGAAATTGGCCGTCTTGTCGCGCTGGATGCGGACAGCGAGAGCTTGCGGGAAGTGGAGAAGTGCTATTCCAGCTTTGGTGTTGAAACCGTCGAGGCTCGAATCCGCGGCCTATTGACCAACCGATTGGACGTTGGGAAGTTTGATCTCGTCTACTCGACCGGTCTTTTCGACTACATGCAACAGCCGATCGGACGGCGACTAGTGTCGAACATGTTCGAGATGCTGCGGCCGGGCGGCCGGGTGGTCGTGGCAAACTTCCTGCCCGCAGTTCGAGACGTGGGCTACATGGAAGTCTATATGGACTGGTTCCTGATCTATCGAACGCGGCATGACATGATCGACCTGACCATGGAGATTCCCGAAGAGGAGATTCGGGAGATCACCATGTTTACCGAGGACAATCAGAACGTTACCTTTCTTCAGGTCCAGAAGAAGTAGCCGCGACGGCCAGTCACGCTTCGACAGTTATCGGAATGCGCTGGATATTGTTGCGACCGGATTTGGGCAGCGGGCGTGGCAAGGGCTGCGCAGTGCCATTCGCATCGATTGTGCGGCAGCACAAGTTGTACTGTCCGGCGGCGGGTGCCGTCACCGGCGCCGCCCAGTGCGCAATGGCGTAGCGCATGGGCCAAATCAGCGGCCGTCCTTGTTCGTCGAATTGCCGCGGGATGGCCGGCAAGCGGCCGTCGGGCAAACCGCCGCCCCAGTGCGTCGGTGGCGGCAGGATTTCGGCGTCGTGCCAGTCCGCCTGAGTCAGATACGGATCCTCTTGCGACTCCGGTTTCGATGCTGGCTGCAGGCAATACTGAACCTTGCTCAGACCCGACATGCCCACTTGAGCCACGCCCGTGAGAGCTGCTCGTTCGCCCGCCTTCAGCTTCTTCGGTGCGTTGATAAATCGGGCAAAGGTCTTCATCGTTGTGTCTACGTCGTTGTTACGCCCGGCGTAGGTGTCGTTGGGGTTCGGGTCGTTGGTAAGCACCACGCGCTGGAGCCACTTAATCGACTTGAAGCCGTAGCCATCGGGAAGCACTAGCCGCACGGGCCCGCCACGTTTAGGTGCCAGCCAATCGCCATTCATCTTGTAGGCCAGGATCACGGGATGCTCGCCCGGTGGGTCTTCCAGCACTCGGTTGATCGACAGCGAACTCTGGAAGCCAGGTCCCGGCTTTGCCGGATCGCTGTGATAGCCGTGGTACCAGACGCGGCGCAGGTTCGCTTTGGGACGTGTCATCCAGATCACTTCGCGAAGCGGCACACCTTCCCACAAGCCCATGCCGAATACTTTGTCAACATTCAAACAGGTCATCGCCTTCATGTAGCGCGCGGCGTGCTTTTCCGCCAAGGCCATCAAGCCCGACCAATCGAGCGCGGTACCGAGTTCCTTGGAAAGTGGGTTTTCGATCTGTACGTCGCTTGTCGGATCGGCAATGACTTCAAGTTGCCAAGTCTCGCGGTCCAAGCCCACTTCACGACGTTGTTCCGGCGTCAGCTTGTACGGCGGCGGATTACCACGCCCACCACCGGCGAACTTGGCCTCAGGAGTAAGGTATTCGAGTTGGGCGATAGCCTCGGCCAGCAGCGGATCCCCTTCGGCACCATGAGCCAGTACGGGAGCAAGCCCCAATCCGGCAACGCCCGCCGCGCCGAGTTTCATGAAGTAGCGTCGAGTGACATCACGATGTTCTTCAAGTAATCGATCGTGCTTGTCCATTCTTCCTCTCCTTAGTCAACGCGCCATTGCACGTGATCTTGGCAAGTCAGTACGCGGCCCAACGATATGGCCGCTTTCGAACGTACACGATGACGGAGGGGGTCGCAACGGTCTAGGGCACTTGGACTCGTCGTCCGTCCCTCATTGATGGTCAGCGCAGCCAGGCACGATGAAGCGTACGTCGAACTCCACGGCGGCACGGAACATCGCCATCAAACATAGTCCGGCGGTTGCGTCCATTGTCTCCGTACCTCAACATAGAGACTGGCCTTCTCGACTAAATCTTCAGCGTAACCGATCCAAGTCTCGAAGTTTGCGTTACTTGAGGACGGCAAAACCCGTGGCGTTTGGCCGACATGTCCCAACTACAGGAGTTCAACGTCATGACACGACCAATTCTTCTCATCGTTCGTACGTTGTCGCTCGGTGTACTCGCATTGGGGCTGGTCCACCTACTTACTCACCAGGTCGCTATGAGTGCAGCCGCCGGCGAGCAGGCGACCGAGGGTGATACGACGTCGTCCGGCGAGGCGGCACCTTCGGCCGTGCGAATTGTTGTGGGATTCGACGGGAGTTGCCCCCACGACTTGGCCGGCGTGAAGCAAGAAGGGCCCCTCCGGTTCCGTGTTCTTCCTTCATGGCGATCCAGCACGGGAATAAGCGAGGAGGCCGTGGGCCGTAGCACGCGATTGGGCTTCAAGGTTGCCAACGCAGGTTCAGCAGCAGCTTCGGTCGATCTGTTGATCGACTGGCAGTACCACGACGCCCCGCCCAAAGACCGGCCGAGTTTCGCGAGCGTCGAGGAGTACATGTCGTATCGCGATTTCGTGGTGGTGCGTTGGCCAAAAAGCGACAAGTGGCGTACGATGATGGTCGACGTAACTGATTCGGTGGCCCACGTGAGACTCGACGCGCTGCCGGGTGAGACCGAGATCCACTGGCATCCGCCTTACAACTACGCGCAGAGCGAGCGATTCGTAGACTCGCTCCGCGGACATCCGTTGGTAGAGGTGGAAAAGATCGGCGAGAGCCCGGAGAAGCGGGCCTTGTGGCTGCTGCGGATCACCGACTCGTCGCCGCGGCCGAAGAAGAACTTTCTTATCCGCTCGCGGGTTCACGCCTATGAAAGCGCCACTAGTTACAACGTCGAGGGAATGGTGCGGTGGCTGCTTTCAGATCATGCCTACGCCGTGGCCGCCCTGCGCGAGTATGCGTTTTACGTGATCCCGATGGCCAATCCCGACGGCGTGCACAACGGACTGGGTAGGCTAACGGCCCCGCAGGGCATCAACTTGTCGTCCATTCCGTACCAGCCCGACCCAGCCAGCTTGCCCTTGAAACAGGCCATCGACCGGGTACGTCCGGCTGTGGCCATCGACCTGCACAACTGGCAGAACAAGCACACAGACGGGCTGCTCGGTCTGGACCCGACTATCCGCGAACGGTTCGTGCGCTACATGCCTGACCAATTGGAGTTCGGCAAACAGTGGACGATCCGCGATCCCAAGCCCCTATCGCCCGAAGTTCCCGAAAAAGAGCTGTTGCGTTACTACTGTGAGCGCAATTTCGAGACAGTGGCTGTGACCTTCGAGTTTCCCTGGTTCGCCCGAACAACCGAAGACATGCGAGCCACGGGGCGTAGGGCCCTGTGGTCCCTGCTGCGATCGCTGGATCCGCCACCTGAGAAGTTGAGGTGAGGACCGCATGCGTTTGGCCGGTCCGAGCTAGTCCATGGACGGCGCGATCGCCAACTCTTTTAGCGCGTCCAACGCCGCCAGCACATCCTCGCGCGAGATTTGCTGCCAGTCGTCCGCTTTGTGTCGTAAGATGGCTAGTTTGAAGTCTTCAAACGCACCGGCCAAGTCTTCGGGCAACTCGCCTAAGTTCTCGAAAGGACGTACGAATTCGACCGTCTCTTCCGGACGTTCGTCGGCGTAGATCGAAGCACTGTCGTCTGCCTCGGCCGCCGTCGCAGCGTCCTTGCTGTTGCTTGGTTCGGGGGCGTCGGTGGTTGAAGGCCCTTGGACTTCGGTCAACTCGCCGGTTACCTGCTGGGCAATTGGCTCTTGCTCCAAAGCCGGTTCGAAGTCTTCGTCCTTCTCGGCGACGACGATCTCAGCGTCCTGGGGGGTCTCCTCAGCAACCGCACCCATTGCCTCCCAGCGCTGGCGGCGCATCTGGGAAACGGACCAGCGGGATTGGACGGCACCTTCCAGCCACATTTCGGCGTCGTCCCAATCCAACGCTGCGTGAAAGTGGCTCCAATACAACCCGGGGTAGTCCTCACACACACTCGCGAAGCGTTGGTGCACGCGGCGTAGCCTGCCCACATGTTGGCCGGTCACGCCACCTACACGTCGCGCCCAGGCTTCGTCCGAGTACTCCGTGGCTGGTGCGGCGGTATCGTGCAACGCATCGCGCCATTCGGTGATGATGTGCCCTTTTTCCCAATTGGTCGTACTGACCAGTTGATTCCAGCGGCCTACGAACGGCTGGCTGGCGTTCTCGACGGCCGGATCTTCCAGCGAGGCACCTTGTTGACCTAGTTCGTCTACCTTCAGGCTGTCTGTCATAACGTGATTTCCTGCTCACGGTACTTATTGCGGTTGATGCGGAAACTGCCACTTTGCAGCCGCGTTAGGTTAGCATGCAAACATTCATACGGAAGGGAGCGTGCCTGGAAATGAACAAACGCACGGAATAGCAGTACTTTCCCTTCGCCGCGACGCCCACGATCGTCGGGGGAAAACTTGTCGACAGCAAGGAAAACGCTTGGGCTGGGTACCGAGTGGTGAGCAGTAGCTGCCACACGTCGCGAGCGCCAGCGACGTTGTCGTCAACCGGTCGCCGACACGACGTTGTCTTCGCCCTTCGCTCCAGGCAATACGCTTCCGCGCGGCTGGCGAAAAAGATGCCGCCAAAAAATGAATGCTCCTGCCAGAGTAGCCAGACTAATGATCTGGGAGATGGTAAGCGAAGTGCCGAATTTGCCGAGTTCGTCGTTGCGGATGATCTCCAGAAGGAATCTGGTGATGGGGTAAAGCGTCAGCAGCAGTGCGATGACTTCGCCGTCGCGACGGCGAAACGGGTAGTAGGCCCAGAGCAGCAGGCAGAGCACAGCGGCGTTGATGGAACTGTAGACTTGCGTTGGATGGGCAGGCCTACTGCGAGGCGGAAGCTGTGGCAGTATGACTTGCACGGTGCTCAGGGCGGAACCGACATGGGTCTCTATCGCCAAATCCGGCCCGGACATCGCCAAGATTCTTCTCACCTTCGCGTACGAATCGATTGACTCGCCATTGATCGAAACGATGAAGTCACCCACCTCGAGCCCGCCCTTTTCCGCCGCACTGTCTGGCTCTACCACCCTGACGACCACCTCCGATTGATTTGAATCCCAGCCGACGGTGAATCCGTGCAGTTGCCCAAGTGAAT
The DNA here is from genome assembly GCA_964617665.1 of uncultured Pirellulaceae bacterium. Lineage (GTDB taxonomy): Bacteria > Planctomycetota > Planctomycetia > Pirellulales > Pirellulaceae > JADHUC01. The sequence goes on from CAZUAH010000317.1 coordinate 8,379, forward strand.
GCTGGTGGTCGTAGGGAGGGCTGTCGAGGGCGTAGGGTGGGTTGCCTTTGGGGAAGGTAATGCCCAAGGCACGGGACTGGCACACATCACCGTGACAGCATCCGTTCAGCAGACACCCTATCCGGCCAATGGCCAAGCCAATCATCATAGCCGGTGCGACCAAATCAAGGACTGCCAGCAGTGGCAGGCCGTGTTTGCGTATAAACCAGATTCCGGTTATTCCGGCGCCGACCAGCGATCCGTACACGACCAGACCGCCTTCGGTGACGTTCACCAGCGCGCCAATCGTTGCACCCAGCGTCGCGTGGTCGAACCGATGCCAATACTGAATCACGTAGAACGCGCGCGCTCCGACAATCCCACCTACAAACGTCCACAAGGCAAGCGAGTAGATCAACTCGGGATCCAGACCCATGCGGCGGGCCTGCTGGACCGCCAAGCCGACCCCACAGACCACACCCACCAGGAGCATCACGCCGTAGCCGCGAATCGCGAGCCCCAGCGGCGGTCCATTCGGCGGACGTTCTTCCAGGAACGGCAAGACGAAATAGAACGCCGCCGCGACCAGCAGCAAGAGCGGCAAATAGCTGCGCGTGTCGGCATTCCAGCCTTGCCGTCGTACGAGCCACAACAGCAACACGACGCCGATAATCGCCCAGACGATCAATGCCCACCCCATACCGAACACCGGCAGGCCGAATATCTCATGCGGGATGTAAATAAGGGTCTGTCGCACGCGCTATAACCGCAACTGCTCTGCCAAATTATGTTTCCAGGGTAGCTGGATTCGCAAGAACTCAGCCGAATGCCGCGATCACTGGACCTTTGCAGGTTCAGCTACTCTTTCATTCTATCCAATTCGACAATTGTCAATCAAACGCGTATCACCCACATACGCAGCCACTAACGCCATGGTCGACTCCTGCAATTGACGCACGGGCTCGAGTGTATCCGGATCGGCCAAGGCGACGTAGTCGATCCGACTGATTCCCGCCTGCTCGAACAATTCGCGCATGCGTCCGGTGACAGTATCGGAGTCCCGTTCACCCCGTGCAAACAACCGGGCTGCTAGCTGCAAACTGCGCCAGAGCGTCAACGATCGTTCGCGTTCCTCGTCGTTTAGATACCGGTTCCGCGAACTCATGGCAAGGCCATCCGGTTCGCGGACAGTGGGGCAAACGCGGATCTCGATCGGTAGATCCAGATCCTGAGCCATTCGCTGGATTACCTGAGCCTGTTGATAGTCCTTCTGTCCAAAAAACGCGATATCGGCCTGAGCAAGATTGAACAGCTTCAGCACGACCGTTGTCACACCGCGGAAATGCCCCGATCTGCACTGTCCTTCGAGAGGCTCTGCCACTTGGGGCGGATCGACGTACGTCGAAAAACCCGCGGGATACATGTCGTCGGCGTTTGGCGCGAACACCAAATCCACGCCACATTTCGCCAGTGCGGTCAAATCGTCTTGAAGCGTGCGAGGATACTTGCCGAGATCTTCCTGCGGCCCGAATTGCGTGGGATTCACGAAAATGGTCACGATCGTACGGTCGCATTCGTCCCGCGACGCGCGTACCAAGCTCAAGTGCCCCTCGTGCAGCGCCCCCATCGTAGGTACCAAGCCAATCGATTTATCATCGGTGCGCGCCGCCGCCACCGCCTGCCGAAGTTCGATCGCAGTGGTCACCAGACGTGGACCGTCGTTGCTGGAGATAGTCTCGTTGCACATGCCACTATCTTGAAAACGAATGCTGCTTCATCCCTCGACCGCCAATGTACCCCGAAAGCGTCAAAGCGATAAGGTGTCAGCTCATCGCTTCGATGGCTGCGGTCAGTTCGGTGAGCGCCCACGCTGGCTGAGTTGCGTCCAGTTGGAGGACCGGTCCGCGTCTGGCGTGAAACACAACGTGCGACAGTTCGGAACGCAGGTTTTCGAGTTGATCGGGCGTGTCCCAAAGCGACGATGGGGCGGTCGCCACGACCCGCTCTGTCAACCAACCGACCGGGGCGTCGAGAAAAACCAGCAGTTTTGGCGAGCCGATTCGGTCCTCATGGGCACGCCATGCGTTTTCGACCTCCGCACAGTCGTCGTGGGATAGACCAAGCCTACCGTAGGCAAGGGACTGGCCAATCCAGAAGTCGCTGACGGCGGTCACGGATTCTTGCGACCGTTCCGCAGTGCTTAGAACGCATTTCAGAACTCGTTCTTGGGAGGGCGAAGCTCCTGCTGAGCCGTATTTTTCCGCGGTTTCGGCTCGGCGGGAGCCTCGCCCTCCCGGTTTTGAAACCGCTTCTAGTAATTTGGCACGACGTTGAAGAATCTCACGCTCCAAGGCAAGAGTGTTGCGCGCGGCATCCTCTCTACCCAGGGGCTCCTCAGCCGGATCCTCAATCAGTCTAACAGACGCCTGTTTTGCCGCTTCGCGGGCGAGTGCGGTCTTCCCAACTCCGGGCAAGCCAGCGAGGGCAACGTAGTCCGGTGCTTGGTTCAAATGGTCTAACAACTGGCCAATCGTCCAGCCCACGACTGGATGAAACATGTCGCGGGCCACTTCCGCCGCCGGCTCAAGAACGAAACGGCGGAACACCAATCGGGGATGTGGAATTTCCAATTGCGGCGTTTTCAGTATATGGTCGTCGAATAGCAGTAGGTCCAAGTCAACCGATCGAGCCGCCCATCGTTCACGACGCTGCCTGCCCAAATCCGTTTCGACCTCGCGCAGAACGAGAAATAGCTGTTCTGGAGACAGAGACGTTTGTACACGAATGGCCGCGTTGACGAATTGACCTTGTTCCGACGGGCCGCCCACCGGGTCGGTATGAAACCACTTGCTACGTCCCACAACGGTAATTGACGGGCGTTCATCCAAACGCCGGATCGCCCGTTCAAGCTGCGCAACGCGATCACCCACGTTGGAACCCAAAGCTATCAGACACGCGGCCATATTCTCGATACTCGACGCGCACAGAAAACGGCGACAGAACGAGAAATCCTCTCATTCCGCCGCCGCAATACTAACGAAATCGGAGTTGTCCGATCAAGTCAAAAGACCTTAGGGGGGAGTCCGTTGCCACGACCAGGGCCGCCGGAAGTCGGTGTCCGTCGGTTGCCGCCCCCAAGGAGCTTGCAAGCCCAAAGCTTGGTGGATTGAACTTTGTAGGAGGCTTCGCAACCGCGCGAAACAACGGCGCACAATGATTGCACTACTTCACTTGCCTGCGAACCAGAGAGGTTCACCTATTTGAGCGCCGGTCAAAACCGGCAATTGGAATTGCGAAGTCCCATAACGTTCAACCAACGACACATTTTGCGGAGGTAGGAAGAAATGTCAAGCAACCAATAGCCGACTTTTTTGATTTCCTTCGATTTTGTTTTCGGCACGGAGACGAACGCGCGACGTAGTCTTGACGGCACCTTGTAAAACGACTAGCGAAGGGCGACCATGTTCTCAGAAAGCTGTCATAGATGTTTCCCATCTGACGTCTGAGAATTGATACAGCGATTGATGAAAGCTCTGTTGCCCGATTACGATTTGGCCGCCGCCGATGCTCACCAGGCTCGCGACGTTCTGATGCGCATGGCGAGCGAGTTATCCACTGAATCGGGTCGAAATGAAGTTGATATCCTGCGTGGTCTATTAGGCGACGAGGTATGTGCACGCCTGGGGATTTTTTCTATCCCCGATGATTTTCTCCTATCCGTTATCATTCCCGTCTACAACGAAGCCGATACAGTTCGCGAAGTAATTCGGCGGGTTCGGTCGATTGACATACCTACCGAGATCATTCTTGTCGACGACGGCAGTACGGACGGAACACGTCAGGCGTTGGAACAGCTGGAGGATTGTGACGATCTACGCGTCTTCTTTCAGGATCAGAACCGCGGAAAGGGCGCAGCCTTGAAACTGGGATTCACTAAGGCAACAGGCGCGGTGATCAGCATTCAGGACGCAGATCTGGAATATGATCCACACGATTTTCTGCTGCTCTTGCCGCCGATCCTTGCGGACCAAGCCGACGTCGTATACGGAAGTCGATTCGGATACGCGCGCGGAATTGTCTCCAGCTACGCTCACCAGAGCGGTAATCAAATGATTACCAGGCTATCGAACCTCCGCACAGGCCTGGGGTTAACCGATGTGGAGACGTGCTACAAAGTGTTCCGGCGTGAGTTCATTCAGCAGATTACGCCGACCCTGCGAGAGAATCGTTTCGGAATCGAACTGGAAATGACTGCTAAGTTGGCGAAAATAGAGGGCGTGCGCTTCTGCGAACGGCCGATCAGCTATGCGGGCCGGACGTATGCAGAAGGCAAGAAGATCGGCGTGCGCGATGGAATACGTGCCATGTGGTGTATTATGCGATACTGAAGTCCTGAGGTCTCTTTCCCGTATCAGTTGGAGCAAGAAATGAAAAGCAATCCTGTCAAACAGAAGCTGCGTGACGGGGAACCGAGCTTCGGTACTTGGCTTTCGTTAGGTGATTTATACGCCACGCGTGTTTTGGCCCGCATGGGGTGGGATTGGCTTACGTTGGATCTGGAACATTCAGCGATCAGTTGGTCACAAGCGACGACGATCTTTGCCGCGGTTGCCGACGCGGGTTGTGTACCCATTGCTCGCGTGCCCGAAGGCAGTCATCATTACATCAAGCGAGTTTTGGACGCCGGTGCGATGGGAATCGTGGTACCCATGGTAGAAACAGTCGAGCAAGCCAAGGTGGCCATTGCCGCGGCGAAGTATCCGCCGGAAGGTAATCGCAGTGCGGGCGGCGGGATGCACGCGATGAACTTCGGTACCACTTCGGACGAGTATTACTTGAAAGCCAATGACGAGATTCTCGTGGTGCTACAAACCGAAAGTCCACTCGGCGTCGAAAACGCCGACGCAATCTACAGCCTTCCCGGCTGCGACGCAATCTTCGTCGGACCGGTTGATCTACGGTTCCAAATGCGTGCCCCGGACGGTACGTTTCCCACGCATGAACAACACCAAGCCATGGTTCAGCGCGTGGTCGATGCCGGAAAGAAAGTCGGGACACCCACTGGTCTGCACGCGATGAATGCCGAGGCCGCTTTGAAGCTCGCCGAACAAGGCATGCAGTTCATCGCGGTGGGCAGCGATCTGCGATTGATGACGGTCCAAGCCCAGCAGACACTCCAGACACTGCAATCGGGAGAAGGTGGAAAACAGGTTGCCGGCTACTGACACAGAACTAGGAAGCGGAAACATGAAGAGAATCTCGTTCCTACTGCTCGCTCTCGTCGTCTTATGCCGCGCGGCATCCGCAGACGCTCGTCCCAACATTGTCTTCATCTATACCGACGATCAAGCGCCGTTCGCCGTGGCCGCTGCGGGCGACAAGCGCTTCATCACGCCCAGTATCGACCGCATCTTCCGCGAGGGGGCGCATCTAACCAACAGTTTCGTCACAACTCCTGTGTGCAGTCCCAGTCGCGTTGGATTGATCGCCAGCCGTTATGGGACGGAAATGGGCATCACCGATTGGATCAACCCGCGCAGCGAAGCGACTCTAGGAATGGACCCGAAAACGACCACTTGGCCGCAATTGCTGGCTCGTGCCGGCTACCGCAACGCGCTATTCGGCAAGTGGCATCTAGGCACCCGAGACAAGTACCATCCAACCAACTTCGGCTATCATGAATTCATGGGTATTCGTACCGGAGGTTGTCCGCCCAAAGATCCCGTACTGGAATTGCTTGATGGCGAGGTGAAGAAGGTTGAAGGTTTCACGTGCGACATCTTCACCGACCACAGCCTGCAATTCATCCGCGAGAATCGTCGGCGACCGTTCGCGGTCTCCCTGCACTTTCGGGCGCCGCATGCCGCATGGTTGCCGGTGCGGGACGAGGACTGGGAGCCGTTCAAGGATCTCGATCCGGAGATTCCCAATCCCGATTATCCGAACCTGAACGTGGCGCAGGTCAAAAAACGGACCCGAGAGTACCTGGCTGCCGTCAAGAGTATCGACCGCAACGTGGGGCGGGTTTTGGGCTTGTTGGACGAGCTAAAACTCTCGGACAAAACGATCGTCATCTTCACCAGCGACCATGGTTACAATCTGGGCGAGCATGGCGTTTGGTACAAGGGCAACGCCATTCGCATCTTGACGAAGAACCCGCCTCAGCAATGGAAAAACATCCCGCCTGCCCGGCGGCCGAATCTGTGGGACACTTCGCTTCGTGTGCCGACCGCTGTGCGTTGGCCAGGTGTCATCAAGCCGAGCACAAAGGTGACGCGCACGGTATCGAATCTCGACTGGTACCCCACGCTGTTGGCAATGGCCGGCGTCGACCTGCCCACGGACGTCACCATCCGCGGGCGCGATATCACACCGCTGCTGCGAGGCGAATCAGTCGAGTGGGATGACGGTCTGTATGCGGAATACAGCATGCATCACGGCGCCACAACGCACATGCGCGGGTACCGCACGCCGAATTGGAAGCTGATGCGCGATTTTGCCAGTCCGGGACGAGCCGAGTTGTACGACCTGCAAAACGATCCGGACGAACGCACGAATCTGATCGAATCCGACGACCCGGTCCACGTGCGCGTACGCAGAGAACTCGACGCAAAGATTTTCAAGCAGATGCAGGCTCTGAACGATCCGGCGCTCTAGGCCTTCGTTCATTTCCGCCCCGCCGCGTCGGTTGCCAACAACTTGCCGTCAGCCAGGAGCCGTACTGATGTCACCAAAGAGTTGGACAAGACGTGAGCTATTGAAAGCAGGTGCCGCTACCATCGCCTTACCGGCGATCGTGCCAGTACGAGTTCTCGGGTTGGGCGGTTCGGTGCCTGCGAGTGAAACGGTCAAAGTGGGGATCGCCGGACTAGGCGGTCGGGCGCGATGGATTCTGCTGAACGAAGGCCTGCCGGGCGGCAAGATTGTTGCCGTCGCAGATTGCTGCCAGCCCCGGTGCGACCAAATGGCGGCTGCGGTGGCCAAGCAGCGGCCCGATCTTCAGCCTGAGTCCTGGAAGAAATATCCAGACATCCGGCAAATGCTCGACAAGGAGAAGCTCGACGCGGTGTTCGTCGAGACGACCGCGCATGCCCGCGTCTGGTGCATGAT
>CAZUAH010000318.1:0-15381 GCA_964617665.1 uncultured Pirellulaceae bacterium
AGTACCTGAAAGAGAGCATGCCCTGCTCGACGATCCTGTACAACGGCAACCCGATTACCATAACGCCGCCGAACCATGTCGAGTTGAAGGTCGAATACTGCGAACCGGGCGCCAAGGGCGATACGGCGACGAACGTGACCAAACCCTGCAAGGTCGAAACCGGCGCCGAATTCATCTGTCCCGCGTTTATCAACATTGGCAATGTCGTCAAGATCGACACTAGAACCGGCGAGTATGTCGAACGGGTCAGCACATAGATGTGCCCAAGTGGATCTTCTTCCGACGATTTCGCGCCCACTGCTTCGTTGGAGACCCTGAAGCTACGAGCCGGCTTGCTGCGGCGGTTGAGAGCATTCTTCGACAGCCGCGGCTTTCTGGAAGTAGAAACGCCGCTGCTGTCCGCCGACACTGTCATTGACAGGCATCTGGATCCGCTACCGGTTACGTTGTTCGACGATCCTCGCGATCCGGCGGTTGGGCGAACAATGTGGCTTCAGACGTCGCCCGAGTTTGCGATGAAGCGGCTGCTGGCGGCCGGGGCCACCGCCACCTATCAAATCACACGATCGTTCCGCGGTGGCGAAGCCGGAACGCAGCACAACCCGGAGTTCACGATTGTGGAGTGGTATCGGGTCGGCGATGCCATGGACGAAGGAATGCTGCTTCTTGCCGAATTGGCGGAGGAAATGCTGGAAGCCGGCCCAGCGGGGCGACTGACGTATCGAGTCGCATTCCTAACGCATGTCGGCCTGGATCCGCACACGGCGACATGTGAACAGTTGGCCGATGCATCCCGCAAGCACCAACTCTCGCCGCCATCCGGTTTGGCGTTGGACGACCGCGATGGCTGGCTTGATCTGTTACTGGTCGAACTGGTCGAACCGCACCTGGGACAGGAAGCCCCGACGATTCTGTACGACTATCCGGCCAGTCAGGCGGCACTGGCCCGAGTGCGCGACGACGATCCGCCGGTTGCCGAACGCTTCGAGTTGTATGTGCGCGGTGTCGAGTTGGCAAATGGATACCACGAACTCGTGGATCCAAGAGTATTGCGACAGCGCAACCAAGCGACCAATCGCCAGCGAGCCGACGAAGGTAAGTACACGCTGCCGGAAGAAAGCCGATTGCTATTGGCCATGCAGCATGGCTTGCCGTCGTGCACGGGTGTCGCATTGGGCTTCGACCGTGTGGTCATGTCGGCGGCTGGCCTTGCGGATATCTCCGAGGCGATGGCCTTCTCGATTGAGAAGGCGTAAGATTGGAGTCGGCTGAGTCCGAATCTCCGCTCGGCGAGTGGTGTTGCCCGGATGTCAGCTTGGTTGTTTGAGGGTGTTACAGAGTTGGGTGGGCGAAGCTCCTGCTGAGCCGAAATCCCGGCACCAGCGCGGCTCGGCAGGAGCCTCGCCCTCCCGAAAACAGTCGATTATGGTTGGTCCGATTCCGCTACACCGCAGCTATTTCCGAAACTGACGAGATGCAAGAGAACGGGAATTCGCCGCACGACGAATCTAACACTCCTCTGCCGGAGGAACGGGACGCGTTGGCCGAGGTCTACCAGTCGCCTTTCGCTGCGCCGTCGGGCGAAGAAGAGATTGTGGTAGCCGAGGTCGTCGAACCGGTACAAAGGAAGCCACGCATTTGGACGGTAGCGTGCGTCGGATTGCTGACGCTTCCCGTTGCGATCCTCGTCGCCGGAGGAGTGGTGGCCTTTGTTGCGATCGCGGATGCCGGCGTCGAGGTGTTTCAAAACGGAGGATTCAAGAGTTGGTTCGAGGACTACTCCCAGACGCGTCTAGGGCTGGCCGTGCTGGTCCTACCTGGCCAAGCTGTCTTCCTGGTGATGGCCGTCGGTGCGGCCGTGCTGTCGCCGAAACCGCTCTCGCAACGTCTGGGATTGGGCTGTGGTGTGTTGCCACTGTGGACGTGGTTCGTTTTTGTGATCGCCACGCCGATCGTCAGTGTTCTGTCTTCGGAGTTGCTCTCTTGGTTCGTTGATGACCTTAGCGAGCAACTGAAGATGATGGAACAGATGATGTATGCTCACACAGATGGGTTTATGGTGGGACTCATCTTGATGGTGGCCGTCGTCCCTGGCGTGGTCGAGGAGTTGATGTTTCGCGGGTACATCCAGACGCGTCTGGCCGAACGCTGGCACCCTGCATTGGCGATCGTCATCAGTGCGGTCTTGTTTTCGATGGCGCACTTAGACCCGGTCCACATGCTCGGAGTCATTCCACTGGGACTATGGCTTGGCGCTGTAGCGTGGCGAGCAGATTCGGTCTTGCCGGCCATGCTATGCCACGCTGCCAACAACACCCTCGCTGTAGCCGCGACGAAATACGGGCAAATGCAGACGCTGGATTTGGCGCTGGACCCGATGACAATGAGTGCTCTGGTGATCAGCCTGCCGGCATTTCTCTTGTCGCTCTACATCTTTCGCTCAAACTGAGCCGTCGGCGGCAAACAACGCTTCGAGACAAATTTGCGACCAACTCTCGAATCCGTCCAAGTCGGACAGCAATTCGTCGACCGGTACAAAACGAGCGTCCTCGATTTCACTTTCCCTAGGACGCACCTCCGGAGATTCGACGTCGAAGATGTGCACGACACCCAAATGCACTTTGCCCACTTCCGTTTGGTCGTCGTTGATCAATCCGACGCACTGTTCGTTGTATTTGGTCTCGATGAAGACTTCTTCGACCAGTTCGCGACGCATGCCTTCGTCGTAGGGGTTGATTTCGTCCGCATCGTCCGACGAAATGTGCCCACCGATGCCAACGCTGTGTTTGCTGTGCAAACGCTGCTCGCCCTGCCCGGTACCTCGCGTGTATCGGAAGAGGCTCGCTCGTCCCGACTCGTCCGCGTAGCGAAAAATCACGTAGGGGATCAGCTGCTTGTAGCCCGGATCCTCTTCCATTTCGCTACGAGGCCGGTAGCTGGTGTGTTCTGGACTGAGTAGTTCCTCCAGGTAACCGCCGACATTGGCTGTGAACCCCTCGAAATACCCAAGCTGATGAAACAACTCGGTCGGCACGACCAGTACACGCTCGGTTCCTACAAGTGACATGTGCGTCCTTTCCTTGTGTGGCTCCACGCGAACTCGGACTGGGGATACATAATTCGGGATACGTGATGCGAGGAAGAAAAGTCAGACACCAGACCTGGCGTGACTCTGGATTTTCATAGGCGGGACTTCCACGTCCGCTCGCGACTTGGGCACCGATTCAGCCTTTCATCCTACATCACCATTGTCAAGCCAACTGTTCACTGCCGCTGCCTCCGATCCCGTACCTCGACACCTCATCCCGCTCAATATACCGGTTCCCGCAGCGATTGACGAGGAGACGGGCAGACGGACGGCAAATCGTCGTTACCAAGATGATATCCATCGAAAGCAGAGCCACAACTTGGCGCCCAATGTACCGCGATGCTTCGCAAGTGCTGCCAACGAGCGGCGGTAGGCAAGACGTCTGGCAGGTTCCTGGGGATACGTCTTGTAAGCTGCTCGCGCGCGGACCATCTTCTGTCGAGCTTCTCGGAACACGTGGCCCGCTTGGTCCGACGGTGCCTCGGCCATTGCGACGATCCCCTCGATCATCGTCAGCAGGAACTGGTAGTCATCATCCAACGACTCAACATCGACGCCTGCCAAGTGCTCCTTCGCTGCAGAGATGTTCCTGCCAAACGCCTCGTCAATGGCGAGCCACAGGTGATGTAGATGCTGGCCGAAGGCCGGAGGTAACGTCAGTGCGAGACGACTGGCCTCGGCCGCCTCCGCTTCGCGGCCTGTGGCCCGCAGACCTTCGGCTACGTTCACTAGCATCCACGCTTCGATATCCTCACGATCGCGCCAGTCCGACTGCCAACGTGCGGCCAATTGGTACTCTCGCAATCCAGTCAAACCGTAACCTGCGGATCCCCAAGTGAAGGTGCGCTCTCGTAGCCAATCCCTGTTCTTCCGAACGAAGCGTTTTAGCTTCTGTGCATTGTTGGACTGCAGCAATGCCTCGAAATACGCATACGTCGCCCGCTCGCCGATTTCGCCGCATTCACACAACTTTGGCAATTGTTCAGCACATTTCCAGTTGCCGCGCGACGTGCAAAGCTTGACCCACTGTGGCCCGACTTCGACCTGTGTAGCCTCCTCAAACAGCAAGTCCTCCAATGTCTGCCGAATCGCGTCTTCCCAGCCGGCATCCACTAACGCCTCGATGGAAGCAGAAATCGGCCACGGACTATCGCATGGCATCGTCGCCACTCGCTTCAACGCTTCGCAGGCTTCATCTTTCCGTGCACGTTTGGCCGCCAACTGTGTCTCACGTGCCGTTACGAAAGGACTGCCGGAATGCGTACGAAGCGTGGCAATCGTTTCGGCTGCTGCCGCGAGATCCCCGTCCTCGAATTGCAAGTCGAACAGGCCGTTTCCTGCGAACTCGTAGGCGGGATTCAGCTCAACGGCACGTTGGTAGGCTTCGCGCCCGCCCTCACGATCGTCGTGCAGCAATCGTGCCTCGCCCAAGTATCCATATCCCACTTCGTACTGAGGCCGCAAACGGACGAGCATCTCCGACGCCTCAAGGTATCCGGCTTCGTCTCGAACCAGTGCATTCCAGTCGGCCAGCCGCGACCACGCTTCGAAGAAATATGGCTCGTCCTCAACGACCTTTCGCATTTCGGCGATGGCGTCATTCAGGTTGCCCTGTTCGGCATCCAGCCAAGCTGACCGAGCACGGAGAATGATCGGTGGACGGTCTTTCCACGGAGACGGGCGGCAAGCCTCCTTCGCCTCGTCCCATCGGCCGGCGTAGGCGAGCGACACGACACGCATGTCGTAGGCGTCCTCGCACCTTGGGCTCAGTTTGAACACTTTATCCAACGCCGCCATGCGCTCGTCCATCTCGTCCGGAGCGTCCAGCAGTCTGGCCAACATCAGCCACGAGCGCGCCTCGCCCGCGCGGAGAACCGTCAGTTCACGTGCCGCCTCCAAGGCTCGCTCGGGATAACCAAGTTGTTCTGCCCAGTCGTTCAGCAGATCCCAAGCCCGTTCATAGCCTGGATCGCGTTGGACGGCAGCATGAATGCACTCCAAGGCCTCATCACGCTCCTCTAGCCGCCAGAGCTTTTCCGCCAAGAGGATTCGGTTGGAGATATCCAACGGGCTCCGCCCAACCGCATTCTCCAACAACTCCCGCGAACGATCGAAGTCGCCACGCCGATCGTGCAAATCGCACAATGCCCGTACGACCGTGCCCCAATCGGGGTTGATTTGATGGGCCGTTTCGAGCGACTCCAACTCCGCGTCGCCGTCTGCGCGGGCACGGCAAACGGTGGCACGGTCCAGCCACAGCCTTGGCAGCAACGGGAATCGCTCGGTCGCCTGACACGCAAGCTGCCAAGCCTCGTCCAGTTGATCCATGTCTAGCAGTTGACCAATGATCGCGGACCACGCGTGCCAAAGATCGGGTCGGGCATCAAGGGCATCGCGTAGAAGAGCCAATAACTCCTTCGGCTCAAGCGTATCGCGGGCGCGAGCCTGAAATTCCAGCAGCCCGTCACCAAACATGACTTGTTCGACCAACTGGTCCTTCACAAAACTCAGCACTTCGCGACGTTCGCCGACCGTCTCGCAAAGATCAATCAACTCGGCGATGGCGTAGTCGTTGTCGACGGACAATTCGATGGCACGCCGCAGTGATTGCTTTGCCTCGTCAATCCGCTCCTCAACTCGAAGCACATGAGCACGGACGACGAAATACGACGGATTTGTTGGCTCCAACTGGCCGGCTATGTCAAGTTCCTGCCACGCCTCCTCGAACCGACGTTCGTCGGTCAGTACGAGCGACAATTCGCGGCGGACCCAAGCGTCGTCGGGGTGAGCGGCGATCACGCGACGGATTACCGATTCGCGTGCTTCGGGCGGCTCGTCGCGTAACCATTCAATCCACAATTCGTGCAACGGATGGTGGTGCGGAAACCGATCGGCCGCCTGCTCCAGATGTGCCAGTGCCTCGGCCGTGTCCTTTGTCTCGGTTAAAAGGTGCGTAACGGCACGGTGGGCGTCAATCGCCAGAGGTTGTTGACGCAGGATTTCCTGCCAATGAGCCAGGGCTTCGGTCAGACGTCCATCGGCCGACGCCAAGCGAGCCGCTGTGCGAAGCCACTCGCCTTCCGGCGTTTTGCCCTTGGCCTGCTCCATAAGCTCTTCGGCCCTGTCCATGTTCTCCGTGCTGCAAACCAAGTAGGCGTCGGCGGCGAACAGCAGCAACTCGTCGTCGTCCGGGCGCAATTGCAGTGCCTGTTCGACCACCTCCAATGCCTCGCCGGTGCGATCCAACTGAAGGTAGGCCGAAAAGAGAGTACGGCCCGGCAGGCTGGATTTACGGCCAAAACGATCAAAACGATTCCGGAGAAACTGCAAAGCACGCTCGGTCTGCTTGCGGCAGGTCGACGCAGAGAAGTATCCGCGGGAGAACTGCTCCTCTTTGTCCGCCAGACACGCGGCGAATCGGTACAACTCCAACGATTCGTCGAATCGTCGTTGGTCCCAATAGATGTTCGCAAGAATGTAGTAGTTGGCGCCCTCGGTCGGCCAGCGTCGCATAGCCCGGCGAAGCAACCAGACGGCGTCCTCGTGCCGCCGGGCGTCCACACGTAGCTCCTGGGCGTACTGCTGCCAGAAGATCGGATGCGTTTCCTTTTTCTCGCAAATAGTCCGATACGTCTCCAGTCGCTCATCACGCCGAGCGAAATCGCGCAGACAGGCCAGCCGCTCCAACTGCAGAGTCTGGTCCTCGGGATTGGCCTCCAACAGCTTCTCGACCGCAGCCAGATTCTCCGTTGGATCGCTGTCGTACATCGCCAAGCGACGACGAGCATGGTGTGCGAGTGCGTGATCGGCCGACTTGACCTGCAGACGATCGCATATTTCCTGGGCTTCCTCGCGACGGTGTGCGATGAGGGCTTCGTCCAGGGCGTCGATCAAGTCCCACAACTCCGCGTCGGGCAGCTCGACTTCGTCAAGCTTCTCGCGATTCTTGGCCGGCACCAACGCCAGCCCGCGCGGTCCGTAAGCCTTGTATCGCTTCAGGATCTTGTCGGCCAATGCTTCGCCCGCGTTTCGCCAGAACGGGTCGCGGACGATCAACGTGCCTCGGCGTCCGTCATAGCCGATAACGGCCTGCAGGTGCGAGTTCCCGGGATCCACTGTCGTGAAGGTGAATGGAATGCCACGATCCAGCAAAGCGACGGCACTGGATTCGGTTACAGTGAATTCGCGCGGAATCCATCCGTTTTCTTTGGCCCATTTGCGCTCGCTGTGGCCGCTAGTCCCGTTGTAACAGATCTCGTCGGCCACCTGCAGATGATCGGCCGACATCGACCAGTAGCGGCTGATCGCTGAAAGCGTGGCCGGTGCGCAAGTCACGTGGTGCTGACGCACAAAACCCACTGGCAGCGTGACCTTCTTGCCCTCTGCCCGTGCCGGGTCCTGCAGGCGTTCTGCAATCGCCTTGAAGAACTCGTCGTCCGTTTCGCCCGCGTGGCGTACTGCGCCTTCGATGTCGCCTTTGCGATAGGCGATCTCGGAACGCTGAGCGGCCAACCACTTCTTCGCGTGTTTGTCCGCCAAAGGCGACAGCTCGGCAAAGCGTTCAAGGCTCTCGCCCGCCGCGTCGTATAACTCCAACTCCAACTGCAGCCCATACAACTGTCCCGCGACCGCACTGCTTTCCAAGTGATCGGACGCCTCCGTCAGCAGTTGCATCGCCTCGTCGTCCCGGTCCATTAGCGTCAGCAAATGACCTGCCGACTGCACGGCCGGCCGATACCAGGGTTGGATCTCCAGCGAACGGCGGGCAGCCTTGAGGGCTTCCTCGTAATGATCTTCATATTCGAGGCTCTGCGACCAACAGACTTCGATCCACGGACTATCGGGCGCCGTGTCCGATGCACGACGCAGCCACTCGTCGGCGGTATCAAAATCGCGCAGCATCGCAGCGATGCCACCGAACAATGCATACCATGATGACCGCATATCTGCCGTTGCATCATCGCGCAACTCGGAACGCGCGTGCATCCACCGCCATGCGTAGTACGGTCCACGTCTCCGCCACAGGCAGTAAGCGAAGTAGTATTGTGCTTCCGGATCGGTCGGCTCGGCCCGCCACGCGCGGCGCATCAGCCAATTGCTCAGACGCGAAGCCCCAAGATGCACTGACAACCGCCCGGCGAATACCGTCGCCTTTGTCCCGGCCCACGTATCAAGCGGTCCCCAATCGGCAGTCGACTGGTAGGCCTGCAAGTACAGACCTTTTTCGTACAGCTCGATTGCGGCTCGCAGATCGTCCGTTGCGATTGGATCAGGTTGTAACGGCGTCGCGTTCACTCGTTTGCACTCTGTTTAAAACCGTGAAGTATCGCCTATCTTCGCCGATCGTTCCACACCCGGCGCCATAGACACAGACGATTTCTCTGGCGTTGAGGTTCGGCTTCTGGCCGCGTCCAAATCCGAAACAAATGCAAAATCGGAAATACGAATGACCAAAACACATCTCCAGGGCAAGCGTCAAGCATTTACGTGTAGCAGTGCCATCCGTACGCCCCCTTTTTGTTTTGCACATTTGTGCTTTGAATTTTGGATTTGTTTCGTATTTCGTGCTTCGGATTTGGAACTTCTGGAGATGTGCACTGTGCGCGCATCTCACGTGCGAGGGCTCTACTCCGCTTCGTCAATGCGAGCCTCTGGAGTCAGCGATTTCGCCGGGAGCTACTGTCGTCGTTGAAGATGCCGATCATGGCAGCTCTTTCTCGGACGAAACGGGGATGCCATCGTCTACTCAAGATCGGTCTCTTTGCCCATTGGCCTTCTTGCGACATCCGGACATGGAATTGTAGGATCTAAGAGATACTACGCATTAACTGCACGAGGTAGCCAGCCGATGGTTCTGACACGCATCATTCGTCTTTTGCGACAGCGAGCGCAAGTGCTGGTCGCGTTGATCGGATCAATGGCTCTGGTGACGCCCGACGGAGGGCACGCCGCAGCGGACGGCGGAGGTTCTAAACCAAACGTGCTTTTCATTGCGGTGGATGACCTGCGGCCCGAGTTGGGTTGTTATGGCGTACGAGAGATCATCACACCAAACATCGACTCGCTTGCCGAGCGGGGCGTGACCTTTTCACGAGCCTACTGCCAACAGGCTGTCTGCAATCCTTCGCGAGTGAGTCTGCTAACCGGACTGAGGCCCGATTCGGCCATGGTTTGGGACTTGGTGACCGAGTTTCGAGACACCGTCCCCGACGTTGTCACGCTGCCACAGCACTTCAAGCAGCACGGCTACTATGCTGTCGGCATGGGAAAGATCTTTCACAACCCGTTTCCGGACCCAAAGTCTTGGACGATCCCCGAGCAGCCGAAGCCGAAGGGATTTGCTTGGTATTCCCAGCAGACTCAAGAGCGACTGAAACGGGCTCGGGACGAGGCGCGGCGGGCGGGTATGACCGAGCGGCAAATCGGCAATCGAATTCGTGGTCCCGCTGTAGATATCGAAGATGTGCCCGACAATCGTCGGTTTGACGGTGCGTTGGGGGATCTAGCTTTGGAGTACCTGCAAAAGGCGGACGCTCAGCCGTCACCATTCTTTCTCGCCGTAGGATTCATTCTGCCTCATCTTCCTTGGACGCCACCGAAGAAATACTGGGATCTCTATGATCCCGCCGAAATTCCCATGGCCGCGAACGACTTTCTGCCCGAGGGAATGCCGGCCGTGGCTTTTGGCGATCGGTCGATGGGCGGGATGTACGAGTTGATGGATTGCATGGATATGAAGGATGCTCCGAGCCCTTTCAAGGGCAGCCTGACCGAGGCCCAGCGACGACGGCTCAAACACGGTTACTATGCATCGGTCAGTTTCGTGGATGCGCAGATTGGCCGGCTGATGAAGGAATTGAAGCGACTTGGCCTGGAGGACGATACGATCGTGGTGCTCTGGGGCGACCATGGTTGGAAGTTGGGCGAGCACAATGGTTGGTGCAAGCAGACCAACTACGAAATCGACACACGCTCGCCGCTGATCATCGCTGCACCCGGAGCAAAGGCGAACGGTCAAACCAGCAATGCGTTGGTGGAGTTCTTGGATATCTACCCTACGCTTTGTGAATTGGCCGGACTGCCACTGCCTGACCACCTGGAAGGCAAGAGCATGGCCCCATTGCTCGACGAGCCTAATCAGCTGTGGAAGACTGCCGCCTTCAGCCAGTTCCCACGCCGTCACCAGGGCCGTAGCTACGCAGGCTACGCCATGCGGACCGATCGGTATCGCTACGTCGAATGGATCGACCGCCGGACTCGCGAAGTTGTTGCCACCGAGTTGTACGACCATGCGGACGATTCCGCTGAAAACACTAACATCGCGGGCCGGGCAGAAAACAAACCCCTGCTTGCAAGACTCAGCCGTCAGATGTGGAATACACTACCGCAACCACCGGATTAATGTTTTGTCAACTCTCAGGTTTAGGGTTCGCGTTCTTGTGGCGTAAGCTTCCAGCTTGCGATGGAAGAGGTGGAGGCCTTGGCAAGCAGGATGCTTACCCCACGTTTTAGAATTGACAAAGCGCTAGACTAATTCACAGCATGATTGATAATCATCACGTTTCACGATCGTCACGACAAACCCTGGTACTGCATCGAGGAGATGACATCTATGAACTCACAAACGAAGCCTCTCGCACGCCGTCAGCAATCGTTGCTCGCGTGTGCAGGCGTCTTGACGCTGTCAATTACTAGCATTTGCGCAGGAGCAGAAGGTGAGAAGCACGCGGCACCCGTCTTCAAGGACGGTGAAGCTCAGATCGTTCCCGAATTCAAAGACCCCGATTACTGGATCCGCCATGATCTCTGGGTCGAGACGGAGTTCGATTCCGATGACGATGGCAAACCGGACCGCATGCACGTGGCCGTCACTCGTCCTCGGCAAACCGAATCCGAGGGGCTCAAACTCCCGGTAATCTACGTGTCGAGTCCCTACTTCGCCGGAACCAGCACAACAGCCAGGGAGCATTTCTGGAATCCTCGACATGAACTCGGCGCCGTACCTCCGAAGCGAAAGCCGACTCCGCCGGTCAAACGCAGGGGCGTACGTCCCATCATCTCCAAATCGCATCTAAACGAATGGGTGCCGCGTGGTTTTGTCGTCGTCCACTCGTCATCGCCAGGAACCGGGCTATCACAAGGTTGCCCTACCGTCGGCGGTGATAACGAATCGCTTGCTCCGAAAGCTGTTATTGATTGGCTCAACGGCCGCGCTCCGGGATACTCCACGCCCGATGGTGATGAAGAAGTCGTCGCCTTCTGGTCTACCGGAAAGGTCGGAATGACGGGCACTTCCTACAACGGGACGATCCCAGTTGCCGCTGCGACCACCGGCGTCGATGGCCTGGAAGCCATTATCCCCATCGCGCCAAACACGTCGTATTACCACTACTATCGCTCTCATGGCCTGGTTCGCCATCCGGGCGGATACATGGGCGAGGACATCGACTACCTGTACGACTACATCCATAGCGGCGATCCGGAAAAACGCGAGCACTGCAATTGCACTGTTCGCGACAAAGAGATGGCCGAGGGATTCGATCGAGTGACCGGCGACTACAACGATTTCTGGGCTGGTCGAGACTATCTAAACGACCTGGGCCCGATGAAAGCCGCCACGTTGATGGCTCACGCATTTAACGACTGGAACGTCATGCCCGAACACAGCGTGCGAATCTATCAAGCACTCAAAGCCAAAGGCGTTCCGACCCAGGCGTATTTCCACCAGGGCGGTCACGGCGGAGCGCCTCCAATAAAGATGATGAATCGTTGGTTTACTCGCTACCTGCACGGCGTCGAAAACGAAGTGGAGAAGGACCAGCGAGCCTGGATCGTTCGAGAGAGCGCCGACAGAGCCAAACCGACTGCCTACGACGACTACCCGAACCCTGCGGCGTCTCCCGTCGCGCTGCATCTTGTCGGCGGTAGCCCAGAGCAGGGACAACTCGGCCTCGTCCGGTTGCCCAACCAGGGCACCGAAACGTTGGTGGACAACTTCTCGTTCAGCGGTGCTGCACTGGCAAAGGCTGAATGGACAGAACATCGCTTGATCTACGTGACCCCAAAGCTAACCGAAGCGGTTCACCTGTCCGGCACTCCGCGTATTACCGTCCGGCTAGCCAGCAGCAAACCCGCCGCCAACCTGTCGGTCTGGCTAGTATCTCTGCCGTGGAACGATTCCAGGAACGCAAAAATCACGGACAACATTATCACACGCGGCTGGGCCGATCCTCAGAATCATCGATCGCTCACGGGAAGTGAACCCCTCGTGCCAGGCCAGTTCTATGAAATGGCCTTTGATCTTCAGCCGGATGACCAGATCATCCCCAAAGGGCAACAGATCGGTCTGATGATCTTTTCGAGCGACCGTGACTTCACTCTCTGGCCCACGCCGGGTACCAAGTTGACGGTCGATCTGAATGCGACTTCCATCACCGTGCCGGTCGTAGGCGGTGCCGAGGCGTTTGCGAAAGCCCTTGAAGAGAAGCAAAGCAAGCCGGACGCTAAGGAATGACGGCGGCCCTGAAACAGACTGGAATAACGATGAACTCCTTGTGGGAACAAATGAGCTTTGCCTTGGTCGTGCTCGTTGTCGTGCTGACGACGCCGCCGGATGCGTCGGCCGACAACCCGCAGCATCCCAACGTGCTGTTCATTTCTGTCGATGATCTCAACGGCTGGACGGGCTGTCTCGGCGGGCACCCTCAGGCGAAGACACCGAATATCGATCGACTTGCGGCAAGCGGAGTCCTGTTCACCAATGCCCATTGTCCGGCACCCGCGTGTAATCCTTCGCGTACGGCCATCATGACGGGAATCTCGCCGCACAAATCGGGCCTGTACGACAACCGCCAGAAGATGCGGCAAATCCTCCCTGATGCCGAACTGCTGCCGAAATACTTCGCACGTCATGGTTATTGGGCTGGCGGATCCGGGAAGATCCTGCACTACTTCATCGATGCACAGTCCTGGGATGTATACTATCCCGCAAAAGAGACGGAAGATCCGTTTCCACGTACTCTGTATCCGGAACAGCGGCCAGTCAGTTTGCCTCGCGGTGGCCCTTGGCAATACATCGAAACCGACTGGGGACCGCTCGACGCGACGGACGAGGAGTTTGGCGGAGATTGGCTTATCACCGATTCAATGAACAAATCACTCGGCTATTTCGTCGTCGGTGACCGGGGCGCCATGGCGGTGATCCCGGCGGAGTGATCAAACGCCGTAACAGTAGATCCAGTTTCAACCAGACACGTTGTCGACAATCTCGACCAAAAGAAAAACCATAGCTTCACAACCAGAACTGTTTCCACGAGATTGTCTGCATGGATGTTCCCATCAACCGCATCACCGCCACGTGGCTCGGGAGAATGACCATGGTTCGCTTGTTCGCCGCTGTAATGATGGCGTTGTCTGCGTTTGGGGCCATCCATGCGCCGCATGTTGCCGCCAAATCAGAGTCACCGCCCAACGTCGTCCTGATCCTTACGGACGATCAAGGCTACGGCGACTTGGCGTGCCACGGCAACAGCGTGATCAAGACTCCGAATTTGGATCGGCTGTACGCCAAGAGCATTAGGTTTACGGATTTCCACGTCAGTCCTGCCTGTGCGTCAACACGTGCTGGGCTGATGACGGGGCGCTGCCCTAACCGGGGCGGCGTGTGGCATGTGGTCATGGGGCGATGTCTGCTACACCCGGACGAAGTCACCATGGCCGACGTGTTTGCGGCGGGCGGCTACAAGACAGCGATCTTCGGCAAATGGCATTTGGGCGACAATTATCCGTTCCGCCCGCAAGACCACGGTTTCCAGGAGGTCTTGGTCCACGGGGGTGGCGTTGTGGGGCACACACCCGACTACTGGTTGAACGACTACTTCGACGACACCTACCTGCACAACGGCAAACCAGAGAAGGTCCAGGGGTACTGCACTGACGTGTGGTTCGACCGCGCGATGGATTTCATCCGGGACAACAAGGACCGGCCTTTCTTCATCTACCTGCCGACGAACACACCGCATCAGCCATTCCTGGTGCCAGAGAAATACGAAGCAATGTATCGTGATCTGCCGGATGTGCCAAACGCCGCGTTCTATGGCATGATTACCAACATCGACGAAAACGTGGGGCGCCTGGAACGCGAGTTGAAACGGTTGGGACTGGTCGACGATACCATTCTGATCTTCCTGACCGACAACGGAACGTCGGCTGGCCTTCGCTGGCGTAAAGGCGGCGGCACGATTGGCTACAACGCCGGCATGCGTGGAAAGAAGGCGTCCCAATACGAGGGCGGGCACCGTGTTCCCTTCTTTATCCATTGGTCCGGCGGCGGACTGGAAGGCGGCCGTGAGGTATCGCGTCTTGCGGACCACGTCGACCTGCTCCCAACGTTGATCGAGTTGTGCGGTCTGGAAGCCCCTACGGGCGTTCGATTCGATGGCAGCAGCCTAGCGCCACTGCTCCGCGGCGACGAAACAGATTGGCCCGACCGCGCGATGGTGGCTGAACTTCAGCTTGTCGTCAACAAACCGGTCAAATGGCGACGTTGTGCGGTCATGACCGACCGCTGGCGATTGGTGGACGGTGGCGAGTTGTACGACATCAAAGCCGATCCAGGCCAGAAGAATGACATCGCCGCCGAACATCCCGACGTGGTGCGTCGGCTTCGGGCCGAGTACGAGAAATGGTGGACGAGCGTATCGGAGAATCACGATCGGATCTGTGAAATCGCGCTTGGCACCGACCATGAGAATCCTACCGAACTGACCGCATATTCGTGGAACAACTCGACGGGCAACCAAGCCGACATGCCCTGGGCGCATCACCACATCGTTGCCGGCCCGCTTCAGAACGGCTTTTGGCGGGTGAACGTCCAGCGATCCGGCAAGTACGTCTTCCGCCTAGGGCGCTGGCCGGAAGAATCGGGTTTGGCCATCAACCAGACGAGTAATGCGGAACCTCCGGAGAAACCGTGGCACCCTCTGGAGGCAGGTACTCTTCGTGCAAATCAGGCTCGGCTGAAGATCCAGGACATCGACATGATGCTACCGCTAAATGACAATGCGAAGTCCGTGGATTTCACGGTTTACCTGCAAACGGGAAGTGCCGTTCTGCGGACCTGGTTCATGGACGCAGAAGGCAACTCCCGCGGCGCGTACTATGTGACGGTCGAGCGCTTGCCGGAGGCGGAGTAATAACACTTGCATTGTGGTCCGTCTATCTATCAATGTCAGTTGGATGGCCGGGGCTGGACTGAGCGTCAGCGAGGGAAGCCCCGGGGTTTCGGGCTTGCG
>CAZUAH010000319.1:0-15332 GCA_964617665.1 uncultured Pirellulaceae bacterium
TCCTTCAGCAAAGCGCGCGCCTCCCCCTCTACCGTTCTGGTGTACGCTCACAGCGTTTGAGAAGCTAGGTCAAAGCGTCCTCCAAGCTTGTTCGGTCTACGGAACCGAAGGCAGCTTGTGACTGGCATCCATGTCTCCGTGGTCGCTAGTGAAAATGACCAGCGTGCTGTCTTCGAGACCGGCTTCTTTCAGACCATCAAGAATTCTGCCTATGTGCTCATCAACTTCTTCAGTCAGGCGACAGTACATCCAGCGATAGATCCGCCATGCTTTCTCATCATACGTATTGCGCATCAGCATGCTGGTCGCTTTTGCTATTCCCGAAGGTTCATTCTTCGGCAGACCAGAGTTCTCGGGAAGAGGGGGCAGCTCCTTAAGTGGCAGGGAAGAAGCCTTCTCATAGATCGCAACCAGATTGGTCCTGCCCTTCCCGAGGGTGGCCTTGTGAGCGTAGAAGATGTCATGTGGGTTAATGAACGATGCCACAGCGAAGAAGGGCCTGCTTCTTTCCTTCTTGATGAACCTCAGGCAAGCATCGGGCAGTGTATCACGCTGGTCTTTGTGGAACTGGTCGTACCCCGCGTTTGTCGCATCCAATGATTCGCACAGATGTACCTTGCCGCCGTAAAAGGTGTCGTATCCGGCTCGCTTCATGAGCTTGCCCATCGAATTATCATCCACTTCAGATGGCAATGCTTTGATATTCAATGCTTCTCTATTGCTCCCTCCACCAAGACGGCACGACATTACGCCCGTTGCCATGCTTGTTCGACTGGGTGCGCACACGGGATTGGCACAATAGGCGTTCTCAAAACGAATTCCTTCCTGTGCCAGGCTATCCATGGCCGGAGTCTTCAACCATTCGTTGCCAGCACAGCTCATCATTTCCGCATGCTGCTGGTCTGTCATGATGAAGAGGATATTGGGTTTCTCGCTTTTCTCAGACAATCCAAATGCCAAGGCAAGACCGTCAAGAGCCAACCCAGCCCACACGATTACGGAGAGCATAAAAAGCTCACGTCGATTCATAATAATTCTCCATTCATCTTGTCAGAGCCGAGCCTCTGCCGCCGATTGTGCTTTGCAGAATTGGTGCCTACCGCGTTTGAGCAGCAAGCTCCGCCATAGTGTTGAACCAGAAATATGAATCAGGGTGAAATACTCCCAGCATTTCCGCCCTTATTATGGTCAGGCTGAATGAAGAAGACGGACGAATCCCCGTTGAACAGGTCATCTGGGCGGATGCACACCGACAAAGTTGCAGAAATACTCTGCCTTTGACTGGCTCAGTATCTTTCCATTCGAGGTCGATCTCGAAGTTACCACGGGCGCAAAGCCCTTTGAATGATCCGGCGGACCATGCCGACGGTAAGGCAGGTGACAACTTGACATATCCGCCGTGACTTTGCTGTAACATCTCAGGAATACCACATGTCGCACCACAACTTCCATCAATCTCAAATGACGCAGTAAACGGGGTAATTCGTCTCTTGGACTGAGCCTATTTTTCTATTTTCAGCGCCGTACCGTCAAATGTTGATACCTGCGCATACATCAAACCGTCTTTCGTGACATATGCATCGGAACCATAGTAGGGCTCTTCCAGAAAATCTGCCTCGGCCTTCCATAGTACGACAAGGGTATTGCCAACGACCATGGTTTTCAACGCTGTAAACTGCATCCCCTTCAGCCCTTCTTCTTCCAGAGGTTTCACAAAACCCGAGAATAGATTATTCAGGGCCTCTCTGCCTTCAATAACAACTCCGTTTGGAAGGTGGATCTGCGTCTCTTCCACATACTGAGCCATAAGGCGACCTGGGTCACCCTTGTTGAGCGCATCAAGGTGTTCATCAATAACTGCCAGCGGGCTGCTCTGGGGTTTAACGTAATCCGGATATTTTGCTTGTTTCTGGCATGCCTTTAAACACTTGGCATCGTTGCTATCCGTATCGGAAGAGAGATCCCTGATACGCAGATTACGGTAGGAGACCGTACGTCCCGCTTCTTTAGAGCCGTGTACCTGCAGGCCGATGCGCCCCTTGTCAGGCATGTCCTTGTCGGTCAAGTCGAGAACTTCGACGCCGTTGATCCAGGTCTGGATGCGTTTGCCGACAACGCGGATGCGCATGGCATTCCACTCATTACTGTTAAATGGCGACTTCGCCCCTTTGGCTTTGCGCACGTCATCTGGAATGAGCCATTTGCGGCCATCGCCCAGCCCGAAGGGCAGCCCCGAGCTTCTTCCCGATACCTCTATCTGGGTGCCGACGAGTTTGTGAGGTGTCTCTTCCGGAGTGATCGAGCGGATCACCACGCCGGAGTTGGCTTTGAGGCCAACCAGCACCTCGTATGTCATTTCAAAGTCAGCGTATTCACGATCCAGGCATAAGAACTCGCCGTACTTGGCAATAGCGGTCACCCCGATGATCACGCCGTCCTTTACCTTCCAAGTATGCTTTCCCTCGCCGCAAAGCACCCATCCGTCAAGGTTTGTGCCGTTGAAAAGACTGCGCCAGCCGGCGTCTTTGTCCGGAGCGGAATTCAGTTCTACTTGACTTGCCGCCTGGGTCACTTTCGTCGAAGTCTCTTCGGCATGAAGCACGGTCGTCGTTGATGCGAGAATGCAAAACACTATGAGTCTTGGTTTCATCGTTAATACTCCTCAAACTAGTAGCTGAGTTGAGATTGCCGTTGCTGAATGGAAATTGATTTCTCGTCAAAGCGCCGAGACGGGCCGGCCCGCCGGGGTGAGTGGGGGGCTTGCTCCTTCTGCAGCCAATTCAGCAACAACCTTGTTGTAGTACTGGATGCTCTGCGCGAGTGCCTCCATAGTCACATTATCCTTATGTGCGTGCTCGATCATGAAGGCCGGTTTAGCACCTTGGCGGAGAACCTCCTTGAGTATTGCCCTGACATCGCTCGTGCCAGTGCCCCATGGTACATCGTGCGTGCCGGAGCCACTTTTGCTCATGTCTCTGAAGTGGAAGGCGAGGAGGCGTCCCTCTAGTGCCTTCACGCATTCGAGCGGATTCAGGCTTTCACGCACCCACCAGCCAATATCACCGGAGGCGCCGATTCTCTTGCTACGGCCCTTACAGACCTTCATCACGACCTTTGGGTGCCAGTATCTCGACCCGGGGCTCGGGTGGTTGGCGATTGCCAAATTGATTTTGTACTCATCGCACAGCTCTTCGATCTCGTCAAGGTGCTCTAGGGGAGGCTCATGGACAATCGCCTCCGTACCCATTTCCTTACAAAAGTCGAACAACTTTCGATCGACTTTGAGACGTTTGCTGAAAAAGTGGGTCAATATCGTAACGTCTGAGTCAGCGAGCTTCTTCTGAAGGTCCTTCCGCACGCTGACTGGCATTTCGTGACTAAATTTAGCCGAATGATCCTTGCTGATGACCAGGCCAAGGGACTCGATATGTTTCAGGCCTAGTTCAGCGGTCTTATCGATGACTTCGAACATCGTGAATTTCTTGAGGGTATACGCGTGCATACCGAGACGCCAACCAAGCTTGTCGGTGTTGAGCGCAGTCGGCGTTGTTCCTGCAGCCCACAAGCCGGAACATTCCAGACCGGCCAATCCGATCCCGGCACCGATAATTCCAGTCGATTTCATAAATGTGCGGCGATTCATGCCAGCTCTCCTTTCAATTTGTTGCAGCAGTGGCCGAATGAGTCGTTTCTTCGGCTCCGCTGGAGATCCTACCGGAACGTCGTCGATTGTCTTGGACGACCAACGCATGTCTGTGTAAAATCAACGCATCAACAACTTCAGGATGTTTTGTCATGGCTGACCCGATGCAGACGCGTTTTTTCCGAAAGTTTCCGGGTGCCGGGCAGATGTGCCAGTTGTTTTCCCATCTCCCCGATGTGTATTTGATTGTCAAGGATGCCGCCGGCCGCTTCATGCACCTCAATACCGCCCTGCTCATCCGGTTGAAACTCGGGCCAGAGGAGTCACTGATTGGCAAAACCGATCACGATTTCCATCCAAAGGCCCTGGCGGACCTGTATCGCCGGGAGGATCTGCGCGTCATGGAGTCGGGGGAGAGAATCATTGGTGAGATTCACGAGGCGATCGACCGAGACGGGACGAGCGCGTGGTTCCATACGGTCAAGACACCCTTGCTCGACCAGAAGAACAGGATCGGCGGCATCGTCGGAATGATGCGAGACTATCAAACGACCGGACCTGCGATTGTGCCCTACATAGAAATGCAGAAAGTCCTCGACTACATCAGGGACCACTACGAACAACCCATCACCGTGAAGGATCTGG
Organism: uncultured Pirellulaceae bacterium; assembly: GCA_964617665.1. Lineage (GTDB taxonomy): Bacteria > Planctomycetota > Planctomycetia > Pirellulales > Pirellulaceae > JADHUC01. The sequence continues at coordinate 4,289 of CAZUAH010000319.1, forward strand.
CGGACCGGGTTGGTCTATCCCCAAGCCAGTTCCAAAGGCGCTTCCGGTCCCTGTTCAACACGAGTCCCATGGCGCAGATCACCCGCATCCGCATCGAGGCGGCCCGTCAGTGCCTCACGACCTCCACCAGGACGATCTCCGAGATCGCGCACCAAACGGGCTTCTACGATCACAGTCATTTCTCAAAGAAATTCAAAGCCGAGATCGGCATGAGCCCGACCTCATACCGCCGCAAGTATGCACTTGAGCAAGGTGCTGGGAATACGGGCTGATCCCAATGGCACGTAGTTTAGCGAGGTTTCACAGAGTTTCGTCGGTGACTCTGTCGCGAGCCTTGCCGATTCTCCCCGTCGACAACAGAGAGCTTCGCGGCCTCGGAGGCCTTGATCACGGCCACGTCGTGGCCGGCATACTTGTCCCAGTGGGCGCTGACGTAGCGGTAATAGGGCCACTTCTGCTGGTTCTGCGGGGTGATTTCGTCGAGGGTGAATCCGCCATAGAATTCCTGGACGTCGAAGCCGGAACCAAAGGCGGAAGGTTCATCGGCGTAGAGGGAATGACTCATCGATAGGCATGCTGCGATGGAGATAACCGAGGCGTAAATCTCCACAAGTTGTCCCTTCAAGTGATTCGTGTTGGAGTGGCAATCAAGGTTAAGAACGTCTTGAGCCGACTGCGCAGGGGCAATCTTGTCCGAGAGGGTCGCGGCCAGACACAGAATGGTGACAAGGGACGCTTGCTTCATTCTGCATATCATTCTCTTGGCGAAGAGGGCCAGTGCCAGCAATGCCCAGGCGACCGTTTTGCAGGGACTGTGTCTGTCACCATGCTCGATTTGTCGACGTTGCATAACGGGGGCTGCCTTTATCGCTGAAAGGGCAAAGTTAGCTGATGCGTTGAGGCCGGACGAACCGGCTCGCGTCACTCCATCCGCGCTAGCTGGACTCTCCACACGCTGACCTGACTCCATCTGGCGGGATCGGTTGGGCGCAGAACGAAGTGATGGACGCCGGGTTGATCGAAGGTCAGTCTTCCCATGTCGACCAATTTCGCATTCCTCTCGATTTCTCCAGTCGCCGACTGCCCGGCCACTTCCAGCGTGAGGCTGATGGCCGCGCTCTCGTTGCCACGAACTTCGGCTCGGACTGCATACGTGCCCGGTTGCTCGACCCACGCCACCCAGTGGACGCGGTCCAGGGCGTTGTGCCATTGGCGGATTCTCCATCGGTCTTTGCTCGCTGCCACTTGGACCTCGTGACCTTCCAGTGTGGCCAATTCGGGCAAGAGCCAGATGGCGTCGGGCTGATCGAAGCGAACCTCCGGCCTCAACGAGATCTCGAAACCAGTCAGTTTGAAAACGTAAGCGTGTCGGCACGGACGCTTGTTCGGGTCGAGACGTGGCGAACTAATCACCAGAGCGTTTTCGTTGTCCAACTGATAGGACACCTTGCCGTCGTAGCCGAGCAGTTCAACGCGGGCGTCCGCTCCCGCCCTTTCGACCTGAAAGGATCGCACCGCCAACTTCTTTTCGGGCCAACCGAGGGCGATGACGTAGATCGCCTTTCCATTCTCACTTCGGGTAAACCGGAGATCCTCGTGCGAATACGGTCGATCTAACTCCTCGCTCTTAAATCCGCCGGCGTTGAGCGTGGGTCCCTCACCGAAGACCTCCCAGGGGCGAGTGCCGTAAATGGCTTCGCCGTTGACATCAAGCCATTGGCCTATGCCCAAGAGGAGTTCCCGTCCGACGGGCGGGATCGAGCCGTCGGCGTCCGGACCCACGTTCAACAGCATGCAACCGTTCTTGCTGACGATGTCCACCAACACGTCGACCAGCTCGTCGGTCGTCTTGTACTCCAAGGCCGGGCAGTGGAACCAGGGGCCGATGGACGTGTCGGTTAACCAGGGATACTTGGCCAACCGGCTCTCCCGACCGCGTTCATGATCGATCAGACCGGTGTGTTCGTGGATTTCCGAATGCTTATGTGCGACAGCTACCTCGCGACCGTTCCGTGCGGCCCAGTTATAATAGTCGGCGAACATCCGCCGCCGATAATCGGGCGTGACGACACGGGCCAAACCGAAGTCGAACCAGATTAGGTCCGGCTCGTAGTTCTCGACCACCTCGTAGACCTTGCCCAGCCACTGGTCCAAGTAGCGCTTACTCGGCGGGGCACCCGGCTCGTGTGGCTGGCAGTAGAGGCCCGCGTATTCCGGATCACCCCCGTCGAAGGCGTACGCCGGCTCGAAATAGCGCCAGGTGAATCCGTGATGAAATGTTGCGATGAACTTCATGCCGCGCCGGCGAATGGCCTTCTGCAACTCGCCGGTGACGTCGCGTCCGGGGCCTTTGTCTACCGAGTCCCACTCGGTTAAGGCCGAGTCCCACATGGCGAAGTTGTCGTGGTGGATGGCCACGGGTCCGGCGAACCTCGCTCCGGCCTTGGCAAACAGCTCGGCCCACTCATCGGCGTCGAAGTTCTCGGCCGTAAACTGCGGAATGATGTCCTTGTAACCGACATTTGCCGGGTCGCCGAACCGCTTGCGATGGTAATCGTAGGCCGCGCCCTTGCGCTCGTACATCTGCCGGCCATACCACCCCATCTTGCTGGGAGCGTCGGCCGTTGCCACCGTGAGCGGCCCCCAGTGCGTATAGATGCCAAACTTGGCGTCACGAAACCACTCGGGATCTTGATGCCTACTGAGCGATTCCCAAGTTGGCTGGTATGGTTCTTCAGCCGCCGCCAAGCCACCCGCGAGCAACAACCCGAAAAGCACAAAGCATAATCCTAAGGCGGCAGGGCCGCCGACCCAAAAGGGAGGCCGCCGCGATTTGGCACGCTCCCGTTGGTCGCTCACAAACATGCGCGCACGGTGCGCGTATCTCGCAACGTCGGACTCTAATTGCGACATCAATAATCTCTTCTCGCCTGACTCGCACGGTGACGAACGGAATGCCTGAATACGTGCTGGGCAACAGCCCTTACACTACTTGCTTGTCACGAACCCCGCGTTTGCCCAATTGACGACCGTGGCCGTTGTTTCCCAATGCTCTTTACCGCCGGATTGATCGAAGGTGGCGTACAGCGATATCTGCTTCGCGCCGTTTGGCACTCGGATATCGATGTACCACGCTGGCTCGCCGGGATTGAGTCGCGGCGACTGGTGGATCAGCTTGCCGTCGACCAGGATGGTGACGACCGCCGGGCGGGACAGAACGATGCTGTCGTACGTGGGCTGGCCGCCGGCGAGTTGCCCACCGGCGACGCCTGTTCCGACGTGGGCGACGAAACGATGATAGCTCGGTTCCAAGTCGTAAACAAACTCCGAAAACGTCAGGGCACTGAGGCCTTTCTGGAACGTCTCGCCCGCAAGTGTCAACGGCTGACCGTCGAACTGCTTGTCGATGCCGACGCCGTTGTCGGCAAAGAATTTCCGATTCTTGTGAAACTTGCCGCCGATGACGGTGACAGCTGTTAGATCGCTGAGATGAACGTCCGGCATTGGCGGAATCGACGGTGTCTTGACGAAGCGACGTGCGTCGAGCGTTGTGATCTTTGAACCGTCCGAGAACGTTGCGGCTCTTATGATGCTCGTTTGGGCTATTAAAAGCGGGCTCGTATACAGCGAGGACTGGGCTGTCGGCTCGCTGCCGTCAGTCGTATAGCGGATCTCGTGCCGGCTGTTGAACGATTTGATGGTGACAGCGACCGAGTCGGTGAATATGGCGCCGTCCGGATGAATCGCCGGCGGGCGCTCGCCGTAGTGGGTCAGGGCAATCGAGGCCCGATTCAAGTAGCTGCAATTGCACAAGCTGGTATCGTCGGGCATCAGCACGAGCCCACCCACAGGCAATGTGGCGACCCAGCATCCTGGACGAATGCCACCATAATGCTCCAACTTGCCCTGGTAGCTCTCCAGATCGGCGTAGGCCAGCGTCCCGGACCGATTGAACAGCGCGGAGGAACAACCGGTCGCAGGACCACAACCAAAGGTCTTGCCTTTGATCTCCCAGAGTTCCTCCCGGCCCGTCACAGGATGGACCGCCTTCTGTGGCTGCCCGGTAAGAAGATCGTACTTGTAAGGGTAAGCGTAAAGCTCTCTGTCGATCAGCATGGGCGGATTGTAGTATCGGATTCTCTGCCCCCAGAGTTTCCCTCCGTCGGAGGTTCCGAATGCCGAGAGCCGGCCGCCCACTTCCGACGTGACCTTCCATGCGTACTCCTGGTAGCCCATCACAAGAACATTGTGCTCTTCGGACAGGGCCAGGCAAGTGCCGTAGATGTCGCTGTTATTGCGCCATTTGACGCGGCCGGTTTGGACTTCCATGGCGAGCAGCGTGCCGGGAGGATGTCTTGGTAGGCCGGCCGTCTCGCCTCGACGTTGTGCAGTCCGGACTTCCCATCTCATGAGCCTGTCGACCTCGGCCGCCGGACGATCGATGAGGTATACCGTCCCTCCGCCAATGGCGATTGCGTTGTTGCGGATCGACTTGTTGGCCCGATAGGACCACTTGAGTTCGCCCGTCTCTGCATCCATGGCGAACAGCATCAGACAATCAGGAAGCAAGTGTTCCGTTGGGATGGTGAAGCCCGCATTCCCAGCCCCGTGGTTGGCCGTGATGACGTGCTGCTGGTTCGCTACACCGCCGAAAAGGATGCCGTCGACGCACGCGATGTAGGTCCAGTCCCGGATATCTCCGTCCGGCAGCTCTGGGGCCTCGAAACGCCCGGTCTCCTCGCCGGTAGCGACGTCGATCAAGTGGCAACGGCTCTGGTGCCGCACGTAGACGACCCCATCGGCTACGCAGTAGATTCCGCCGGTGACCGAGGCCCCCGTGCCCGTGTTGACATCGTAATGCTCGGCGAGACCGGGGATCTCCGCTTCCCACATCGTGCGTCCGTTGTAGGCGTCCGTGGCGCGGATTGCGTCGTTGCCCGCCTGTAACAGAATGCCGTCGTACCAGAGTGGTCCGGGGCCATGTCCATGTCGATCTGCGGTGAGAAGTGTGGGATCCTTGTACCACACAACACCGAACGGCGGCTGGACCAGGCGGTCGCTCGAGCTGAGCGTTCTGGCGGCGGATCCAAAGTGATGCGTCCACTGGCCCGCGCCTTCCAGGGGCCCACGAACGCTCGTTCGCATCGAGCTGGGCGTGCCGACGCAGATTGTTCCGCCGTAGGGTCGTTGGCAGCGTCGCGCTTCCTCTTCGGGAAAACCGGTTACGTCTTTCATTGCGGAGCGCCCCGATATGACCAGATTAGCGAAGTACTGCGGCAACCGGGTGTCCGCCGGGTCGGCGTGAACGACCGTGACCCGCGAGCCGTACAGTCCGGCAGCGTCAAGATTCGCTCGGGCGGCAGACACGGCGTCGGCGTCGGTGTCCACGGCGATGATTCGCATGTCAGTCCTTGTCGCCAGTTCATACGCTAACGCCCCGGACCCACAACCAAGATCCAGACAGTACCCTTCCGTTATCCTGGCTTTCTTGATGATCTCTTTCGCCGCTTCGGCACAGACTTTGTTGTTGCCATAGGGAGAAGATGCCAACGAAGGTGTAACCGTTCGCGGCGTGATAGGCTGCCCGCCTCGGAAACAATAGATCGATCCCGTATCGGTGCTGACGAAAAGCGCCCCGTCCGCCACCGCCAAGCCGAGGGGCGGACCGTCGACCGGATGCGAAGAAAGTACCTTCCTTGTCGCCGCATCCAAAATTGAAACGCGCTGCGGCGACCCGACGACGATTTTCTCGGCAGCGGCGATCAGCGAGATAATCTCGTCGTCGAGCTTTGCGGACCAATGATTGTCGACGCAGGGCAGCCGGAGCACTTCCGCCAGATTGAATTCCCGAACGCTTCCCTCTTTCCATGAGATCTCTCCGCCGAACAACTCGGTCTGGGAACTGTGAAGAATCACGTCCGGTGTTACGACGAACTGCTCGACAGCCGTTCGCACTCGATGCCCGTGGGATGTCCGCCCCCAATGGCGCCATGGCATGACGCGACTGTAGCCCTTGCCGGTTTCCAGGTCGAAGACGTACCCCGTGTTGAAGAAGACGGATTCTGTCGCCACGACTTCGGCGTCGCCCAGCTTGCCGGGACTCTTGCTGCCGTATCGTTGGAGATGAAAATGTCGCAGCTCTCCGGTCGCGCGATCGAAGCACGCCGGCACAGCGCGACCCGTCGCGACCAGAAGGCTCTCGTCGGTGGCAACCATGTATCCTTGCGCCGCCACACCGCTGCGGGAGAAACAGACCTGATGGGGCTGGCCCATCTCCAAGGCTCCCGAACTGTCGTTGACCCAAAGCGACTTGCCGCTCTTGGCATCTACGGCATAGACGTACACTCCTTCGGTGGGCCAGATGCCGCAGGCAAAGTAGACCACGCCGTCCTTGAGCGCCGGTCCACCACGGGCCGGCCAACGCGACACGATGCGGCCGTTACCGATCACGCGGTCGTCAGTTGGCCCGCCGCGAAGTCTCCAGAGCAACTTGCCGTCCCGCGCCGCAATACAGTAGAGGTAGCCGTTGTCACTGACGGCGAACAGCCGGTCCTTGTATACCACCGGCGCGAAACGTACCGGACCTTCGGTGTAGAACGTCCACAATTCGTCGCCGGTGTCGGCGTCCAGGGCATATACCTTCCCGTCGACCGAACCGCCGAAATAGCATCTCCCTTCGGCAATCACGACGTGATAGGCGTGGTCAAACCTCATCCGGCTCAAGTCACGCCCATCGCGTCCGACCCAGGCCGGTTGTGGGCGATGGCGTGCCACGCGATGCCAAGCCAGGTGCATCGTCGCTGGGAGCGGTTCTGCGGTGTAACCGCTTCGCAACGCGTCGCCACGATACTGGGGCCAGTCGGCTTTCACCCAACGGGCAACCGTCCCAACTAGAAGTAGGGGTAGCAGAATGGGAAGAATCAACTTGCCCGGGATTCGCACGATGGATGTTCCTTCTATGACTCGGCGTTGACTTCAGCAAAGGTATCAAGCGTATTCTCGGTTGATGATGATGCCAGGCATGGGAACCGGATACTTACCGTCGGTGTTAGCCTGCAGCGGGGCGGGAGAATCCATCGTCAACTTGCCGACGTCCGGTGCGAACTCATGCTTGCAATTGAGCATTTGATCGTAGGTGATGACCTGGCCCGTGTGGCAGGCCATTCGACCCATAGACGTCACCAGACTGGCCTCGGCTCCGCGTTTGACTTCGTTGTACGGCTTGTCTTCTCGAATGGCGTCGATCAAGTGATTCCATTCGCGTTGATAGGCGATCGGCGCGGCCCCCGGATATGCCCAAACGGGATCGATGTCCTTTACGTTGTGCCCGTCGTAGAGGCCGCAGTCGGTCGCGGTGTGACCTCTGGAGGAGATGATCCCCGCGCCTTGGGTCCCATGGACGTAGCTGGAGAACTGCTTGTGGCAGCCGGTGATCGTGCGGCTGAACAGAAACAGTTTGGTGCCGTCGCCAAAGGTGTATTCGACGGAGTAGTTGTCGAAGTTCTGGTCTATCGCCTCGCCGCGGTAGTGGCGTCCGCCGGAGCCTTGCGCCTCGACCGGCCAAGTGTCCTTCATCCAGCAGCATTCGTCAATGTTGTGGATCAGGAAGTCGCTGTAGGCGCCGCCGCTGGCCCAGAGGAATCCGTGGAACCACTGAATCTGGTGCAACAACTCGCTGGTGCCAACCGGCGCCGCACCTGGAGAAGCGAAGTCCTTTCCGGGAATCATTCGGTAGGCTCGCATCATCGTGATCTGGCCGATCTGGCCCGCCTTGATCCGATCGTGTAGTTCCTGGCGAGCCTCACAATGGCGGCACATCAGTCCCACGCCCACCTTGAGGTTCCGCCTGACCGACTCTTCGCCCAGGGCGAGCATCTTGCGAGTGGTCGGACCGTCCACGGTAACCGGCTTCTCCATGAACACGTGAAGGCCCTTTTCGATCGCGTAGGCGAAGTGGACCCAGCGAAATGCCGGGGGAGTGGCCAGGATCACCACGTCGCCCGGACGCAGGCAGTCCATCGCATTCTTGTACGCATCAAAGCCGATGAACTTGCGATCCTCCGGGACATCGATCGTGTCGGGGAATAGGCCGGACAGAGCCTTGTGGCTCACTGCGAGACGTTGCTCAAACACGTCGGCCATGGCAACGAGGCGGATCGGGCCGTTCTTGACGGTCAATGCGTCCCGTGCGGCACCGGCGCCTCGGCGACCGCAGCCGACCAGGGCGACCCGGATTGTGTTGTCCTCCGCGGCGTGAACATGCCCAACGGCCGTGCCTATCAGGGCCGAAGCTGCGGCGGTTCGGGCAGTGTTTTTCATGAATCGTCGTCGGGACACAGACTCACGTTTATCCATAGGACTCTCCTTGGTGGGCGGGAATTCTCGAATCTACTCGGGCGTGCCGTTGCGGTAGGCGTCTCGTATCTCAGGACCGGTCAACGCCCGGCCCATGACCAGAAACTCGTCGACTCTGCCGTTGAGGCTGCGGATCCACGTTTCCGGGCGATTGGGATCCATCAACTGCTGCGGGTTCCAGTTGCCGATCTGGGCCGAGCCAATCCGCAGCGGGGGATGAGCGACGGTTTCTTCTGTGCTGATCGGCATGCCGTCGAGATAGTGCGTTACCGTCTGGGTATCTCGATCGAAGACGGTGGCCAGGTGAGCCCAACGACCCAAATCTGCGGCAGTGAACAAGGAAGGCGACCGATACCACGAGCGGCGAGGTGCACCCTTCATGTTGGAGTTCGCCTTGACGAGACGCACGCTCAACTCAAGTTGGCCGGTCTCGGTCAACTGCCAATGCACCTCCCCCTTGTCGAACCCGTCCGTCAGCAACAGCGAATTGAACCGATGTTCCAATGCCTCGATCCGCACCCAGGCCGTGAGTGAAAGTGACTTGAACTCACCCGGCAACTTGACTCGAACCCGGTCGCCGGTCCGCTTGAACTCAAGGGCTTTCTTGTCCGGCCAACGGCCTTGGGCCCATTGGCAGCCGACGATGGCACCATCGCATGACCCCGCGGGCTTTGGTCCTCGGTCGACCAGGGTCCGCAACCAGGGAGCTTCCGACTCGAAGGCGTAGTACGCTACCGTGTCCGGATCCTCGTACCAGCGGCGGCTCGATTCCAGCCACCGTTGGTATCGCCGGCTGGACTGCCTATCGGCCAGCCGAGCGAGCTCATCCGAGTTGACGAAACTATCCGGCTTAACGTCGATTGACGTTGGTTCCAAGTTCGGACCGATCCGGACCCCATGGCCTGCGTCGAGTGTTGTCGGAAGGGTGTTTTCAGGCGAGTCGGTCGCTTCCTCGGTGCGTCGGAGTTCGATCTGGCCCTCAATCACGTGAATCTCCGCCTGGCCGTCGTCGCCGACCTGCAAACCAAACTCAGTTCCCAGGTCGACCACGTCAGCACTCTGTGTGCCGATCGTGAACCCGTGGGCCTGCAAAGGGACTCGCGCACGGAGCTTGCCGCTATGGAAGACTCCGCGCATCTCGGACACCAGCTCCAAGCTGGCCGGACCTTCCAAAATGACCGTGGCACCACTATAGAACTCGATTTGCGCCAGACCGCTCTTGAGCGTCACAACGCCAGGTGTCAACGGGCTGCCTGTCCGACGCGGCGAACCCGAATCCTCCCATTCCGCATCCGCGACTCGCGTCAGCACGGCTACGGCACTTAGGGCAGCCAGTTCACGTTCATCCGGCGCTGCAATCGGCTTTTCGCGATCCTCCGTGCCGGCCACACCGCCTTCGATGCCCCTTCGTTCCAGTCGAGCATTGATAATCACGAATAGACCAACGGCTGCAATCGCGACTGTTGCGGTAATTACCGCGGCGCTTACGTACCATCTCCATCGACCGCCCCGGGACTGCCGCCGGAAGACCTGCTTTTCCTTGTCTTGGCTAGGGAATGAATCACCGGACTCTCTCACCGCACAATCCAACTCTTCGGATGAACATGCGGCCAAATCGGCCGCCGACATCGACGGCAGTGGCACATGCTCCCACGAGAGCGCGGCGTGCATGTTCAAGTACTCCGTGTAGTAGGCAAGCGCATCAGCATCCGACTTGAGCAACAAGGCCAAACGGTCATGCTCGTCCGGCGTGATGTCGCCTTCGATAAGATCGTCGATCAGCCGGCGTAATTCAGGCTCGGAATACGGCTGTTCCTTCATGGCGTCTCCTCCGTCGCCAACGACCGGTTAACGCACTGCATCAACGCACCACGTATGCGGTACAGGGCTTGCTTGATCGCGCCGCGCGTACGACCGACTGCCTCGCAGACCGCCTCCAACGACGCCCCAAATTCATAACGGCGCCGGATCAAGTCGCGGTCCTTGTCCGAAAGCTTCCGCAGACACGTCCGCAACGCATCCACGCGATCGTCGAGCAGCGACTGCCGTTCGGTGACCGCCGCGGCGATTTTTCCAACCAACTCGTCGTCGAAATGCAAGCGGTCCCGCTTGACTCGCTTCAGGTACGCCAACGTCTGGAAATAGGCAATCTTCGACGCCCATGCGGAGAAGTTGTTGACCGTTTCTATCTCGCGGGACTTCTCCCAGATGACGACATTCGTCTCCTGCAGAATCTCCTCGGCCGCCTGCGGATTGGGGATCAGAGTGAGGATGTACGCGTACAGCCGCCGCTGCGACGCGGTAATCTGACGAATGATCTCGACTTGGTTTGGCTCTTCAACCATGACTCCGTCCTGCGATCGTGCGAAAACGCCCCACCGAATCCGCACCAAGACCCTCCACGACAACACAGTGCCCAAGACGCGTCTTCGGTCACTACATTGTAGTAGCCAGAATCACTTCGCGGTCAGGGTCGACGAAGACAAAATCGGAGCAAGAAAAGACACGTCGGACGATTCATACCGAGATTCCCCAAGCAAAACGCCAGCTATTCGCCGAGTCGTAGCGACTCTTTGCTCGCGGATGTCCGACACATCCGCAGGTTGACGCTACATACCAAGTGACACCTGACTAACTTACTAGGGATGCAACGGGTGTCCACCAAAAGGTGCAAATCCTGAGCGGCCGT
>CAZUAH010000320.1:0-15306 GCA_964617665.1 uncultured Pirellulaceae bacterium
GCGTGTATCACAAGCAAAGTCGCCCGCATGTGAACCCGCACATTTACGATGACATCAAGACAATCCGCGATCACACGCACCTTTCGGCACATGGCGGCGCCCGCATCTATCTGGCCGACGCATTTCCGGCCGAGTATCGCAATCGTCTGTTTATGTGCAATCTTCACGAACACGCGGTGTTGACGGACGTGTTGATTCCGAACGGCAGCAGCTTCATCGGAAAGCACGGCGATGATTTCCTGCCGGCCAATGACTTGGCCTGGGTCGGATTCAGTGTCGAGATTGGCCCGGAAGGCGGCGTCTACATTTTGGATTGGCACGACACAGATATTTGCGGCAACGCGGTCAATTTCCCCAACAGCGGCCGTGTCTATCGCATCACGCCCAAGAACGCGAAGCCCATTCAGTCGCCGGACCTACGATCGCTGACCGATGCACAACTGGTTGAAATGCAGACGCATTCCAATGATTGGTACGTTCGCCAGGCCCGCGTCCTACTTCACTCGCGCGCAGCCGCCGGTCAACTGGATAAGTCGCTTGTACATGGTTTGCTTGAAAAGCAGTTCGAGTCAGCCGCTACGTCGGCGAAGCGGTTGCGTGCGTTTTGGGCATTGCACATCACTGGCGGATTGGATGCGGGTCGATTGGTAAGTTGCCTTCAACATGATGACCAGCATGTCCGGGCTTGGGCGATTCGATTGCTCGGCGAAGAAAGCCCCGTGAATGCGTTCCAGATCGAGGAGAAGATGGATGAGCCTGTCCTTCCAACATCGGTGTTGACGCAACTGTCGGCGATGGCCACCGAGGACGCTTCGCCGATCGTGCGGTTGTCGTTGGCTTCGGCGGCTCAACGTTTGTCTTTCTCGGAACGTTGGCCAATCCTTGAGGGCCTTGCGAGTCATGCCGAAGATATTGACGACAGCAATCTACCACGCATGGTCTGGTATGCGTTAGAGCCGATGGTGTCCGGGCATCCCGAGCGGGCGTTACAGCTGGCGATTGGCGGCAGTTTCCCGAGGCTGCCCGAGTTTGTTGCTCGGCGGATGCTCAGCGGCGACGTGCCCGTCAACCTTGACCGTCGAAAACAGCAAAGTGCCGAAGAACAGCATCGCATCATCCAACATGTGGCCCCCGGATTTCGAGTGCGAGACGTGGGTGAAGGCGGGGTCGTGCACCACAGTGGTTTCCGCAACCGCACAGCGGTACAAACGCACCCGTTGAATCGAGAAAAGCCATGCATCATATTCCGTGAGGTGGATGTCCCGATGGCAGCGAAGGCTGCGCTGAAGATGCGGGTCAGTCACCATCCGCATGGCGACTGGCAACTGCGGGTCCTCGCGGGTCAAGAAGTCCTTGCGGACAAGATCGTCAGTCCCGATGCAATGAACGAAGAATGGTTGGATGTGACCGTTGACTTGTCGCAGTTCGCTGGACAGAAGATTCAATTGTCGATCGAAAACCGGGCCAACAATTGGCGCAACGAATGGGCCTATTGGAACGAAATAGAGATCGTTAGCGAATGATGCCGGCCTTCGGTGGACTCGATCGCGTCGAACAATCCTTGGCACGTCGGGCGGAAGCCTGCTGGCCAACATCGCTCTGCGCACCGGCTAGACCCTCGAGTGGGATGGTGCCAACTTCACGATTACCAACGACAAAGAAGCCAACAGCCTCCTCCATCGCGAGTATCGGGACGGTTGGGCGTTGTAGCGGTGGGGGATGGGATGTTGGAGGCAACAGTCAGGACGTCAACATCACCTCGACAAGAAACCTTCAATCGCCCCTTGTCTTCCTGTGTAGATGATCGTGAGGATTTCAACGCGCCCTGGCACGTTGCGAAAGAACACATAGTGTGATTGATAACGATAGAAACGCACGTCCGACTGCGTCTCCAGAACGAGATCGCGGCATCCGTGTGTGGGAAGTTCGTCGAGCGAAGCGAAACAAGATTCCAGACCCTCGACATACCGATCCGCTTGAGCGGTTCCCCATTTCTCGTCCGTGAAGTTCCAGATCTGAATCAAATCTTCCTTGGCTTCGAGCGTAACGCGATAGTCGGTCATGACGTTGACCGCTTCTTCTTCGCGCGTTTGCGAGCTTTGGCTTCAGCAATGATCTCCCCCACGGAATCGTCCGTGAATTCGCCGTTCTCCGCCTGCTGCAACCCCTTGGCGAGTTTCTCTCGGACCAGCGTGAGGTCCTGCAGACGGTCCCTCTCGTACATCAGTCTTAAGGCAGCGCGGACCACCTCGCTTGCGTTTCCGTAGAGTCCTGAATCCACTTTACTGCTGACCATTTCCGCCAATTCGTTGGTCACTGAAACATTCATTGTCGGCATTGTCTGTCTCCTGCAAGAAGTGTACCTCAGTGTACAATACTTGGCGAAAGTTGGCAAACCTTGACAATCTGCCTTTTGGGGAGATCAGAGGGGGGAGCGGGCATTTAACCCGCTGGCGAAATCCCGGACTGAAGACCGAAACGAACTTGGTACATCGGGCAGAAGACTGGGGCTGATCCAGCCTTTAGCATCGGGTTCACGTGAGCGCCGGAGGATTGGCGCTCACGTGAACAAGTCACCGCGCTCGCTGTGGCCGGTCTCTCGACCGAGCCACAAACGCCGACCGGAGGTCTCCACCGCATCTCGGAAACCAGCGGGCGTGGCGGCATTACCCAGTGAGCGGCACGGCGCTGGCCGCTGGTTCTAGATGGAAAGAATGTGAATCACATTACCGGTGGCTAGCGTCATTCCGCTCACAGTTTCCTAGACCGCGTGCCATTCGTCATGGCAGCGGCACGGGGCAGCGCCGTGCCTCGCGACGCCGAGCGTTTCGCGAGATCTGGTGATTCAACCGCAAACGGAGGCAGAATTGGAAACGGTCCGCCGCAGCCTGCCCCGGCGGGCCGCGAGCCAAGCGGTGCGGAGTGTTAATTACCCTTAAATGCATAAGCGGCTATTGGCACAATAACCCGCAAATGCATAATACAGCTTAGAAGCTGCTCTACTTCTATTTCAAAGGATAACGTGTCATGGCTATTTCGGACGTTCTTAAGGCAGAGTTGGAAGGATTCACCGTCAACAGCGTAGCCGTGGCGGCAGGTGTGCCGCAATCAAACTTGCAGCGATTCGTCACCGGCGAGACAAGCCCTAGGTTGGATCTTGTCGATGAGTTGGCAGAGTACCTGGAGCTAACGCTGGTCATGGAGGTGACATTCTCCGAGTTGAGCGAAGATTTGTGGATTTCATGGCAGAAGCATGGCGGATGGCAAGAAGTGCAGGAGAAAGTCGAACAGTTGGAGCGTGCAACGGGAGACAATCACAGGGAATGCGAGGGGGAGGCACTTTTTGCACTGCAGTTGCAGCATGACGCCGAACTCTATGCGTCGCTGAGTGCGAAAGACTACGTTCGCATCCTGGACGATGACTATATTCACGACGAGATCAAGGAAGCTGCCGCTGATGCTCCGAAGAAGAACCGCAAGTTTTTCGACTGAGCGAGGGCTTGATGCCGTGAGGTTGACAAATGAGATAGGTTCGACGTTGACGGTTTGGGCCGCGTTCGTGGGGCTGTCGGCATGCCGCGTACTGACCAAGTCTCTTCTGGTGGGATAGGATTCCACATCCTGAACGTGGCGTGAGCAGGATGCGTCTGATCCTGAGGGATGCCGATTTCGAGCAGGTCATCGTGAAGACGCTTGCGAGTTGCCCGACGCGTATCTGCACGGCCAGCAGGGAAGACTCACGCACCCTGCGCATTTCTTGAACAGGAGGCAACCGAGAAAACAGAGAATGGTTGTGAACTCTGCGTACTCTGTTTCCTTCTGTTCAGAATTTGGGCGATTGACTACCGCCAGCCGTTTATTCCCGCTCCTCCACCCGATACAACGCCACCTCATCCCAGTACACCTTGCCTCCGTCGCGGAAGCCGTCGACGATGGGGATCATTAGGGCGTGGGTGACTTCTTTGCCGTTGATCTTCGCCTCGATCTTACCGCCGGCAACGACCAGGGTCCACTTGCCAGGAGGCGGCGTGATCTTGGTGCTCAGACCGGGGAGGTTTTGGCCGTCGTCGCCGCGTGGGGTGACGGCTAGCTCGCAAGTCCCTTTGCATTCGGTGCCTTCAGGCATATCGACGTAGACCCATGCGAAGGCGCAATACTTGCCGGGCGGGAGTGGTCTGATCGCATTGACCGGACCGCCGCGGTACATGCTGTCGCACAGCAGGCTGCGCTCGCCATCGTGCGCGCGGTCCGTGCTGCCGAGCATCTTGCCGACGCCTTTCTTGGTGACGGGGTCGGGCTTGACCCAGTAAGACCAGTCGGCGCTCAGGTTACCTGGGCCTTCTTCGAAGGATGAGTTCTTGGATATCGGCGTGATGTTGCCGTCGACGATCGCAAGCATGAGACCAGCCTGGTCGCGGACGTACTCGGACTCGGAGCTATCGGCGAGTTCGGCGACGCGATTGCGGACGGCGTTGTTGCCCTTGGCGACCCAGCCCATAACGGCCCACATGCCGTTGCCACCCCACGTCTCGCCAGACAATGCACCGAAGCGTTCCATGCCCAACGGATTCACGAGCACGGGGTCCTTGGGGTAAACCTCCAATGCCAAGTGACGCCGCTTACGGGCCATTCGCATAGCCGTTTCGGCACTGTTCAACGCCGCCAGAGCTTGGGATTCCGTCTCGATGGTGGGCGGCAGCTTGCGGTCGGCCAAGTACGCCAATGCCGAGGCTTCATAGTACTGGAACGCCTTCTCCAGCAGTTTGGCTCGCGCGCGCTGCCTGTCGGTTTGGCACTTGTCGATGCATGTGTCCAGCAGGCGTCGACTCTCGAGAACGTCTTCCTCTTTCACATCGGCCAAGTACCCGGGATGGCTGAACCTGAGGTACTGCCCGCCTGTGGAGAACCATGCCGAGTCGAGGATGTCCTTCGTCCAGAATCGTTCCCAGATCGCATAGTAGTTGGCCAGATACGGCGCTGCTTCGGGGCCGACGCACCGCTCGTACCATTCATCGAGCAGAGCGTCCACATCCGCCTGCGGGTTCCACCATAGTTTCAGGAAGACGTACGGCTTCGGCCCTTCGCCCCAGTTGGGATAGATCTCGGCATAACACGCGCGTACGCCGTGGTCGCTTCCGTAACGAACGTACTCTTGCGTCTGACGGAAGTAGACGCGTGGCAGGCAATAGGGCGTACCGTAGATGTAGTCGTACCAGCCGAGCGATGGGCTGGCCTTTTCCCAGGCCTCGGTTGCCGCGTGGCCGGCGGCTTTGACCTCGGGGTGGATCCACTTCATGCGGTCGTAGGTCATGTAAGGGATCAGCCGCTCGTGCACCTTCACGTTCTTCGGTGGCGAGGCGACTTCGCTGTACGCCAGGCACCCGAACCACTTGTCGGGGTGTTTTTCTAGTACGCCGTCGATGACCTGGTTGCACCAGTCGTAGTACAAGTCGGAGTAGTCGGCGCGACCCAGGAAATTGGGCTCTTCGGGTATGCGTTTGAGGCAGCCCGGGCAGCGACAGTGACCGCTGCTGTCGTTTACACCCAATGAGAAGGACGGCACGCCGGGATGGTCGTCAAAGTAGCGCGTGATGTTCTTGACGGCCTCTTCGACGCCGCCTTTGGCGCTGAAGCACGGCTGCCAGCCATGTGTGTGGTTGGTCGGAGGCAGAAAGCGCGTCTTGCCGTCCTTCATGGGGAAGAAATCGGGATGCGTCTTGGTGTACGTCTCCGGCGGGAATACGTGCAGCAGGTAGTGGTGAAAGCTCACGCGGCCGTGCATCCGATTGAAACGAGCCCACTTGGTCTGCCAGCCACCGCGCAAACCACTGAACAGCCGCGAAAAGATGGCTGGCTCCTGGCGGTTCTGCTCGATAGGGACCTCGATCGACTTGCACGCCGGCACGTCGTCCCCGTCGGAGCCGGGCAGCAGCCAGCGCACGCCCATGTATCGCTCGAGGAATTCGTACACGCCGAACTCGGTGCCGTACGGCGTGGGGCCGGCGATCATCACCTGCGACGGGTCCACGCCGTGAATCACGAATCCATCGTCGTCTAGTTGGTCCAGATCTGGGTGGAGCCGGTCGACGAATTCCGAGCGGCCCACGTGGATCGCCACCGGCTGCTTCTCCGCCTCGGGCACCGGCCCTTTCACGATGGGCAACTCGGCCCCGGAGGATCGCTTGACGTAGTCGACCAGCACGCGGGCGGCCGCCTCGGTCTGCCCGTCTGCATCAGCCGCCAGTACGACTGCCGCCTGCGGCTGGCCATCCACGACAATCCGGATCGGCTCGGCCGACCAGGCAATGTTGCCGATTGCCGAAACGACAATACCCAGGTACAGTATCTCGCATACCTTCATGGTCTTCTTCCTCCGGTTGAACGACAGGAACAATGAGTGACCGTCACCGTCAGGTTTCGAATGCTTGTGGCCAGGGTTGGAGGGCGCAAGCCCGAAACCCCGGGGCTTCCCTCGCTGAGGCTCAGTCCAGCCCCGGCCACCCAGCCTGACACTGATCGACAGACACACCATTAGAATTCCTATCAGGTCTGGTCGCGTCATGCAACGGAACGGCGATGATGCAATCACGTTTGGTGTGGGCCGTGACGGTTCGCAATCCGGTGCATGCCACAGGTTGGACAGGCCATTGCCCAGACTAAGAGATGAACTAACTCGATGAACACGCCATTTTGGAAACAAGTACAGGCCGCCATCAAAGCGGGAGACGCGGATCAGGTGGCCGAACTGATCGGCGACGATGAATCCAAGTTGACCATGTCAACCATTTTTGGGCCGTGGCTGCACCTCGCTGTTGCGCAGGGCCAACTCGAAGTTGCCAAACGCCTCGTTTCGATGGGCGTCGACATTAATGCTCGCGGCGGGATCTCGAACGGTGCCGCACTAGATCGAGCCGCATCTAAGGGGCACCTGGACATCGTTGAATACCTGCTTTCACTCGGCGCGGAGGTCGACGTAAGCGAGCCGGAAAGGAATCCTCTCTTTTCCGCCGTCTACGGTGGGCATCTGGCGGTGGCCGAGTTGTTGATCAAGAGTGGACTTGACCCGCATGTGACGTACATGGGCAGCAGTGGGCGGCCGAAGAACGCCTTGTCGTTCGCTAACGAACGTGGGCAAGAGGCGATCGCCGAGTTGTTGATCGCCGTGGGTTGTTCACTTCCTCCTGACGAGGCTTCTGACGGCGAAAGCGGAGAGGCCCACGGGCGGCTTGTCTCGGCAATGTGTGCCGAGTTTGGAGAGGTGTCACAGCTGGCATTGCAGGAAATCGTTCCTGTAGACGACGAGGTACACATCGCCGTACATGTGATTCGCCCTAGTGAGAAACATGCGTACGTGACTCTCTTCACGACGGGAATGAGCGACAAGGCCATGGCCGTTCCGCAAGGCCAGGAGGAGTTTCAACATGCCGAGTTAGTGATCCACCTACCTGCCACATGGCAGCTACCCGGCGATTCGGACTGGAGCGACGAGTACGGCTGGCCCATTTCCTGGTTGCGGCAGCTCGCCTACTATCCACACCAAGCGAATACCTGGCTCGGCGGTCGGTACACGATCATCTCCAACGGCGAGCCCCCGTCGCCGTTCGCCGCGAACACTCAGCATTCGTGCATGTTGTTGATTGCCGATTTTGCCAACTGGAGTCCTGTGGAAATCAGCCGCGACAAACGGGTTCATTTCTATACGTTGGTGCCGCTCTACGCGGAAGAGCGCGACTATGGAAGTCAACATGGCGTGCTGGAATTGCTGCGTCGTTTCGACCAGCACGATGTCGCGAGCATCGTTGATGTGTCGCGCGTAAATGTTGCGACGGGGTAGAGGGACGGTATCGCGGTTCAGAGAAACGCCTTGGACGATTCCAAACCCGGTCAATCACCTCTCTTGACGTTACGCTCGGTCGGCAGCGGGCAGTAGCCGACGCCGGAAGGCGAATCGCCAGCGAGCCCATCGCAGGCCCGTCCGCTCGGGTTCGTCGCGCACGTTCAACACCCATCCCAAAACGATGGCGAAGACTGATATGCCGCCCGAGAACAGAGCGCCCATCTTGGCCGCACCTTGCAGCCCCACGTCGGCAAACGCTTGCCCCGAGACGAACAACGCAACCGTGAGGCCAAGACCGGCGATGACTCCCGTCAGCAGCAATTGCTTCAACCGCATTCCGTCTGGCAACGGGAAACCCAACCGCTGGCCAACCGCCGAAAACGCCGTGATGCCGATCGTCTTTCCTAGCAGCAGCGCCACGAGGACTACCCAAGTCAAACCCGTGATTCCCGAAAACGGTACACCGGCATTGGCAAAGGCGAAAAAGAACAGTCCGAAATCCACGAAAAATTTCAAGCTGTGTTCGAAACTCTCCAACGGGCTATGCGCGTGATGCAAGCCGCGGGCGTGGGCCTGCTGTTCCAGCGCATCGTAATCCGGACTCTCCACGAACAGTCCCAAATCCCGTCGTGGACCTGGCAGGAAGGGTACGATGAACACCAAAGCCAACGCGGGGTGTAAATGCGCGCTGTACAGCCCCCACCAGCTGAACGCACCACCCAATAGGACGTAGGGAATCCAACTTTGGACCTTTGCGCGGCGCAAACCCAAGGCAATCGCCATGCCCGGCAAGATCCACAAGGCGTTGGCCCACAACGTGGGATGTGCGGGGTCCGGATAGGCGATTGCGATGATCCCCAGTCCAATCGCATCGTCCGCAACGGCCAACAGAAGCAGGAAGCTGACCGCGGGATGGCCCTTGCCAAACACAAATCGGGCAACCAGCCAAGCTAGGGCAATATCTGTCGCCGTTGGGATTCCCCATCCTTTTGCCCAAGCTGGATCACCTATCAGCGCGTTGACCAACAGGAACACACCTACCGGTCCGACTACGCCGCCCAGCGTACCCAGCAGCGGGTTGATGGCCTTGGAGACAGGATTCAATGCACCGCCCGGCAAACAGGCCTCAGTGATTTCCTTGGCCGCTATCCCAAAGAAGAGCACCATGAAGATATCGTTGATCAGGAAGTGCAATGTCAAGCAATGTTCCCAGCCATGGGCACCATGATGCGAGCCATGCTCGGCACCGTGTCGAATCACGCTCAGAAGCTTGTGGACCGGAGTATGCACCAAAGTCTCGTAGAGCCCCGGTGCAAGGTTGGCGAACGCCAACGCCGCAAAGACACCTGCGATGAGAGGAAGTGAAAACTCCTGTAGCAATTGAACGGTTCGTCTTGCTCTATTTCCCATCAGTGGTCCATTCCATCTCGTATCGGCCATCATTCACTCCTGATGCATAGACTCGAGCTTGTCGGCTTGTTGTGCCGTCCGCCTTGGCATCCCCTGACGAACTACCTATCGGCGACTCATGTCGCAGCTTCGGCCTCCGGCAGACGGTATGTATGCGTGGCGGACATAGTCGGCGACCATGCGATGCGCGCTGAAACGCCAAGCAAGTGTGCTGATCGAATTCATCATGCGTCTAATCCACTTCTTCGGCAGGCCGTCCACGTCACGCTCGTAGTACATCGGAATAACTTGCTCTTCAAGCACGCGCGTCAAGTCGGCCGAATCGCGAGCATCCGTGACCGTATCGTCCATGTGGCTGGTACCCTTGCCGATGGCAAATCCATTGGACCCGTCGTACGCCTCGGCCCACCAACCGTCCAGCACGGACAGATTGAGCGCTCCGTTCAGTACGGCCTTCTGCCCACTGGTGCCAGAGGCTTCGAGTGGGCGACGAGGATTGTTCAGCCAGACATCGACGCCTTGTATCAAGTGGCGGCCGACGTTGATGTCATAGTCTTCCACAAATCCGATGCGTCCGGCGAACCGCGGGTCGTGCCGCAGGTTGGCGATCCGCTTGATCAGTTGCTTCCCCGGTTCGTCCGCCGGATGGGCTTTGCCCGCGAAGACTAATTGCACCGGCCGGTCCGGGTCGTTTATCAGCGACGCAAACCGATCGAACTCGGACAAGATGAGATCCGCTCGCTTGTACGTGGCGAATCGCCTGCCAAAACCGATTGTCAGGATATCGGGATTGAGCATACGCCGAGTCGCTTCGATCGTGTCGTTATCCTCGCCACGGCGGCGGCATTCGCCGCTGACGCGCCGGCGCACGAAAGCCAACAGCAGGTTCTTCAACGCGTGATGGGTTTCCCACAGTTCGCCGGGATCAATGTCGTACGTGGATTGCCACACCTCCGGTTCACCCATCCGCTCGTACCAGTCGACGGGGAAATGGCGGTCGTACAACTGCTGCATTTGCCACGCGAGCCAGGTGCGAACATGTACGCCATTAGTAATGTGTCCGATAGGCGTATCCTGTTCGGCCTTTCCGGGCCACAGCGAAGACCACATTTGCCGCGAGACGTGCCCGTGCAAGGAGCTGACCGCGTTGGCCCTTCGCGACATCTTCAAGCCCAGCACAGTCATGCAGAACGGCTCGTCGTGATTGTGTGCGTCGACGCGGCCCAGGCCCATCAGATCATCGTAAGACAGCCCCAACTGATCGCGTTGTGGTCCCAGGTGTTCTTCGATCAGCTCGCCACCGAATCGGTCGTGTCCGGCGGGAACGGGTGTGTGTGTCGTGAAAGCCGTGTGCCTGGCGACGTCGCGATACGCCTCGTCAAAGCCCATGCCATCGTCCTGCATTCTTTCCCGGATTACCTCCAAGGTCGCAAATGCGAGGTGGCCTTCGTTAAGATGGTATACACCGGGCGTGATCCCCAAGGCTCGCAACGCACGAACGCCGCCGATGCCAGCGAGCAATTCCTGGCGAATGCGAGTGCGATTGTCACCGCCGTAGAGACGCGACGTCAGTTGCCGGTCTTCGTCGCTGTTGCCTTCGACATCGCTATCCAACAAGTAGAGGTTGACCCGGCCTACGCGCA
The DNA here is from genome assembly GCA_964617665.1 of uncultured Pirellulaceae bacterium. Lineage (GTDB taxonomy): Bacteria > Planctomycetota > Planctomycetia > Pirellulales > Pirellulaceae > JADHUC01. The sequence continues at coordinate 10,891 of CAZUAH010000320.1, forward strand.
TCAACCAGACCTTGGCGAACAAACGGCCGCTGCGGGTGTCGATCTCGACAGTGACTGGCTTTCCGTCCGGGCACCGTGCTGGTTCCATGGGGAGGTTTTCGACCTTGGTATCGACGTATTCCTCTCGTTGGTAACCGTCGGCGTCCAGGCGCTGCTTGAAGAAGCCCTGGCCATAAAACAGCCCCACTGCCACCAAGGGCACGCCCAGTCCGCTGGCGCTCTTGATGTGGTCGCCCGATAGCACTCCGAGCCCACCCGAGTAGATCGGCACGGATTCGTGGAGCCCGAACTCCAGAGAGAAATAGGCCACCGGTTTCGATCCCAGTACCCCAGTGTTTGCCCTGGCCCACAGCGGGGTGCTGGACATATACTCCTTCAAGCGTCGGTATGCCTGGTTGATCCGGCTCTGCAACACCAACTCCACGGCCCGAGCCTGCAGTTGATCGGGCGAAAACTCGGACAACAACGCGATCGGGTTGTGATCCAGAGCCCTCCAACGCGCCGGATCGATGTCCTGGAACAAAGTGATTACTTCCGGATTCCAGGTCCACCATAGATTGCTGGCAAGCGCCATACATTTGTCGTACAAGGTCGTCGACGCCTGACCGTCTTCGGTCCACGATGGAGTCGTCGTAACGGGAACGACTGGGGCAAGCGGCTGTGATGCAACCACGGAAGTCGCAGGTGTCATGTGAAGTCTTTCCTTATAATGTCTCGGTTGTCGCCGCCCGGCGGTTGCCGACAGCTCCGGATTTGGCCAATTAGAAAACCGTAGGTTGCCCTACCCTGAAAGGCGACGCGAGGGCCAGCGGTTTTTGCCGCCGCGCGATGGCCAGCGACCGTCCAACTGCTACGACGTGCAGGACTAAATCCGATGTTGCGTTCGGGAACTCTGGGGTACGGTCAATAGTCTCTCCCTGGGGGGGCTCCTTTTTCGCACTCAATTGGGCGCTAAGGGCAATGCTCCAAATTCGCTCCTTGGGGAGAGGCAGAGAATGGCAACTGCAGTGATGGAAGACCCGCCTCTGGTCCGACATCTAGGAGAAATCGGGCATCGCTATCATTGGAATGCGATATGTGATTGCCTACACTTGTTCCGGCGAGTTCCCGTTTTTCGGAAGGCAGGAACTGAACGCCACCTGCCCACGACGACCGGCCGAAACGCATCACGGTGCGGCAAGCGATGTCCTTTGGTGCGAGAGAAAACCAACGAATGAACATGCCCAAGACGGCTATCGCGATCGGCACGCTTCTTGTCATCCAGGGGATTGGCTTTTACGTCGGGACGGACTCGAAGAGCGTGACGGCCTTGATCCCGGCCTTTGTCGGCCTGCCGATTCTGCTGATGGGAATACTGGCCCTAAGAGAGTCTGCGCGAATGCACGCCATGCACGTGGCAGCCACATTGGGAGTCTTGGGGCTCCTGGCCGCGGTCGGTCGAATCGCCACGGCTGGTTTGAGCCTCTCGGCGGCCGGCGTTTCGCTAGCGATTATGGTCCTACTGACCGGCGGCTTCGTTTTGCTTTGCGTCAAGTCGTTTGTTGACGCACGCCGCAGTTAGCATTCACCGCTATCGTTGCGGAAGACCGTCCTTCATCACGCCAGCGGTACGGGCTCGCAGAGGTGCTTTTCATCCACCGCTACTCGACCGCATCCTTTGCAGATGAATTGCGCGTCTCTCACGAGTGGCTTGAGCTTCTCGATGTCAAGATGACAAGGGCAACAAGTCATCGAATACACTTTGTCATGGTGCCCGGTGCAAGCATCGGTTTCAGCCATTTCCAAATCCTCTTTTCGTTGCTTTGGTTCGTTAACACTGTCCACATTGGCCCAGCCGCGAGCATTCTATCGAAGAGAACTCTCCAAAGCGGCTGTGCAGAAACAACTTCGCAGATTTCCTGCCCCTCACCCTACCCTCTCCCAGAGGGAGAGGGGACTGTGGGCGAAGTTGTTTCTGCACAGCCACAAAGCCAGGACGAGCATCGCAAGGATTCGGGGAAATGCGACGAAAGTCACGTGCTGCTAGTCACTTGTCAGAATAGACGCGCGCAAACGGCGGATCTAGTGTTGGCGTTAACTGCAATACGCTTTGTCGGTATCATGTGTGAGCGGTGAGTTTGTGCGCACATTCAACAACCAAAGGAACCCCAAATGTACAGAGCTACACTCCTATTGCTGGCGTCCGGTTTGGCAGCAACTTCGATTGGCTGCAGAGGGGCGGTAGACGCGTCCGGTCCAACCTCTCAGAGCGAGTCGAACACCTCAGCAGACTCAGAGTTCACCTTGGTCACCCTCAAAGTTCCAGGCATGACGTGAGGGGGATGCGCCACCTCGGTTCGAGGCGATTTGGAGAAGATAGATGGCGTAGTGGACATTGAGACGGATGTCCCTGGGCGTCTCTGTTCGTTCAAGCTGACAAAGCCAGACGTGGACTATAAGTCGAAGCTAGAGGAGTTCGCAAAGACAAACTCGAAACTAGCCAACTACGAAGTCCAATAGGCTTCGAGCGACCTGCGGCGGCGGCGCTTGCCTGACAAAGTACTGAGGCCAATGCGTGAGTCTCGCCCGCATCGGATCACTCACGTCCGCTTGGCGAACGTTTTGTAGCCGGATCTCGCGCAACAGCTTTCTTTTCACCGCTGGCTGGTTTGAACTTCAGCGATATAGAATTGATGCAGTATCGCTGGCCGGTGGGCGTTTGGGGCGCGTCGTTGAAGATGTGGCCCAGGTGCGAGTCGCAACGCGCGCACGTGACCTCAACGCGTCTCATGCCAAGCGTGAAGTCGGGAGCCAGGTTAACTCGATCGCCCGCTTTAGCAGCGTAGAACGCAGGCCATCCGCATCCGGAATTGAATTTCGTTTCGGAATTGAATAATTCCTGCCCGCACGCGGCGCACTCGTAGGTGCCCGGCGCGAAGTGCTTATCGTACTTGTTCGCGAAAGCGCGCTCCGTGCCTTTCTGACGTAGTACACGGTACTGAGCGGCCGTGAGCACCTGCCTCCATTCTCGCTCGCTGCGAACGACTTTGTCTCCATCGATCTTGTAGGGTTTCTCGGTTTTCGGATCGGCGCCGATAGCCGAACGCAATACTCCCGCTTGGCTCTTTACAAGCGAATCCGGGCCAGAGAGTTTGAGGAAGTAATAGTCTTTCTGGCCGTTAGCGTTGACGATAAGTATGACGCCGATGACTCGGCTGCCGGGTTTGTCAATCGTCTTGCGAGCGAACGGCGGGCCGTCCGGCTTCTTCCACATACCGGATATGTCGGCCAGTACGTATTCACCCTGGTCGCCCTCGCAGCGAGTCAAAGTTACTTTGCGGTCCTTCTCATGAAACTGGCTCACCCAGCGATCGATGTTCGCTCTGATGCCGCCAGTCGGACCGCCAAAGTAGAAAACCACCAGTTCCGCGTTTTCGTCCCCGGGTTTTGCGCCGGGTATCTCGAATTGAGCAAGGCGAAACTTGGATGTCGTCCTTTGCTGCCTCCAAGACTCAGGTACTTTTAGCTTGATCACGCCCGCTGACACGATCTTGGACTCCGACGCGTAGACACGGTCGACGAACGATCCTATCGGCGGCAGAGTCAGAACACACGCGACTACAATCGCACTTCTCTGAAACATCTTCACATCTCCTGGCTTCTCAAAACGGCGGCGCCGCGGAACATAACATCGCTTCGCAACTTGTAAAGCAGACATGTTGTACTGTCCGACAAATTGCTGCACGACATAACAGTCTCACCAAGTTGACTTACGGTCCATTTCGTCCGGATAGCAAGGGATCGCTCGCGACTTACATACTATTTGGTCCGCATGTCGCATCGCCACCGCAATCGTTGGGAAAGAAGCGGCAGAACCTTGAATCTGCCACTCGGTTGTGCACGAACTCTAATGCAAGTGGCGAATGACAACCAGCAACATGCCTTGTTGCCTTACTTACAGAAGGAGAACAGAAATGGCGAACGAGACATCCGAGTTTTCGAGGCAGAGTTTCAAGTGGATCAAGGCCGATTCGGGAACGACATATCTGTGCCCGGTCGATGCAATCAGGGGTCGGAACGACCTGACGGAAGAGGAGCTTAACACGCTTTGCACGAACGAGTCGCTCAGCCCACACAACGACTAGGGAATCCATCACTCAATAGAAAAGCGACGGGGCATCGGAACCGCGATAGCGGTACGATGCCCCGTTGTTTTCTTGGGTGGCTCTCATTGAATCACGCGAGCTTCTATTTTCGCGGTCTCGCGGTTGGCGAATTCGTCCGTCAAGAACCAGTTTTGATAGAGTAGCTCTAACTGCCTTAAAGGAGTGGCGACCTGCGCCCTTGTCAACGTGCGCTTCACACCCTTTGGCCTTTGGTCATCGCGGATCTCCGGGCGGACGCGATCGGCGGGTGGCGTGTAAGATGGAAGGATGA
>CAZUAH010000321.1:0-15304 GCA_964617665.1 uncultured Pirellulaceae bacterium
TCGCCGAATATCCGGCTCGTCATCGAGAATCCAACAGCATTTTGGTGCCGAGGAAGATTTCGTTATCAGGTGCAAGTTGGACTCGCCCCATGTCACAGCGCCGTCGCCGAGCAGGAACAAATCGGCGTTCGGGGACTTCTGCTTAGCCCACGTTGGCGATGTCGCTTCGCGAAGGGCCTGTTCCAGGTCGGTGGCACCTTCCAGCACTAACGTGTGCGCGTATTCCATGAGTCGCGCCACATTGTCCGGCGTGTTCTCAACGAATCTGTCTTGCCACCAGTGCGTTTCGACATTGAACTCCAATACAGCGAACTGCTTCAGCGTGTCGCGGTTGCGGTCCAGGATGTTCCTCAGTAATGCCAGCCAGACGTTGAACCGTTCTGGATTGGAACTGAGCGATGTATCCAGCAGGAATACGGCATGCGACGCCCCGGCGACTTCCTCTCCGGCGTCTAGCGACGGATTGACTTCTGTCGCGAAGAAATCACCGGCCTGTGGATCCTGGCCGACCAGCATCAACGCGCCCGGTTCGTGCAGCCGCAGTTGAACCGAATCGGTTCCTGGGTCCTTGAAGTGGTAGTAGGCCTGTCCGCCCGACGTGAACGGCTTCGTGGCCGGCGTTACCTGCGCCTCGATTCCCGGCAGCGCGGCCACGTTTATGTCCACGACGCACTGACCGCGATCGTCCGGCAACTCCAGGTTGTAGACCAGATCCGGTTCGTCGTGTTGAAGGTTCACGTCATAGCCGACGACAATGCGATGCAGCTTGCCGGGCGCCAGTGGAAACACCTTGGCGTTGAACATACCGGCACCCGACCATTCGACCAGCGCCGGGTCGACACGCCGACGAGTTGTCTCGGCGTAGGCGTAGCTGGCCTTCTCGCGAGGCACGATGCGAGCCTCTTTCACGCGGCTCCAACTGTCGCCGCGCGCCTTGAGGATGTTGTGGGGGAGATTGTGTGTGGCGCGGAGCAAGTCGGCACTCAGGAATCCGGCGTCGGCAAGCTGGTCCACCTGCGGGCGATATTCGTATACGGTCTCGCCAAACGCAAAGTAGTACAGCGACGCTTCGTTCGGCAGCCTCAGCTTAAACGTGCCCTCCAATTGCCGATCGCGATCGTTGTAGAAGTAGTAGTCCAGCACAACGCGAGCGCGAAATCCGTCCACCACAACATTGGCCTGCATACCCTCCAACAGCAGTTCGTCCTTCTCACCAACGATCAATCGAGTCGCGTTCGGAGAAGCCTTGGCCCGCCGCCATGTACGTTTGGGTTTCGGTTCAGTCGGCGCCGTACGTAAGCGTCTTGTGCTTACCCGATCCCGCACTTGGACGGCACCTCGCTGCTTCTTCTCGACGATCTGGGCAACGGACCGATCTGGATCCGTCTTTAGCACGACTGCACGTCCGACGTTGACATCGCCACGAAAGACTTCGAGGTGATGGCCGACGCGCAAGCCGTCGTCCGAACCGATGGAGATTTCGATGAGATTGCGTTCGCCAATCGCGGTGACGATCCCATTCGCAACGGGTGGAATCAAGTCGACGAGGTCAGACCGCTCCAACGCCATCTTGTCCATCACACGCTTGTATTCCGAAATCTGTGCGGCGAGTTCCAGGTTGCGTTCCCGGAAATTCTGTAGAAACGAATCTACCGTTTCAGATTTGTCATTGGTCTTTACAAGTCGATTGAACTGCATCTCACGATCCGCCTGCGTCGCGCGAATCTCCTTCCTAAGGCTTTCAACTTCCCGCTTCAGGCTTGCCAAGTCCGGATCCAATGCAGCCAATCTCTGTTGCGCATCCTCCAACTGCGGCTCCAACGTTCCAGTAGCATGTCGACGAGCGGCCGTTTCTCGGGCTGTCTCGTCCCGAAGATCGTCCAGGCGACGCTTCAATTCTCCATTGCCCCGCAGTAAGTCGCTGAACAGGAGACTGCGGTCTTCAGCCGCAGCACGGTTCTCCTTCGCCAACATGCGTCTTTCGTCGTACTCCACGATCCGACGAGCGGATTCTCGAATGGCGCTTTGAGTTTCGGCACGCAGACGATGCTGTACTTCCTTGTCCAGGTCGGTCGAACGCTCGACCGTCTCCAATAGGAGCTTGAGATCGCGCTGAGCACGTTCGGGGTCCACTCCCATTCGTTCGCGTGCTTCGTTCAACACGGTGTCCACTTCGCTCATCTCCGAGAGCTTGCCGAACTCTTCAGTTTCTTGGACCTGCTTCAGAAATGCGCCTTCATCACTGTCCATGAACTCTTCCAAGAGGTTCCGAGGAACTTCTTCCTGGGCCGCTTCCCTGTCGTTGCTTGAGCCGACGGGCTTGCGCGTCCTGACGGAGGTCGGATCACCGTCGTCGTGTAAGACGTCTTTCGCCGTCGACGCCGCTTCGCTCATTGCTATTGTGTGTTGACTGCGCTGGTTCCAGTATCGGATGCCGGCCCCGACTCCGACGGCTGCAGCCAGCAGACTCGTCGCCAGCGCAAGCAGCGACAACCGTTTGCGCCAAGTTGGCTTCATGCGGGACGGATCGCCTGAGCTATCAACCGGCTCGCCCGCCACCGACAGTATCTGTTCGGACAAGTCCGGCGGCTGTCGTTCGCCGAGCTTCTCGGACAACGCGAGATCCACGAGCCGATCTTCATACTCGTCGCGTTTATCGGTCATGATTCAGCCTCCTCTCGACACAACGCCGCAACACGTCACGCGTACGTCGCAGCAAGGTCTTTACGCCGTCTTCAGTCATCCCGAGAGCGGTGGCGATCTCGGCGCGCGAACAGCTCTCGCGATAGAACATGTCGGTGGCAGTTTTGGGACGGCCTTCGAGTTCCTTCAGACAATCGCCCAAGGCGTCCAAGTACGCGTTGCCGTCGGCATCGCCCATCCGATCCGCCCAAACGTCTTCGGCCGTCTCCAGATCCTCGACCGATGGGCCGTTGCGCGCCTTCCGGACGGCCATCAGCAACTGCCGCCGGGCCACCGCCCGTAAGTATGCGGCGGCTTGGATGCGTCCACGGTACTCGAACGGCTTCCCGAGCACTGCCAGGAACGTCTCTTGCGTTAGATCGTCCGCTTGCGATTCGTCGCATCCCAGAAATCGGAGATACCGCCATACACCGGCCTGGTGCTCGCGCACCAGATCCGCGGCGTCGATCCGTTCACGGGCGATTACAGTGCTCACATCTCAAGAAGTGCAGCGAGGAGACAAAAAGGGTTCAGGATTTCGCCAAAACACTTCGTAACGCCACTGGCGACTTATTGCACGGCAATGACCGCCTGGAATTGTACGATGGCCCTCCGAGGCCGTCGGGAATCGGCGCTCCTTCGAAAGCGACGGCCTCGGAGGGCCATCGTACGGGTCCTGTGACGAATCCTCGTCGAATGTGCAACGCAAGTTATGAGCCTAGCGATGCCGCAGAAGGTGAACTATTCTTGTATTGTGGACGGCAAATCGTTCGCAATACGCAGATATGCCCTTCACAGAGAACACCATCACCGCGCCCGGAGACTGAAAAATGATATCACGCTTGACATGCCTGTTCATGATAACACTTGTTACACTCCCGCTTTCCGGGGGCGAAAAGAAGGAAGACCCGTCTCTTCTGACGGTGGCTCGTATCTACGACTCGAAGGAGTTCGACGCCGAGCCCTTCTCAGCTCGCTGGATGAAGGACGGTTCGGGATATGTCAAGCTCGAAGCGTCCACTGCTCAGGCTGGCGGGAAAGACGTTGTCCGATACGATCCGCAAACGGGCGAATCGGAGGTCTTGGTATCTGCCGCGCACTTGGTGCCGCCAGGGGAATCGTCGCCGCTTCCGCTCGACGGCTACGCCTTTTCCAATGATCGGTCCCTGGTATTGATCTACACGAATTCGAAACGAGTCTGGCGCCGCAACACGCGCGGCGACTATTGGGTTTTGGATCGAGCCAGTCGCGAGGTGCGGAAAGTCGGCGGGGACGCTCAGCCTTCCACTTTGATGTTCGCCAAGTTCTCGCCTACCGGCAGACACGTGGCGTACGTTCGAGAGAACAATATCTACGTGGAAGACCTCCAAAGTCATGGAATCACCGCGCTGACCACGTCCGGCTGCGAACACATTGTCAACGGAACGTTCGACTGGGTCTACGAGGAGGAGTTCGGCATACGCGACGGTTTCGCGTGGAGCCCGGATGGCAAGTCGATTGCGTATTGGCAAATCGACACCGAGGGCGTTGGCACATTTCCGCTAGTGAACAACACCGACTCGCTGTATCCCAAAGTCTTCACCTTCGCCTATCCCAAAGTGGGCCAACGGAATTCGGCTTGTCGCGTCGGTGTGGCGGACATCAAGGGCGGCGAAACTCGATGGCTGGACGTGCCCGGCGACTCGCGCAATCACTACATTGCCCGCATGAGTTGGGCCGCGAAATCGGGCCAGATCGTGCTTCAGCAATTGAATCGGCTGCAGAACACAAATCAAGTCATGATCGCCGATCCTCGCACCGGTCACGTCAAGACAGTCTTGACCGAACGAGACGACGCGTGGGTGAATGTCCATGACGAACTGATGTGGCTATCTGATGGGGTGCGATTCACGTGGGTCAGCGAACGCGACGGCTGGCGACACGCCTACATCGCCGACCGAGCGGGCAAGAAGATCCAACTTGTCACACCGGGAGATTACGACGTCATCAAGCTGTTGCACGTTGATGAAGACCGCAGGTTCGTCTACTTCATCGCATCGCCTGATAACCCAACTCAGCGTTACCTTTACCGCATCCGACTGGATGGTACAGAACTCAAACGACTGACTCCTCCAGATCAAGCTGGCATACACGATTATCAGATCTCGCCCGACGGTCGCTGGGCGATTCACAGTTGGTCGTCGTTCGATTCGCCGCCCAAGGTCGAATTGGTTGAACTGCCCGACCACAAACAGAAAACGGTATTGGCGGACAACAAGGAGTTGGTCCAGAAGATTGGCAGGCTCCGGCAGTGCGAGACGGAGTTCTTCCGTGTCGACATTGGGGACGGAATCGAGTTAGACGCTTGGTGCATCAAGCCGGCCGAAATCAAACCGAGCAAAAAGTATCCGTTGTTGGTCTATGTCTACGGTGAACCGGCAGGCCAAACAGTGTTGGATCGCTGGGGCGGCAGTAGCTTCTTGTGGCACATGATGCTGGCGCAACGCGGCTACGTGGTCATGAGCTTCGATAATCGCGGCACCCCGGCGCCAAGAGGCGGCGAGTGGCGCAAGGTGGTCTATCGACAGGTCGGAATTCTCGCTCCCGTCGAGCAAGCTGCAGCCGTGAAGAAGGTGCTGGCCGAGCGCAGCTACATTGATCCCGAACGCGTTGGCGTTTGGGGGTGGAGCGGCGGTGGTTCCATGAGCCTGAACGCCATTTTCAAGTATCCCGACCTGTATAAGACGGCCATGTCCGTCGCACCGGTCAGCAACCAGCGTTATTACGATACCATTTACCAGGAACGTTACATGGGACTGCCAAACGACAATGTCGACGGGTTCATCAAGGGATCGCCCATCAATTACGCCGATCAACTCGAAGGCAATCTACTGATCGTTCATGGCACGCGCGACGACAACGTCCACTATCAGTCGACCGAAGCGCTGGTTAACGAACTGATCAAACACAACAAGCGATTTACCATGATGGCCTACCCCAACCGCAGTCACTCCATTCGAGAAGGCGCAAACACAACCCGCCATCTGCGCGAGCTGTTGACGCGATATCTCATGGAAAACCTCCCCCCGTAGTTCTGTGGTCGCAGTCTAGCCGCAGCGACACTGTTGTCAGCCGCATCAATGATGACGCAGACAACTGCCTCTGGATTGCGAGCCAAACGAAGCGACATCTTCGTGAGCAATTGCTCTCGACCAAATGCGTCGAGGTGTCCCATAAACACATCCGCTAATCGGCGAATCAAGCTACCAGCAGATGAAGGCGCCCTCTTACCGCGTGTGCCCCCGGCCATCGTCCAAGGTGCGGACGGGTCGGTAGTGCTATATTTCAGCTGAAAATAGACAACTCGCGACGCATGCCCAAGACCATGGCCCCCGTAGTACTCAGTCAAGTCAACGGCAAGCAACTTGTGTCCGGAAGGATCGACCGTAACGGCATCGACGGGAGTTGTCCCCTCGGGCTTTACGGCGACAAGTTCCGTTCGTGGTTTCAACAGCTCAAGTGAACGTCGTACGGCCCAGTCAAGATGGAAGTCATCTCCAGCATTCGATGTGGAAGCGTCTACTGCTCTACAATCATCGCTCATTCGTATCCCAGTTTTTCATTTCGCACGGCCGAGAAGCCTACCCCGGGGCTTCTGGCCAAAACACGGGGAATGCAGATAGCCGGGACAGGCCCAATATTGGCTATTTCGGTCACGTTGGCGAGACTCTCTGCATCCCGTGTTTCGGAAGTACTGCTGCGGTGTCCCACGTCTTGAACCGAGACGTGCGCGGGATGCGTTTGTCGCTGCGGGATGAAACTTTCGAAGCATTCGACTGGACGAGGACATGGCCAACGAGTTGAGGCTCGGGTTCGGGCAACAATTACTCTTTCGGGCAAGGAAAGCCGCACCTCGGAGCCCAGACAAGTCGCTATGAATCAGACACGGCACTTGCATACAGTTCTTCGTTTGTCAAAATCAGAAGCTATTCCCCAAAGCAATACGCTGACCAGGAGGTGTAGCATGAGCGAAAGACTAAACAGACGCCGTTTCTTGCAGGCAGGTGCTACTGCGGGTCTGGCTGCGGTTGCCGTGCCTTGTTTCATTCCTTCTCGCGCACTGGGCGCGAACGATCGCGTCGTATTGGGTGCGATCGGCGTGGGCAAACGTGGAGGAATGGGCCAATTGGGCCGAGGCTTCGCGTCCCGCGCTCAATATGCGGCCGCTGCCGACGTCTACTTGCCGCGCGCACAGAAGTTTGCCGAGTCGTCTGGAGCCCAGCATGTTTATCGGGACTACCGCAAACTGCTCGAACAAAAAGACATCGACGCGGTCGTCGTGGCGACCCCGCATCGCTGGCATGCGCTCAATTGCATTCATGCCGCCCAGGCGGGCAAGGACATCTACTGTGAGAAGCCGCAGACCTACACGATTCCGGAAGGGCGAAAGATTGTCGAGGCAGTACGCAAGTACGAACGCGTTTTCCAGACCGGAACGCAGCAGCGCTCGGGCCGGAACGAGTACACCGGCTGCATGTACGTGCGAAACGGTGCTATTGGCAAAGTGAAACGAGTCCTCGCGTCGAATTACTGCAGCCCCATGGAGCCCAAGTATCCCGAGCAAGACATCCCCGATGGCCTGGATTGGGATATGTGGTGCGGACCGGCCGAACCGCCGCCGTTCAATTTCGTCATATGGGACAACAGCAGCAATCCAAGCTGGGTTTCTATCCGGCCGTTTTCGGGCGGGGAGATGACCGATTGGGGCGCCCATGGTCTCGACATGGCGCAATGGGGACTCGGCATGGACGAAAGCGGTCCGGTGGAAGTCTGGACCGAGGGCGAGCCGTTCAAATCAATGACAAGCACGCCCGAGGCGCCCGGCGGACGACACCGAGGCCCCAGAGCGCCAAAGGTCTGCATGAAATACCCTGGTGACATCGTCATGGAACTTGACGGCGGTCCTGGCAACAGCGGTGTGCGTTTCGTTGGCGAAAAGGGGAGCATTGCCGTTACCCGCGGCAGGTTCCGATCCGACCCCGCCGAGTTGACCGCCGAACCGCTCAAGGACCCCAAGGTCCAACTGTACCGCAGCGAAGACCACGCCGGTAATTGGCTAGAGTGCATTAAAGAGCGCCGCGACCCGGTGGCTCGTGCCGAGATCGGTCACCGCTCGGTCACGATTTGCCACTTGGCCAATATTGCCCGCTGGGTCAGCGAAGCCACCGGAGAAACCGGACAGAAGCTTCTTTGGGACGCACAGCAGGAGCGGTTTACCAACAGCCCAGAGGCGAATCATTTCCTAAACGCGTCCTGGCGCAAGCCGTACCAATTGCCTGAGATTTAGTTGAACGTATTAGAGCTTCACCTTTACGACGTGGCAGAGTTCTATGATTCTCTTTCTGCGGAAAAGCAAAAACGGAACGTTCTTAATCTTGCGATCGGCGCCGCCCTTTTCTTCAACATAGCTTAGGACGTTCTTGATCTTGATCGTCCCCGCGCCGAACCCCACCAGCATCTCCAGCATGTCCGGGAAGTAGATCTGAGGGTATTCTTTGCCGTCTGAGAGGATCTCTTCTCCACCAGCCCACTCCAATCTGGAAATCAGGTTTGGTTTGAACCGATACCGTTCGGCAACCCTGGCCTGCAATTCAGTTATCAAGAGGCCCATCACCATACAAGAAGAGAGAATGATGCCTGGGACTGTCATGTCTGGCATCGGCAATCCTGTCAGCCAAACGTAGAAGTCAACAAAGAATGGAATGTTCCACAACTTCGTTGCCACCAATACAACCATGGAAGCGGCAAAGGCAAATACCCCAATCAATAGGGTGATGAGGTTGCTCCAGTCGGCAAGGACACAGGTTCCCACGACTATTGCGGCGATGATCCAGATCCATGCCCCACAGTTCACGCTCACCATGCGGTTCATCAATGGCAGCAAAAAACCGGCTAGAATCAGGGGCCAAGTGTAGATGAACTTGGAATGCGCGCAGAGACGGATTTCGTCTTTCTCTTTCGGAATCTTCTTTCGCTTCTCTTCAGGAGGTTGTGGAGTAGCCGGAGCTTCAGGGGCCGGATCTTCGTGTTTGTCATCAGCCATTAGGGTCTGTCTCCTGGTAGAGGCGAAGGAATAGGAAACCTGTTTCCATGAACAGGGAAGATTCTACGAGGACGAAGTGGTGATTCATAGTGGAAAGCCGATCCGTTGGAGATGTCCGATAGCATTCCACTTGGAACGGGTATCCTCAGAAATTGCCCCAGACGGATACGTTCATCCGTTCAACGGGAGCGAGTTTTTCGTTTCGGTTTCGGCTTCCATTCGGCAGCGGCATCGTATTCTGGATTGGGCGTTGTTGGGATCGGCGCGTCTACCTGTTTGCGCCACGCTGCCATGGCGTCGTGGAGCTGTTTCACTTTTTCGGGCATGTCTTCTGCCAAGTTGCGTTGTTCGCCGATGTCGTCCTTCAGATTGAATAGTTCGAGTCCGCCGTCCTCGAAGTACTCGATCAGCTTCCAGTCGCCCATGCGAATCGCGCCTGCCGGAGCGGTCCGGAACGGCTTGTTCGGCTCGCGCCCGCCCGATCCTTGCAGGTAGCAGGGGAAGTGCCACAAGATCGCCTCGCGATCCAGTTTGCCGTTCGGATCTCTCAATAGCGGCACGAGGCTCAGACCGTCCAGCACGTGGCCCTTGGGCTTTTCGGCGCCGGCGATGTCCAGCAGTGTTGGGTAGAAGTCGATTCCGATCACTGGTTCGTGACATGTACTGTCGGGCTGGGTGATTCTCGGCCACTTTACGATCATGGGTTCGCGGATGCCGCCTTCGTACAACATCCCTTTGGCGCCGCGCAGAGGATGATTGGACGTGGCTCCTATATGGCCTCCATTGTCCGAGAAGAACACGACAACGGTATTCTCGGTCAACTTCAAACGGTCAAGCGTTTTCAATACTGCGCCCACACTGTCGTCCACACTCTCGATCATCGCGGCGTAAGCGGCGTTGTTGTGGTGTTCTGTTGGTGTCTTGGCCTTGTATTTTTCGACCAAGTCTTTCTTTCCCTGAATCGGCGTGTGCACGGCGTAGTGAGTCAGGTAGAGAAAGAATGGATCGTCCTTGTTCTGCTCGATGAACTTGCACGCTTCCTCGCCAAGCCGATCCGTCAAGTACTCGCCGCGTTCATTCGTTACCAGATTTGGATACTTGTACGGACTGTGGTAACCGCCGCCGCTGGGACTGCCCCATTCGCGACCGGCGATATTGACATCGAAGCCTTGCGTGGTGGGATCCGCGCCCAAGTGCCACTTGCCCATGGTGGCAGTCGTGTAGCCGCTCGCTTTGAGTGCCTCGCCAATAGTGACGAATTCGTCGGCAAGAACCGTTTCGTTTGCAATTGGAACCAGTTTACGGAAGCGGGCGTTGCCGCGAGCCGAATCGCCGACCGTGAAGATGCCGTGACGCGGTGTGTATTGCCCCGTCATCAGGCTGGCGCGGCTGGGTGCGCAGTTAGGTCCGTTGGCGTACGCGCTCATAAACACAGTGCCTTGGCTGGCGAGCCGGTCGACATTGGGCGATTCATAGAACTTGCTTCCCATGAAACCGACATCCGTCCAGCCCATGTCGTCGATGAAAAAGAACACAATGTTCGGCCGCTCGACGCGTTCAGCGGCCACCTTGCCCGTGGGAACGACACACAAATACAACATAAAGAAGCCAAGCCAGAAGAACGATCGCATACCTGATCTCCATCAATGATCGCGATTGAAATGAACTGCCCGTTCAACCGCAAGCCGGAGGCGTGCGCGTCCCACCACACGCGCACGCCTCCGGCCTGCGGTTAAACGACGTGGTGAACAGCATCCACCACACACTAATCGTTAACGCCAACGCACGCAACAAGCCGTATGGATGTTGATGCGGCGACCGTGGCGGTTATGCTATTCTGTTAGTTCGCGTGCCAGGAGCTACCCGGCTCTTACCCTTTACCCAATTCATGTCGACAAGAAGGTGCCCACGTGTAGTCAATTGGTTGCCGCCCTGAATTCGTTGGGAAAGAAGAGAGGATCCCAGCGAATTCAGGACGGCAACGAACGAACAGGCTGACACGGAGCCGCATTAGGAGCTTCAACAATGAGCCATCGACCGGCTGCAACTGTCTGGATGTTCTTGTGTCTTATTTTCGCCGCCATCAATTCTACATTTGCAGCCCAACTCACAGGCAAACGCCATGTCTATAAGACAGTGGGCGATCGGGAACTGGTGCTGTACGTGACCACGCCCGACCACTGGAAACCGACGGACCAGCGACCGGCGATCGTGTTCTACCACGGAGGCGGCTGGGTCGGCGGCAAGCCGGGCCAGTTCACCGAGCACAGCAAGTATCTTGCTTCGCGCGGGATGGTGGCAGTGCAAGTCGAATACCGCTTGCTGGATCGCAAGTCCGACGATCCGCCAACCGCCTGCATTCACGACGCCAAGTCAGCCATGCGGTGGGTGCGTGGCCGCGCGGACAAACTTGGAGTTGACCCCAACCGCATCGCGTCAGCCGGCGGGTCGGCCGGCGGCCATTTGGGCGCGTTCGTCGGCATGGTCGAGGGTACGGACGATCTTCAGGACGACTTGACCATCTGCGCCAAGTCGAACGCCATGGTGCTGTTCAACCCTGTGTTCGACAACGGCCCCGATGGTTGGGGGCAGAACCGAGTGAAAGACCGCTACAAGGAATTCTCGCCGTTCCACAACGTCAGCAAGGACGATCCCCCGGCGATCGTCTTTCTCGGTTCCGCCGACAAACTGATTCCCGTGAAGACCGCTCACGACTTCAAAGCGGCAATGGAGAAAGTTGGCGTTCAATGCGAGGTAATGATCTTCGAAGGCAAGCCGCACGGGTTTTTCAACTACGGCCGCGACGGCAACAAGTCCTACTACGAAACCGTCGTAGCAGCGGACGAGTTCCTCGCTTCCCTCGGCTGGCTGACCGGTCCGCCGACGTTGGAGAAACCGTAGAGTATCCTTCCATGTGATTTGGAGAAGACAATCAATGTGCATCAAACGAACTCTCGCGTGCTTCGTCGGCTTGTTTCTCGCTGCGGCTCTGACGACTGGCGCTGTTGGTGGCGATTGGCCTCAGTGGGGCGGCGCCGCCTGTCGAAATATGGTGTCCAACGAAACGGGCCTGCCCGATACGTTCTCGCGTGGCGAAAGGAAATCGGGTGGTGGTATCGACCTGTCCACGGCGGAAAACGTCAAGTGGGTCGCGCGGACCGGATCCGCGACGTATGGAAATCCGACGGTTGCCAACGGCCGAGTGTTTCTCGGTACGGATGATTTCCTTCTTTCCAGTAGCGATCGCTTCAAACGCACGCGAGGCGGAATGGTTCAGTGCTTTGACGAATCTACCGGCGATCTCCTGTGGCGACTTGTCACTCCGCAACGCACCAAAATGCCGCCCGACATACATTTCAGCCACCAGCACCTTGGCGTCTGCTCGTCGCCTACGGTCGAGGACGATCGGGTCTATGTGGTCACCAGCGCAGCCGACGTCCTCTGCCTGGACGTCAACGGTCAAGCCGATGGCAACGACGGGCCTTTCAAGGATGAAGCAACTTACATGGTCGGTAGCGGCAACTCGCCCATAGAACTCACATCGGCGGACGCGGACATCATCTGGCGATATGACCCGATGGACGAGCTGAACGTCTTTCCGCATGACGCCGCCAGTTGCGCCGTGCTGATTGACGGGCAGGTGCTGTACGTGGGCACATCCAACGGCGTGGATGGACCGCATGCCAAAGTCCTTGCGCCCGAGGCCCCGGCCATCATCGCGCTGGACAAACGGACGGGCAAGCTTCTGGCCGTCGAGGACGAAGGACTCAGTTCCCGTCTCTACCACGCCCAATGGTCTTCGCCAACGTTGGGTGAAGTAAATGGCAAGACCCAGATCTTCGTCGGTGGTGGTGACGGTGTCTGTTACGCTTTCGAGGCGTTAGACAAAGTGCCCGAGAAGCCGGTCAAGCTGAAGAAGGCTTGGTCGTACGACTGCAATCCCCACGATTTCAAATACCGCGACGGCAAACTGATTCCTTACTACGAGGGCGACAAACGAAAGAGGTACAGCACAAACAAGAATGACGGTACCTATGTCGGCCCCAACCAAATCATCGCCACGCCGATCTTTCGCAACAATCGAATCTACGTGGCGGTTGGTCAGGACCCAGCGCACGGTCGAGGCAGGGGGATGTTCTACTGCATCGACGCAACGCAGACGGGTGACGTCACGGAGACCGCCAAGATCTGGACCTACGACGGAATCGAGCGGAGCATGGCCACGGCGGCGGTAACGGACGACTTGGTGTACGTGGTCGACATTGCCGGCAAGCTGTACTGCATGGACGCCGAAACGGGCGACTGCTACTGGCGCTACGAAACGGGTTCCGAAACCTGGGGCGGCCCGCTGGTCGCGGACGGAAAGCTGTATTTCGGTAACAAGAAGCTGTTTTACGTGATGGCCGCAGGCAAAGAAGCGAAACTGATCAACGAGATTCGGCTCGGTAACCCGATCTACACCACTCCGATTGCCGCGAACGGCGTGATGTACGTCGCCACGCAACATTACCTGTATGCAGTTGGGAGGAAATAGGCTTCAACAAGACTCCGATAAACGATGACGCTGCAAGACCTCGTTCTGTCCTAGGTTTGGTTAATCCGTTCCTCTATCGCTAGAGCAAGGAACGGACGATGACTCCGGGGACTCTCGCGACTGAACGCGCACGAGCCGATAGCCGCGATGTCGAACGAGGGTCAATGAAGCCATCAGCATCGCCGCATACACGGGTACGGCGGCAAACACGTAGAAGTAGACGACGTTGCTTACGCTGAATCCCATCGCGTGGGGGACGCCCGCCGCCATACCGAATACGACCAATAGTGCAATCGCAATCTTGTGGCGGACGGCCCGGATTGCCAGACAACCAATAAGGGCCGACAGAGTGATCGACGCAACGCCTACCGTCATCGGAACTCCGTACCAGTAATCCCCGCTCGTTGGACGATGCCAATCGAGTGCCCTGAGAAATCCCAGCAGGCAAGCCGCGCAGAAGATTGCCAACATCCATTGCCAGATAGTGAACCGGGGCTGCCACGGAAGAGCCAGCGAATCCGCCGCTCCGGGATGCACGACCGTTTGCGCCCTGCCCCCTGCAGCTTGGACCATAGTTCGGCGTCCGATCGCCTTTTCGTATGCGGTGGTTACGACCTTCTGCCACGAGAACTCAAAACCGTACTGTCGAAGAAAAGCCATGATTTCCGCATGATTCAATGACTCGGAATTCGCGCCATCTAGAACCACCATCCACTCGTCCAGATCACGTCCGGTTGCCTTCTCGATTTCAAGGTTCGAAACGCCATCTGTCAGATTGACAAGACGAAATCCAAACAAACGCAGTGTTCCGACGGTACCGGCTACGAAGCTGGTTGTCACGGCAATCCGTACGATCCAACTGGCATCCAGTCTTTCCGTTTCGACGAGCGAGAACAACCAGACAAACATCAACGCACCGTAGAGGACAGCCGCCAACCGGATGTACCACGGCGTCGTTCGCGCAAAGCTGATTGCGAGGAGGACCACGACGGAAACGTACGCCAACGCGGACTCAGACTCACCTAAGAAGAAAAAATCGGGCGTCTCAGTGGTGGCAAAGCAGAGCACGAGCCCGAGTGCCAACGTTCCGAATAGGAACGCAGGCATCCGGAGAAACACGTGCGTTCGTCCGAACGCCAGCCATATCGCGAGCAGACTGCAAATGCAGGAAAGAAGCAGAAACGGAGTGACAAGAATGACCAGTAGTAGTATCTTCACGCCATTCCTCCGACCTGCCGCCGTGAAAGTCATTCTTGCCGAGCGGGGCAGAATCGCAACAATCCCGAACGTCGATTCTATCAGCTTCCAGAGACAAATCCACGACCGGGGCAGCATCGCCACCGGCTTCGAGCTTCAGCATTCAGTTCGCATTCACTATTCCGCCAATCGCTCCACCGTCACGTAGTATGCCCCACGCGACTGGCCGGTCTGCTCGTCGGTCAGCCACGTCTGCAATTCGGTTTCGGTCTGTCCGAGCCGAATGTCGAAGGTCACCTCGGCGGCACCATCGGGAATTGGTTTCGTCTGGTCAATGTCGCCGATTTTCAATCGAGCGGTAGTTGCTCGGATTGCCTTGCTGCCTTGGACGGCCCCGTTGATCGGTGCGTTGACTTCAGGCGGCCAGCGGCGCAGCGAAAACTGGTAATTGCCGGCTTGCACGATCTCGACGGCCCAGAATCCATTAGCTGCCGTTCCGGATCGGATGTGGCCTTGGTTCCAAGGCGTTCGTGTGTGCCAATCGAATGGGTTCAATGTAGTCGGGTTTTCCTGGTCGGCCCCGAGACGGATACGACAGTACTGGTCGAAGCGCCGCGACACATCCGACCACCAAGTCTCATAGGCTGCGCGCATCTGGGCGACTACCTCGGGATGGTCCGCCGCGACGTTCTTTGTCTGACCCGGATCTGAATCGATGTCGTACAGTTCCGTGCCGCTTACCAGTCGCCACTGTTCGGTTAACACGGCAGCTTGCCATTTCACCGGCGGATCGTGACTTTGGCGGTATT
>CAZUAH010000322.1:0-15288 GCA_964617665.1 uncultured Pirellulaceae bacterium
CGTCCGAGACGACAGAACGACGGACAGCGATTATCGTGCCGAACGCTATTGCTCCAAGTTCCGTTTTACGGCTCTGTTCAGGTTCAACGTTTCCACGTCATAGAGATCGGCGTCGAGCACGACCTTATGCCCACGAAACAGGTGAATCGCCTTTTCGATTCGCTCCACTGGAATCACGGATTCAGTGGTCGTCTTCTTCGCCATCGGTTGGTAGTCCGACAAACAGGCCCGAGGGCCCACAGGAAACACCCCCGTTCGTGAGGGCAGGCATGACAGCCGTCAAGTATACCCGATTTGGGTTGGGAGTACTCGTGTCAACAAAGAAAGACCCGCGGATCGCTTTGCGACCCGCGGGTTTTTCGTGGGGATTCGTCCGTGCCGGAATACGGCGGTCTGTTCACGGCTGGTTCTGGAGCAGTGCCCAGGCGTGTCGGCGGTTTTGGATGATGTCGCGGACCCTGTCGACGCGTTCCTCGCGGACGTCCTGGACGGTGTCTTGCCGCTCTTCCACGACATCCTGGACCGTGTCGCGTCTTTCCTCGACAACCTCCTGGGCCGCGCTACGGCGATTGTGAACGACTGCGGGGCGTGCGGGTCGCGGAGCCACGTGGGCGTGCCGAACCGGGCGGGCTGCGGGCCGCCGTCCAACGGCCACGCCGACCGAACCGACGCGGACCCGGATGCCGGCCGAAGCCGTCGAAGAAGCCACCAAAGCACAAACCGTTGCCAAACTGAGAATCAAAGCCTTCATCGTACTAACTCCCATGAAAAAGTGACCTGAAACACCCGAGTCTGATTGGGCTTCTTGTTGTCTCTCGTGCCCTTTCACTCGTATCTACCCGGGTCCCACCCCGATCCTGCGCGGCCACAGAAAAAAGTCGGAAGAATCCCAATCAACGCCCAACGCCAGCGATTTCCGTAGCCATAGATTAACCACCGCACATCCCGCGGCGCTATTGACACGCGTGTTTCGGGGGCGAAAGAATGGGGTTCCCCGATCCGAGCGGTTTCAGGACAGCGCACCCACTACCCAAATTCGCAAGCCAAGGGAGAGCAGCCATGAAGAAGGAGTTCAAGCCGTCGCGTCGCCAGTTTCTCGAGTTGAGTGGGACGGCTGCCGCGGTCACCGCAGCGTCCGCAATGACGATTCCAAAGGTTCATGCCGCAGAGGACAACACAATCCGTCTGGCCTTGATCGGCTGCGGGGGCCGCGGGAGTGGGGCTGTCGGCAACGCGATGAACTCGGCCAATGGGCCGGTCAAGCTGGTTGCCATGGCTGATGTTGTCGAAGATCGGCTTACCCGAGCGCACAAGGCCTTGAGTGCCAAATTCGCCGATCGGATGGATGTTCCCAAGGAGCGGCAGTTCGTCGGCTTTGATGCCTACAAGAAGGCCATTGACTGCCTTGGCTCCAATGACGTGGCGATGCTGACCAACTTCGCTTACTTCCGCCCAAGCCAACTGGAGTACGCCGTGAAGAAGGGGGTCAATGTCTTCATGGAAAAATCGTTCGCCCCGGACGCGCCGGGCTTGCGGCGGTTGATTCGTGCGGGGGAAGAGGCGAAAAAGAAGAACCTCAAGATCGCTGCCGGTTTGCAATGCCGTCACAGCGTGAACCGTCAGGAGCTGATCAAGCGAATCCGCGACGGGGCGCTCGGCGACCTGCAACTGATCCGGGCTTACCGCATGCATCGGGTCGGAATCATGGGCCCGAAGCCGGAAGGATATGACGAACTGCTGTGGCAGATCCGCAATTTCACTCGGTTCTTCTGGGTCTCCGGGGGACTGTTCGCCGAGATGAACATCCACCAAATCGACGAGGTCTGTTGGCTCAAAGGCGACTACCCGGTCGCCGCCCACGGCATCGGCGGGCGGGTCGCCAACAGCAAGAATCATGGCCAAGGGTTTGACTCGATTTCTATCGAATGGACCTTCCCGGACGGCACGAAGGCCACGGACGGCGTGCGTTGGCTCGGCGGACACGCCTTCAGCCAATTCGCCACGTTCGCCCACGGAACCAAGTGCGCGGCCCAGTTCTCCGGGAACATCCACGCCGGCACAACACGCATCTACAAGGACCAGCGCATCGCGGAGGACAACATCGTCTGGGATGCGCCCAAAGAGCAGTTCAGCCCCTGGGATGCCGAATGGAACGTGCTGCTGGATAGCATCCGCAATGACAAGCCTCAGAACGAGGCCGAACGAGCGGCCATGTCGAACTTTGCAGACCTGATGGGCCGAGCGGCCGTACACTCGGGCAAAGTCATCACCTGGGACGAGATGTACAACTCCGACTTCCAGTTCGTCGAAAATATCGACGACATGGACTACGACACCGAACCGCCGGTCAAGGTCGGCCCCGACGGCTACTACCCCGTGCCGATCCCCGGCGTATGGTCGGAGACCTAAACTGTCTCGCGACACACAGAAGCCCCGGCTTCGTCAGAAGCCGGGGTTCTTCTTCGCGTCGACTTCAATGCCGTCAAGATTTCGGCTTGACGATCTCCCCGTACAAATCGGGCCTTCGCTGCTGGAAGTTCCGGCTGTACTTTCTCGCCCGGCGGATGTTCTTCAGGTTGATGGTCGCCGTGATGTAGCTCTCCTTGCGGTCCGGGCAGCGGGCAAGGATTCGTACGGGCCAGTCAGCGATCATCGTGCCGGCGCCGTAAGCCTGGTTTGTCGTGATCACTGCAACGTGATTGCGGAACATGGCCGATTTGACAATGAAGTCCTCAACTGCGCCTCCTCGGCCGTTGATCCACACCAGGATCTCCGCCCCTTTTAGCGACAGTACTCGGAAGGTCTCGGGAAACCAACCGTCGTAACACGTGAGAATGCCGATTCGGCCGAAGTCCAGATCGAAGACCGGCAAGTCCTCGCCTCGTTTCATGATCCACTCAGGGTCGTTCTTGATGAACCAGTCGGTGTCCTTCCCACTGGGCGGTTTCGACCAGGGCGGGTCGCCCTCCCACTTATCCACCGCGGCGTGCGTTTTGTAGTACTTGCCGATGATCTTGCCCGTGCGGTCGAACAGCAGTGCGGCATTCGCGAACGATTCGTCGTCGTACACTTCCCAGCATCCGACAATGACGTAGATACGATTCGCGGCCGCTGCCTTGGATATTTTCTCGGTCGTTGGACCGGGCACAGGAATCCGGCCCAAGACATATTCGGGAAGGACAACTAATTGGGCGCCATCGTTGCCGGCTTTGTCAATGTAGGGAATCATCGCTTCGGCCGGGTCATATCCGGGTCGAGGCACATCGGTCTTGTCGTAGCCAAGGATCTGAACGGCAGCGACCTTGACGGTATCCGGTTGATTCTGGGCTGGCTCGCCGGCTAACGTGTTCGCTGTGGCGACCATGAGTGAAAGAGTAAGCATCAACAGTGTAAAGCGAATCGACATTGACTCCCCCTCGTCTTCATTGGACTAGGCGTTCTTCTTTCGGGAACGTGCAGTTGTCAGAATAACTCAATCATCATGGTCAAGCCAGCAGCACTGTTGATCCGGCGAACGAGTATGGGACAATAACTCCGCATGCGACCAGCGTGGATCCAATCATGGACTTTCCAAAACATCGGGAGGAACTGTAGATGATTCAGAGATTACGTCCTCTATCTCGATTTGGCTGTGCTCTTATGGTCTTGGCGGGTTTGTCTAGCGTGTCCGTGGCGGGTGCGCTGCAGGCGGCAGAGGTATCCGCCGAGACGAAATCCGCTAAAGAGCGGATTGGTGTTCATCGAGGCGTGTGTGTTGTGCTTGGCATGGTCCGAGGCGAGTTGGCCGACTGCGTGCGGCAAGGATCAATGGCTGGTGATTATGTCGTCTACTTCCAATCACCCAAAGCTGACGAAGTGGCGATACTGAGAGAAGCGGGGCAGAAGGCAGGCGTGCTGGGCACACACCTGTTCGTTGACCACGGCGATTGGAGTCGACTCCATCTGGCCGCCAACCTCGCCGTAGCGATCCTGATGACACCTGAGGCCGAAGCGGCGATCAGCGAGGAGGAACTCCTTCGCGTGTTGCATCCGGGCGGGAAGGCGTTCTTGGCCGGTCGCGAAATCGTCAAGCCGTTTCCCGAGGGTACCGATTCGTGGAGCCATCCTCATCACGGCCCGGACAACAATCCGCAGTCGGATGACGAATTGATTAGATTTCCGTATCTGACCCAGTTCCTGGCCGATCCGAAATTCTGCCCTATGCCCGAAGTCTCTGTGGCGGCTGGCGGCCGTGTATTCCGAGCCTTTGGACACATTGCTCACAAAGCAAACCAAAACGCCATGCTGAACACGTTGATCTGTGCCAATGCCTACAACGGTACGATTCTGTGGAAACGAGAGCTGCCCGAGGGCTTCATGATCCATCGCAATACGATGATCGCCACGCCCGATACTCTCTATTTGGCCGATCACGCCTCGTGCAAACTGATCGACGCGGCTACTGGCGAGGTCAAAAACGAGATCGTAGTACCTGAAGGGATTTCGGACGGCCCGACGTGGAAATGGATGGCCATGGTCGACGGCGTGCTATATGCCCTGGTCGGTGCCAAGGAGTTCGAAGTCCCCACACAGCCATCGCAAACCCCCGGCATGGGACATTGGCCGTGGGGCATGTGGCCAGGGCACGACTACGCAGATCCGAAGACCAGTTTTGGTTTCGGTCGGACTCTGTTGGCGATCAATCCAAGCAGCAAGGAGGTCCTCTGGAATCACCGCGAAGAGGATTTCGTGGACAGCCGCGGCGTTTGTATGCGGAACGATCGAATTTACTTCTACAGTCCGACGAAGTTCCTTGGTTGCCTGGATGCGAAGAGCGGCGATGTGGTTTGGAGAAATACCGACGCCGAGTTGCTGGAGGCGATCGGCCCCGACAGCAGGGCACAGAATCCCATCGCCGGGTATTCCACTCAGACGTTTATCAAGTGTACCGACGATCAGATCTTTTTTGCCGGGCCCCAGCGGAATCGCTTGGTGGTTGCTCGAACCAAGGACGGAAAGGTTGTTTGGCAGAAGGATCATGGCAACTTTCTGTTGGTGCTCCGCGACGACGCGATTTACGCCATCGGCCCACAACTCCGTTCGTCACCCACAACGGAGTCTGGCCACAAGTTCGCTTACGAGGATGGCAAGGTCCTGGCCAATCTGTACATGCGGCGCGCGTGTACGCGGGCTACGGGCACAGCGGACAGCGTCTTCTATCGAGCCTCGGGCGGAACCGTGCGCATCGACACCGCCACGGACATTGCCACTCACATCGCACCGATGCGTCCGCCGTGCCAGGACGGAGTGATCGTCTCCGACGGCAACCTCTATTGGGGACCGTGGATGTGCGGTTGTCAGTTATCGTTGTACGGACACATCTGCCTGACATCCGCGGGCGAGTTCGATTATCGACCCGGCGTGGATGATTCGCGACTGAAAGTCTTTGCAGATGCGGGCTCCGTCAAACCGCTCGACATTCAACCCAACGACTGGCCGACATACCAAGGTGATAACGCACGCAGTTCGACCACCGATGCGGACATTCCGCAACGCGTGGCTTCCATGTGGACTTTCGATGTTCCTTCCAGCGCTTTCCCCACTGCACCCGTTGCAGCCGGTGGATTGGTGTTCTTTGGCGATCGCAACGGTGCCGTTCGGGCCGTTGGTGCTGCTGACGGACAACTCAAGTGGGAGGCGTTCACCAGTGGCTCGATCTACTTCCCGCCAGCGATCGACGGTGGTCGATTGTTCGTCGGATCGGCCGATGGTCGCGTGTATGCGTTCGAGGCCGCAACAGGGCGGTCGTTGTGGACGTTCCGTGCAGCTCCGATCGAGCGATGGATACCAGTTTACGGCAAGTTGATATCCACGTGGCCTGTCTCCGGCGGCGTTGTCGTACAAGACGGGACCGTTTACGCGGCAGCCGGCATTGCCCATTACGACGGCACGCACGTCTATGCGCTAGAAGCAGCCTCGGGCAAAGTGAAATGGTACAACGACAGCTCGGGCACAATATCCGAGAAGGCCAAACATGGCGTCAGCCTCCAGGGCGACCTGTACATCCGCGACGGCGAACTTCGGTTCGTGGGTGGCGGCGTTCACGAGGAGGCCCGCTACGATCTGGCGACCGGCAAATGCCTGAACCAACCGACCGAAGCACCTCGGTCCTCGTATCACACCGCGTTCTACGCCTACTTCCCCGACTACGGAAAGTACGCAACCCTGGACTGTACTCGAGCCGACGGGACATCGCTTTGTTACGACTGCACGTACGATGGAAGCTGGCACGGCAACCTGACGCTGTCGCCCCCACTTCCAGCCGGCGCCCAACGCCCGGCCAAGCCGATCTCGCGTTGGGGAGTTCAGCGGCGACGTATCCCCAAGGGTAACTCACTTTGGCAGCAGCAGCCCGGTCGGCTGTACAACAGCTTCATCGTCGCGGAGGACCGATTGCTAGCTGCCGGCCACGCTGGTACCGGAGGCAATGACGCCTCCTTCGTGGCAGCAATTGACGTGAAAGACGGTTCCGACGTCTGGTTCCAAGCCGTTTCCGGCCCGATCGTCAAGAATGGCACGGCGATCAACCACAAAGGACAAATCTTCCTATCGCTGGAAAATGGGAAGCTTGTAGCATTTGGTGAAACAGAGTGACCAGTCGGCCTTGCCGGGTCTTCCGACCGTGCCTGGACGACGGTTCTGCGGCTTGTGAAAATCAAAAAGACCACGTGGAGGAGGGCCGAAACAGTCCCCACAATCGCCAAGCCTCTCTGAGTGCCAATTCTACCCGAGAAGCACGCCGCGATAGCACCACAAGAAAGGCGAATAAAGAGACCTGTACGTCACTTTTTGCCCACTCAGTCCGGCTATTGGATATGACATTTCCACACGGTTGAAGAGGCTATAATAACCTTTCTGTTTGCAGCGATTTGCGTCAAAACCGAGCAAGCGAAAGAATCGCTACCACCCCTCGTCGTGGGTCTGACACGCTGCTCACAGATGTCAATTTCGAGCAATGTGCCTCACAAGTCTCCTGTTGATTTCCGATCATTAGTTTTGTCTAATCAGCGTCCTTAATCTGTATGAATGGAGCCGTCATGGGTACATCTGCATTAATCGTTGCGATCAGCGCCGGCATTATTGGTTCGTCCATCCCCGATAAAGTCGTCCAAATGCAGGACCAGACATTCCAGCAGTATTGGGGTACGGATTTCGTATGGAAGTTCGACGAACTGCCGGAAAAAGGCAATGTGCCGAAGCACCGCGTCCCGTATTCTGGCTATATCTATCCGGACCGTGGAGGTGGCACGTCCTCGGTAATGCACAAATACGACATGGCGTACAACCGTGGCCGGACCCTGGCCTCATCCTGGGAGCGATGGGACACGGGTCCTCAGAGGAACGCCACGCGCCCCCGTGGACTCTTCGCATTCGGAGCCAGACGCGTCCCACACTGGTATGGGCACTGCAACGGCTGGACTGCTGCGGCGATTCGTCACGCGGAACCAACAAAGAGTGTCCGGAAGAACGGGGTGGTGTTCAGCCCGGCGGATATTAAGGGCCTGCTTGCGGAAATCTACATCTACAATGAAACGCTAAACGTGGCGGGATCGAGTTACACGATCAACCCGGGCACGTTTCATGCCATTATCGGCAACTGGCTTGGCCGCGGAAAGCATCCGATCGGCATGGAAGCGGATCCAGGCGAGGAGAAATGGAACTACCCCATCTACTCTTATGCCTATTCCCACGCAAGACGTGCGAACAACCGAGTGGAAGTCAAGGTGAACGTAGCCTACGCCAAGGACACCAACGGCGAGTACAACGAAAGCCCGCGTAACCGTCGCGTCAAATACTTCCACTATACACTGACCCTGAACCAGGCCGGTGAAATCAATGGCGGCTACTTCCATCGGGACAGCAACGTCATTGATCTGCTCTGGATCCCCGTGAATCCCAAGCAAGGCGGCCACGAGGACAACGCACGCGGCAACCCCTACGTCAACGTGAAAGAGGTACTGGCGATTTGGCGTGCGTCGGTCGACGAAGACATGCGCAAGAAGTGGCCGGTCATCGATCTGGCACCGGAAGACCAGATCCTCGACGTCAGCACCATCGAAAGCTTGGTTCCCGTCCAGAGTGCGGTGAAGGCTCGAGAGGCGCAGGCAGCGGCCGTCGCCGCCAAAGAGGCCGAAGAGGCCGAATCAGAGGAGGCCGACACGGAGCCGGTTGCCGCCGAGACGACGACCAGCGAACCTGCTACCGACGAACCCGCCAGTGAACCGGCCGCCGAGGAAGAGACTACCGGCGAACGGGTCGCTGCCACGCCAGACGCTGTAGAACTGGTTCCTCCCAACGCCACTGCTGAATAGAAATAGGGCGGCTGGCTAAGCGCCGCCTTCTTTCGTCCTCGCAAAGATCTTCAAGGTCGCCTTCCCATCGCGTACAATACGAGCGTGGAAACCGTTCGATAATTGTATGCTCTGCACTGCGGGGAGGCGGCCATGACAAACGACCCAGCAGCCCGTAGCACCTTAAATGCCTGGGGGCTAGTCTTACTGGTCGGACTGCTTTGTGCCGGCCCTTCCTCCCATATCACTACCGCGCGGGGCCAGCCCGACAATAAAGCGGCTAGATCTTTTCTCATTCCCGCTTACGCTTACGATCGCGGCGTTAACATCGAGGCCTGCACGTCCACCACGTCTCGATACGTGGACGCCGAGCCGATGGTGGGCAACCTGCGGTACCCGACCCGCGTCGAGTACGACATCGACTTTCCCGTTGCGGCCAAGTACACCTTGCACATCCGCTACGCGGCCCGCACGGCTCGCCCGCTTCAACTCTCTCTCGATGGCGAGAACATCGGCTTGGCCTGCCGCACGCCAACCGGCGGCTGGAATACCAGCAGAGCTGCCTGGGAAGAAACGTGCGACGTAGACGTTACATGTGGCAAGCATACTGTGAAGCTCTCCTGCAACGGATACTTCCCCCACGTGGTCGCTCTGCGATTCGACTCGCCGGTAGCGTTCCCCAAGGATTGGACGCTCCATCGGCCGGGCGCGCGAGGTCTGCCCAAACCTCCACCTGTACCAACCGATGTCAAAACCGATGCGCTACGTCTGGCAATCCGAGACCTCATGGAAACCTACGGTGCGGAATACCCCAACGGACAGCAGTACCTCGGACGACTGGACGAGTTGGCGGCAAAGATCAAAGAGCTTTCCGCGGAGGTGACTGAAGAGTTCGACACACTGAAGGATGAGTTGATTGCTTTGCGGCGCGAGGCATTGTTGGCCAACCCGCTATTGAACTTTGACCGATTGCTGCTGGTGAAACGCGGCGCGAATTCACCACGTCTGGGCTTGCCACAAAACTGGGAAAGCAATTCCAGCTTGGCCAAAACGGGCTACGACGACCAGATCGCGGCACTTTCACCGATTAGCCCCGATGGCCAGACCAGCACACTGTTCCGGCCATCGAACGGCGAGTTCGTCGGCGACGTAGATCTGCATTTCGACGCCGATCGGATGTTGTTCTCCATGCCAGGAGACAACGGCCGATGGCAGGTGTTTGAGATTCATGCCGACGGTTCCGGCCTGCGCCAACTGACAGGCGAACAGCCCGATGTAGACAGCTACGACGCCTGCTATCTACCCGACGGCAGGATCATCTTCACCTCGACCGCCTGTTTCATCGGCGTACCTTGCGTCACGGGTGCCTCGCACGTGGCAACGTTGTATGTAATGGATGCCGACGGCGGCAACATTCGCCAACTTTGCTTCGATCAAGAGCACAACTGGTGCCCGACGATGCTGAACAACGGGCGCGTGCTGTACAGCCGCTGGGAATATACCGACACGCCTCACAGCAATACGCGACTGCTGTTCCACATGAACCCGGACGGCACACAGCAGATGGAGTACTACGGCAGCAACTCCTATTGGCCCAACTCGATCTTCTACGCTCGGCCGATTCCCGGCCATCCGACCCAAGTGGTCAGCATCGTCGGCGGGCACCATGACAATCCTCGGATGGGCGAGTTGATCCTTTTCGACCCCGCACTCGGACGCTTCGAAGCCGATGGCGTCGTGCAGAGCATTCCCGGCTACGGTCAGAAGGTCGAGCCCACCATTGCCGATGGACTGACGCGGGACAGTTGGCCAAAGTTTCTACATCCTTACCCGCTTAGCGAAAAGTACTTCTTGGTTTCGTCCAAGCCCACGCCGACATCGCTCTGGGGGATCTACCTCGTCGACGTGTTCGACAACATGTTGTTGATCGCCGAGTCGCCGGGGTATGCGTTACTCGAGCCAGTCCCATTTCGCAAGACAGCGGCTCCACCTGTGATCCCCGACAACGTTGACCTCACGCGCTGCGACGCCGAAGTCTATATTCCTGATATCTACGTCGGGGACGGTCTGAAGGGAATTCCCCGAGGCACAGTCAAAGCGTTGCGACTGTTCACCTATCATTTTGCCTATCACAATCTCAGCGGTTCGATGGGCGTGGTGGGCATGGACGGCCCCTGGGACATCAAACGCGTAATTGGCACGGTGCCGGTCTTCGAGGACGGATCAGCTCGGTTCCGCGTTCCAGCGAACACACCAATCGCCCTCCAGCCCCTGGATGACGAAGGCAAAGCCTTACAACTGATGCGCAGTTGGATGACGGCCATGCCCGGCGAGTTCTTGACTTGTGCTGGCTGCCACGAGCCCCAAAACACCGCCCCGCCAACCAAGCAGACTCTGGCCTTGGCAGAACCACCGGCAGAAATCAAGTCTTGGTACGGCCCGACGCGAGGTTTCGCTTATGCCCGCGAAGTTCAGCCGGTGATCGACAAACACTGTGTCGGCTGCCACGACGGCCAGCCGCAACCCGACGGTGGCCAGATCGCGGACCTTCGAGGCACGGAGAAGATTTCCGATTATCGCATCCACGGCATGGCCGCCATGGGGGGACGTTTCTCCGTCGGCTACTCCGAACTGCATCGCTTCGTCCGGCGACCGGGACTGGAGAGCGATTATCACCTACTTACGCCCATGGAATTTCACTCCGACACGACACAACTCGTGCAGATGCTTGACAAAGGTCATCACGGCGTGAAGCTGGACGCCGAGGGATGGGACCGACTGATTACCTGGATCGACATGAATTGTCCCTACCACGGCACATGGGGTGAGGACGTAGGCGATCCCGGCCGACAACGAGAACGCCGACGCGATCTTCTGAAAAAGTACGGCAACGTCGACGACGATCCGGAGGCCATACCTCCGCCCGATCCCGACTCGATCTACTGCCGTCGCGTCGCTCCGATTCTGCCTGATCCGCCCGCAGAAAAAGCGCTCTCGCGTGTCTACTGCGACAACTGGCCGTTCGATGCTGCGGAAGCGAAGCGACTCCAACAGGCTGCCGGCCCCAGCACGCGTCGGTCGATCGAATTGGGCGACGGCTTAACCATGCAATTGGTCCTTATCCCGGCGGGCGAGTTCGTCATGGGCAGTGCCCTCGATGCCGACGATGAAGGTCCGCCGCTAAAAGTGCAGATCGAAAGACCGTTCTGGATGGGCGCGTGCGAAGTGACCAATCAGCAATATGCGCAGTTCGAGCCCAACCACGACAGCCACTTCGAATCGATGCTAAGCGCATGCCACGGCGTCCACGGGCATCCTGTGAATCGGCCGGAACAACCTGTGGTACGAGTGTCATGGAGCCAAACGATGGCCTTTTGCCGTTGGCTGTCGGAGAAGACGGGTTATCGGTTCTCCCTGCCTACTGAAACCCAGTGGGAATATGCCTGCCGCGCCGGCACGGCAACTCCGACGTACTACGGCGACCTGGATACCGATTTCTCGCAGTTTGCCAATATGGCCGACGCCAAAATAGGCCACCTGGCCCGCGACTGGTACATCCTGGACAAACCGATCGACAACCCGTCCAAGTACGACGACTGGATCCCCAAGGACGCTCGGTACGACGACGGAGCCGTGCTGTCGATAGCACCGGGCAAGTATCAGCCGAACGCATGGGGACTGTGCGACATGCACGGCAACGTGGCAGAATGGACCGCGACTAACTACCGATCCTATTCCCGCGAAGATGCTGATGGTCGAGATGCCGCCACAAGCAGTGATCGAAAAGTCGTGCGCGGCGGCTCGTGGCGAGACCGGCCCAAACGATGTACATCCAGCTTCCGCTTGGGCTACCGTCCGTACCAGTGCGTCTACAACGTCGGCTTTCGCGTGATGTGCGAATAGTGCCGACGGCTTGGCACCTTGCCGCTGTGGCGACGCTACTTCGAGCCTCACGCTTTGACCAAGATTTGGATCTCGGTCAGATACTTCTTGGGATTGCCGCGGAAGATCATTCCGGGGCCCTTCAGGTACACCTCACGATACGGAAGAAGCGCCTCGTAGTCTTTCTGCTTGACGTAATCCATGATCTTCGCGTACGAGCGGCCCAACTCGTACCACGGACCCCGGTGCAGCAGCGTGACGCAATGTCCGCCCTGTAGTTCGCGCACCGATATGCCCTCAGCATCGACGCGTTTGCGGATCGGAAAGCAGGCCTCCAGGTCTGCATCTTCTTCCCGGTACTCTCCATCGTAGTACAGGTTGAACGGCTTTCCGCGGATGTGTCGCCCGCAAGCCTTGCCGATTTTCGCAAAGCCTTTGCCACAGTCGCTGTACTTGCCTTTCATCCGAATACCGGCGATCAGCACCGACTCGACGTCCTTCTCCTGCACTTCAAACCCCGCACCTTTCATGGCCATTCTTGCCTCCCGTTCATTGGAAATGATCTGTTGCAGAGAATCTGTTACGTTTCGATAGTGCCGAATCCGCTCGGCAATCGCAGCTTGTTGCGCTTCCAGGAAATCGAGAATATCGGCCTCGTCCTCCGCACATTCAAGCATCTCCTTGATCTGGTTTAGCGAGAACTCCATCTCGCGAAGACGAGCCACGACGCGGGCTTTCTCCGCGCTCCCAGCGTCGTAGTAGCGATATCCCGTTTCGTCGTCGATGCAAGGCGGCAGCAAGACGCCTTTTTCGTGGTAGAAACGGAGCGTCTTTACTGAGAGCCCAGTGATCTTCGAGAACTCACCGATGCTGTACATGTTTGGGTCTCCCTTGTCGCGATTATCGAAACGACGTCCGGCGAAGCCGCTCTGTGCGGTTCCCCCGCCGAGCCGATATCCTGAGCATACGGCCTCCAGTAAGGGGAGAGTCAATGGCTGAGTCTCAGAAAAAACGAAAAAAGATGGCTGCTCTAACCTGGAAGTGTTCGGTACGAGCTCCGCAAGACGGTTCACGCGACGCAGGCTCCTCGTTGCATGCAAAATGATGTGCAAAGGGACGGATCTGCCCACTCGTTTCGGCAAACACGAAAGTAAGACGAAACAGGGCAGCGAATGTGACAAGCAAGTCTCGTGATTCCTCGATCAAGGCATCTTTGCCGCAAGAGTTGACTTGCGCGCGGCAGGGGCGTACAACCGACTGCTGCAACGGCGGGACGAAGATGGCCGCCAGCCCGTCCCGCCTTCACTTTCCCGCCCACCCTGGAGGATGAACGATGCCGACGAAGAAGCCTTCCCGCCGCCAATTCCTCGCTACGGCTTCGGCCGGAGCAGCACTCGGTCTCACCGCGACCAGCTACGCGCGAATCGTGGGAGCGAATGGACGGATCTCGATCGGCGTGATCGGCTGCGGGGGCCGCGGCACGAGGGCGCACATGCCCGGGGTCCATGCGCACGACAAAGAGCAGAACGTCGAGATCACTGCGGTCAGCGACCCGTGGCGACTCCGGCGCGAACGGGCGGCCGAGCTCTGCAAGGAGTGGTACGGTCGTCCGGGACGGCAGTTCGTGTCTTACCGCGACATTATGGCCCAGGAAGACATCGACGCCGTCATGATCGCCTCCTGCGATCATCATCACGCCGCACACCTGGAAGCGGCCGCAAAGGTGAAGAAGGATGCCTACTGCGAGAAGCCGCTGGCGATGGACATGGAGTCGCTCAATAGATGCTGCGATGCGGTCAAAGTCAACGACATCGTGGTGCAGATTGGCACGCAAGTCCGCAGCTATCCCACCAGCACGGGCTGCCGCGAACTGTTCCGCACCGGCGCGATCGGTAAGGTCTCGCGGATCGAGCAATGCCGCAACGGTAGTAAGCCCTATTGGTACTCGTGGATGCAGCGATCCGAGGAATTGAAAGAAGAAGACGTGGATTGGAAGGAATTCTTGATGGACCGGCCGATGCGGCCCTTCGACGCCAAGCTACTGACCGGCTGGTACGGCTACCGCGAATTTTCCGACGGCCCAATTCCCAACCTGGGCTGCCACTTCATCGACTTGTACAACTACATCGTCGGCACCACGCTCCCCGTTAGCTGCGTGGCACAGGGCGGCACGTTCACTTGGAAGGACGAATACGGCTTCACATGCCCCGATCACGCCCAGGCCACCTGGATCTACCCGGAAGGGCTCATGGTCAGCTACTCGACCAACTTCGGCAACGGCAGTGGCAGCGTGTTCAAGATCTACGGCGACCAAGGGGTGATGGATCTGACTCGATGGCGAACGCCGTCCTATTCCAGTGCCGGTGCGATCAAGCCCAGCGAAGCGCCCAAGGAGGAAACGCCGGTCGAAGCCGTGGAGACTCCCGACCACTTCCTCGATTGGCTCCAGTGCCTGCGGACACGTAAAGCCTGCAACGCGCCGATCGAAGCAGGCTACACGCACTGCGTGCCGGCACTGATGGCCATGCGAGCCTTCGATACCGGTAGCCGACAGATTTACGATCCGGAGAAACGCGAAATCCGGGAGGGTTGAGGAAGTCGCGTAGGTTTTGCTTTGGCACAACGGCTTCGGACAAGTCCGCTATGCTGAAGCATAACCTACTTTCTGTTCGTAGTACCGCCTTCAGGCGGCTCCGTCGCACAATAGAGCCCACGAATGCGGGACTACGAGCGACGAGACCCACCAAGGCGTTCACGCGATGGAACAGGTCGTGCTGGCCGGGAATGCGTCATTTTCCCCTATGCGGCGGTACGGCCTTCTGCTTGCCGACGCCAGCGGCAATTGCCGGCACGACCGATTCAGCCGAGCCGCGGCTGAGATCGAAAATCGTGAAACCGGCGGCGCCGAGTTTGCGGGCGTGGTAGATTTGGCCCACCGTTCGGTCGTCGGAGAGCCGCCATTGTCCGATCCCTGGGTAGATCGGAATGCGGCCTTCGACCAGCTTCAGTTGGTTGCTGACTAGGCCGATGAAGTTCAGGTCGCTTTGGGTGTAGTCCATGGGGCAAACGAAATCGA